>JBGSMP010000072.1:0-2666 GCA_041740105.1 Sphingomonadaceae bacterium
CAGCTTGTGCAATTCGGGCATGCCGTTCGCTGCAGGCCCCTGAAAGCGGATGACGACGATGACATCTCGATCAAGTTCGCCCGCCTTGAACGCCGCCAATGCATCATTCTGGTCGGTAAAGCAGCGCACCGGCGCTTCGACTGTCCAATTTGATTGGTCTACCGCACTGGTCTTAAATGTTGCGCGGCCCAGATTGCCCGTCACAAGCCGCATCCCGCCATCGGCGCTGAACGGATTAGCGGGTGGGCGAAGCATCGTCTCGTCAGCGGTGACCGCAGGCGCATCGCGCCACGCGAGCGCTTCGCCGTCAAGCACCGGTTCCTGACCGTAAGCGGTCAGATCATCGGCCGCGACGGTCATGATGTCGCGGTGGAGCAATCCGGCATCCAGCAACTCCCGAATCACGTAGCCCATGCCGCCCGCTGCGTGAAAATGGTTCACATCGCCCGACCCGTTGGGATAGACACGCGCAATTAGCGGCACGACCGACGACAATTGATCAAGATCCTCCCAATCGATGATGATCCCAGCGGCGCGCGCAATCGCCGGGATATGCAAGGCGTGGTTGGTCGAGCCGCCGGTCGCGAGCAAGCCGACGCAGGCATTCACAATAGCCTTTTCATCGACGCAAAGCCCGAGCGGACGATAATCGTCGCCTTCCCAGCCAATTTCGGCCAACCGGTGGACGGCAGCGCGCGTGAGTTCCGTCCGCAGCTTCGTACCCGGATTGATAAATGCTGCGCCGGGGATATGCAGCCCCATGACTTCCATCATCATCTGGTTCGAGTTGGCGGTGCCGTAAAAGGTGCAGGTGCCAGCACCGTGGTACGAGGCAGCTTCGGCCTGGAGCAGCTCTTCACGCCCGACTTTGCCTTCGGCATATAATTGGCGAACGCGTTGTTTTTCCTTGTTGGCAAGGCCCGACGGCATTGGTCCGGCCGGAACCAATATCGTCGGTAAATGGCCGAAGCGCAGCGCACCGATCAGCAGACCGGGCACGATTTTGTCGCAGATACCGAGCATCGCGACGCTTTCGAACATCCCGTGACTAAGTCCAACCGCTGTTGCCATCGCGATCACATCGCGGCTGAACAATGACAGTTCCATCGAATCCTGCCCTTGCGTGACGCCGTCGCACATCGCGGGGACTGCGCCTGCGACCTGCGCGGTAGCGCCAACCTCGCGTGCGAAAATCTTCATTTGCTCCGGATAGCGGCCGTAAGGCTGATGCACCGACAGCATGTCGTTATAGGCACTGACGATGCCGATATTCATCGACTTGCCACCGCGAATGGCGGCTTTGTCGTCGCCGCTTGCGGCAAATCCATGCGCGAGATTGCCGCAGCTTAATGCCGTCCGATTCAGCCCGGCTTCGCGTTGCTGTGCTATGAGGTCGAGATAGGCCGCGCGGCCGGGTTTCGAGCGCTCGACGATACGCGCGGTAACCGCATCCAATGTCGCGTGCATCTTACTCATGCCAGCTTACTCCATCGCGTTCGGCAAGCGCAATCGCCGCATTTGGCCCCCAGCTTCCGGCGCCGTAATTTCTGGGTTTCAAGCCAGTCGTTTTCCAAAGCTCGCGGATCGCATCGACCCATTTCCACTGCGCCTCAACCTCGTCGCGGCGGACAAACAAGGTCTGGTCGCCCTCGATGAGGTCGAGCAGAAGTCGCTCATACGCGATGCGTCTCCGCGACCCCGCGAAGGCGGTCGTCAGCGACAGATCGAGCGGGACTTCCTGCAAGGTGATGCCGCCGCGATCGAGCCCCGGCTCCTTCGCCATCACGAGCAACCGCACATATTCCTCAGGCTGCAACCGGATGACGAGCGTATTCGCCTCCAGCCGCCCGCCGCGCTGTTTGAACACATTATGCGGCACAGGTTTGAACTGGATGACAATCTCGCTTCGCCGTTCGGGCAGCCGTTTGCCGGTGCGCAAGAAGAACGGTACGCCCTGCCAGCGCCAGTTATCGACATAGGCCTTGATCGCGACAAAAGTTTCGGTGTCCGAAGGCTTGCCGAGATCGCTGTCATAACTTTTGACCGCCTTACCTTTGACCGCACCGTCGCCATATTGGCCGGTCACGACATCGCCTTCAACAACAGGCCGTAGCGCGCGCAGGACTTTTACCTTTTCGTCGCGGATGGCGGTAGCATCCAGATTGGCAGGCGGCTCCATTGCAGTTAGCGCCACCAATTGCAGCATATGGTTCTGCACCATATCACGCATCGCGCCGGTGTCGTCGTAGAAGCCTGCGCGTCCCTCAAGCCCAACGGTTTCGCTGACGGTAATTTGCACATGCTCGATGGCGTTGGCGTTCCACAGCGGCTCGAACAGCATATTGGCAAAGCGCAGCGCGATTAGGTTCTGCACGGTTTCCTTGCCGAGATAATGGTCGATGCGGAAGGTCCGCTTTTCGGGGAATACCGCATTGACTGCATCGTTGATCTGGCACGATGACGCCAAGTCGTTGCCCAACGGTTTTTCCAGACCGATGCGGACATTATCGCCCGCTAGCCCGGCACTTTCCAGGCCCTTGATCGTCGGCTCGAACAAAGACGGCGCGGTCGACAGGAAAATCGACAACCCGCCCGAGATATCGCCAATCTTATCGGCCAGCGCGGCAAATCCGTCGGGCTTTGACGCATCGAGCGCCTGGTAATGT
>JBGSMP010000078.1:0-8906 GCA_041740105.1 Sphingomonadaceae bacterium
GGCATCGGGCGCGGCACAGGCGCGCGGGGCTGAACGCAAGCCGCAAGGGCAACCGGCGCGATGACAAACAAACGAACAAGACGCATCGGCGGGGTTTAGGCGATCGGCGGCTTGGCAGCAAAGCCATTTGTCGCATAAGCCGCACAGATGAGCATCGCTGCCCAACGCCTGAAATCCATCGTCGCCGGTTCGGCGGGCAATCTTGTCGAATGGTATGACTGGTTCGCCTACGCCACGTTCGCCATCTATTTCGCGCCGGTCTTTTTCCCGAAGGGCGATGCGACCGCGCAACTGCTAAACACGGCCGCGATCTTTGCCGCAGGCTTCCTGATGCGGCCGATCGGCGCGTGGGTGATGGGCATATACGGCGACAAGCATGGTCGCAAAGCCGGGCTGACACTGTCCGTGATCATGATGGCGGTCGGATCGCTGATGATCGCCTTTGCCCCGACCTACGCACAGATCGGGGTTGCCGCGCCGGTCATCCTTGTCGTGGCGCGCATGATTCAGGGCCTTTCTGTCGGTGGTGAATATGGCTCGAGCGCGACCTATCTGTCCGAAATGGCGCCAGCCGAACGGCGCGGGTTCTGGTCGAGCTTTCAATATGCGACGCTCAGCGGCGGGCAGTTGCTGGCCATCGTCACGGCGCTGACGCTGCAAAGCGTGCTCACCGAGGCGCAGCTCGGCGACTGGGGCTGGCGCATCCCGTTTGTGATCGGCGCGGTTCTGGCCGTGATGGTCTTCCTGCTGCGCCGGACGATGACCGAGACCAAATCATTTGCCGCGATCGACCAGAGCCGCGAGCATTCGTCGCTGCGCATCCTGTGGCGCGACCACCGGCGCTCGTGCATTCTGGTTGCCATGATGTCGGGCGGTGGCGGCCTCGCCTCCTATGCCTTCACGACCTACATGCTCAAATATCTGATCAATAGCGCGGGCTTCGACAAGCGCACGGCGACGCTGATCATCGCGGCTGCACTCGTCTGGTCGTTCTGCCTGCAGCCGATTGCGGGAATGCTGGCAGACCGCTTCGGGCGAAAGCCGCTTTTGTATATTGCGGGCATCGGCGTTTCGGTTGTGGCGGTGCCGGTGTTCACATTGCTCGGCCAGACGACATCGCCTTACGCCGCGCTCGCCCTGATCCTGATCCCGATCACGCTACACGGCGGCTACACCGCGAACAACGCGATGGTCAAAGCCGAACTGTTTCCCGCGCACGTCCGCGCGCTCGGCGTGGCATTTCCGTATGCGGTGGGGAACACGTTGCTGGCGGGCACGACCGAATATGTCGCGCTGTCGTTCAAGAGCGCGGGCAACGAGAGTGGCTTTTTCTGGTATGTTGCCGCGGTCGTCGCGATGACCGTCGTTGCCTATTGGCTGCTGCCCGAAACCAAAACAGCGAGCCTGATCCGCGAGGATTGATCCAAAACGGGACGAACCGTTTCCTTTGTGCAGTGCAACATGGATCATTTTCTGTTAAACATGGCTGTGGGGGCGAAAGTATCAGCCTTTCAGGAGTATCGTAATGAAAAAGTTTACCGCATTTGCACTCGCGGCCGCCGTGATGGCCCCACTTCCCGCTTCCGCTGCGACATTCATTGTCCAGGCGCTTGCCAACAGCTCGTCAGGCGGCACAGCGCTTAGCACGATTTCGCTGACGGCCGGTCAGGCCTTCACGGTCAGCAGCAATACCAACGATCTCTGGTCGGCAGGCCCACTGCCGCGCTTTTCCGATGCCAACGGATTGGTTGCAAACCGCTTTGCAACCGCAGCCGATGATTCGGGCCAAGCTGTCGGCACGTTGATCGGCACGAATTTCGGCGGCTACGCGCAAGCCGGTTTCACCGCACCGTTTGGTGCCATGGTTGGCCGGATCAACACGAGCTATTTCCTTGTCGGGTCGAGCTTTGCCGGCGTGGCCGCCAGTGCTGGCGTCCTTGAACTGTTCTATTGGGACAGCAACAACGGCGACAACACGGGGCAGATTGCAGCCGAAGTCACGGCGCTCTCAAGTGCCGTTCCCGAAGCAACGACCTGGGGCATGATGATTGCAGGTTTCGGTCTTGTCGGCATGTCGCTGCGTCGTCGCAGCACGAAACTGATCAAGCAGATGATCTGAATTTATCGGATGCCCTGATGGGGTGTTTGATTTGAGAAAAGGGGCGGTGCCGGAGACGGTGCCGCCCTTTTTTTTGTTGTCAGCAGGTCGAGATTGGCGCTGCAAGATCAGCCTGAAATAATCTCGAATAGTTCCCCGTCGCGATCTAACATGTAGGCGCGCCCGTCCAATCCCGAAGCAAATGCCGCGATGCCCGAGATCGTGCCGACATCAGGTTGAAAGTCTTCGTTGCGGCGTTCGTAGTCTGCAGCTGTCAAAACAGTGCCAGCGGTCAAGCGAGAAACTTCAACCGTCCAGATCGAGCCCGCCAAGTCCCCAAAAACAAGACGTGATTGCAACTCAGGGATGCTCGTCGTGAACACGCGTCCCACAACCAATGCGCTGCCTTGTTTTGGCCCGGTGCCGTATGCGACTTGAAGCAACGGGTCGATCAGCCCAATCGGTGCGCTCGGTTGGTTTTCAACATTTCCTTCACGGAACGGCCATCCAAAATTCACGGCAGACTGCGTGACAGCTATCCGGTTTAATTCGCCAAATCGCGTTTGCCCGCGATCGCCTATGTAGAGATCGCTCCCTGAAAAAAAGCCGCCTGACGGCTGCCGAAGACCCTTTGCGACCTTATCAAAGAAATAGAAAACCGGACTCGCACCTGCATTGGGATCGGGGTTGCGCCGGATGCGTATGAGCTTTCCGTAACGAGATCCGTCATTTTGGGCACTGTTGGTCGGATCATTCGGTCCGCCAGCGTCACCTGTTGCCAGGTAGACTTCATTGTCAGGCCCGATGCCGAGCCAGGCACCCGCCGTCGGCGCTTGTGCTCCCCGCGCAATCGTCAGCACTTCTGCGGAGTTATTCAGCAGGCCTGATTCGATGATGCGACGGACAAACCGACGGACCTGAATATTGCCACGCGAGTCGTTCAATGCGACGAAAAGATCACCATCAGTTGCAAATGATGCCGACGGCACCATAGCAAGCAGGCCATCCGGGCCTAGTGACTGCGGGCCGCCAATTGGATCGAAGGGCGCCGCACGAACGTAGAGGCTTCGGGTATTCGTTGCCGGATCGAAGTACCAAATCGATCCGTCCCGTTCAGCGACAAACAAGCGAGTGTCCCCCGGAATCGGCACCATGGCGACGGGATCGGTAAAGCCGGTAAATATGCGCCGAACGGCGATCCCTTCGCGACTGTTTATCACCGTAACGGCAAACGCCTGTGTGGTCGTTGTTGTGCCGTCGCTGACAGCAAGCGTTACTTGATAGACATTATCTGCGCTCATATCAGCAGGGTTGTCGAAATTTTGCGCGGCGAGACTGACAACGCCGCTCGCGTTGATCGCGAATACGGCCGCGTCTGCGCCTCCTGCAATCGAGTAGGTTAACGGTTGATTTTCGCTGTCGGTCGCAGAGACAGGGTAAGACAGAGGAATATTTTCGACAAGATTTGCCGTCGCAGCAGACGTGAATACTGGGGGCTTATTTGCTGTCGATGGCGGAACAACAATTCCTTCGGTCCCGCAACCGTAAAGACAACCAAATGCGACCCCAACCAATAACTTTTTCATACGCAGATTCTAGTCGAACCTGCTGTCCCGACACAACTTAATTTATTCAAAATCTATACGCGCCTTGCAACCCAACCGGCGCCAAATCTATTTGTCATCCCTTTTTCTCCCACTTCCGCTGCGTCTTCCCGAACCGGTCTTTCCGCGTCCCCGGTTTGCCCTCGTTCGAGCGTCCCATGATCGGCGCGGCCGACACCGCCGCCCCGGGCAAGCCAAGCTCCTCGGCCTCGAGCGAACGGATTTCGTCGCGCAATCGGCCAGCGGTTTCGAATTCGAGATCGCCTGCTGCCTTGCGCATCCGTTTTTCGAGGTCTTCGATATAGCCGCGCAGATTGTGGCCGACCATGTGGGGGCGGTCTTCATCGATTTCGATCGTCACCTGGTCGCGGTTCGACAAATGCCCGATGACGTCCGAGATGTTGCGCTTGATGGTCAGCGGCGTGATGCCGTGTTCGGCATTATATTCGAGCTGCTTTTCGCGCCGCCGGTCGGTTTCGCGCATCGCGCGTTCCATGCTGCCGGTGACGCGATCGGCATAAAGAATGACGCGCCCGTCGACATTGCGCGCGGCGCGGCCGATTGTCTGGATCAGCGAGGTTTCGCTGCGCAGGAAGCCTTCCTTATCGGCGTCGAGGATGCACACCAGCCCGCATTCGGGAATGTCGAGGCCTTCGCGCAGCAGGTTGATGCCGATCAGCACGTCATAAACGCCGAGCCGCAAGTCACGGATCAGCTCGATGCGTTCGAGCGTCTCGACGTCCGAATGCATGTAGCGGACCTTGATCCCCGCTTCGTGGAGATATTCGGTCAGGTCCTCGGCCATGCGCTTGGTCAGCGTGGTGACCAGCGTGCGATACCCGGCTTCAGTCGTTTTCTTGATTTCGTTGATGCAGTCGTCGACCTGATCCTCGACTGGCTTGATCTCGACCGGCGGATCGATCAGCCCCGTCGGGCGGATGACCTGTTCGGCAAAGACGCCGCCGGTCTGTTCCATTTCCCATGGGCCGGGGGTGGCCGACACGCAGACGGTCTGCGGGCGCATCGCGTCCCATTCGTTGAAGCGCAGCGGGCGGTTGTCGATCGCGCTCGGCAAGCGGAAGCCATATTCGGCGAGCGTGAGTTTGCGCCGGTGGTCGCCGCGCGACATGCCGTTGACCTGGCCGATCGTGACATGGCTTTCGTCGACGAACAGCAGCGCGTTTTCGGGGAGATATTCGAACAGTGTCGGCGGCGGTTCGCCGGGCAAGCGACCAGTCAGGAAGCGTGAATAATTCTCGATGCCCGCGCAGCTGCCGGTGGCCGCAATCATTTCCAGATCGAAATTGGTGCGCTGCTCCAGCCGTTGCGCTTCAAGCAGTTTGCCTTCGAGAACGAGTTCTTTCAGCCGTTCGGACAGTTCGAATTTGATCGCTTCCATCGCCTGCTTCATCGTCGGGCCGGGCGTGACGTAATGCGAATTGGCGAAGACGCGGACATAATCGAGGCTGGCGGCTTTCTTGCCGGTCAGCGGATCGAATTCGACGATGCTTTCGATTTCGTCGCCGAAGAACGAAATGCGCCACGCGCTGTCTTCATAATGCGACGGGAAGATCTCGAGCGTGTCGCCGCGGACGCGGAAATTGCCACGCTGGAAAGAGGCTTCGTTGCGTTTGTATTGGAGGGCGACGAGCTTGCGGATGATTTCGGACTGATCGACCGTCGTCCCTTTTTTCAGGTCGAAGATCATCGCCGAATAGGTTTCGACCGAGCCGATCCCGTAGAGGCATGACACCGAAGCCACGATGATAACGTCGTCGCGTTCCAGCAAGGACCGGGTCGCGGAGTGTCGCATCCGGTCGATCGATTCGTTGGTCGAGCTTTCTTTCTCGATGTACGTGTCCGAGCGCGCGACATAGGCTTCGGGCTGATAATAGTCGTAGTAGCTGACGAAATATTCGACGGCATTGTCGGGGAAAAACGACTTCATTTCACCGTAAAGCTGCGCGGCAAGGATCTTGTTCGGCGCGAGGATCAGCGCGGGGCGCTGCAATTCCTCGATCACGCGCGCCATCGTGAAGGTCTTGCCGCTGCCCGTGACACCAAGCAGGACCTGATTGCGTTCGCCGGTCAGCGCGGTTTCGACGAGCTCCTTGATCGCCGTCGGCTGATCGCCTGCTGCTTCATAATCCGAAACGACCTTGAACGCTTTGCCGCCTTCGGACTTCAGGGGCCGGTCGGGGCGATGCGGCACGAAACTCTGATCGGTTTCGGGCTCGGCGAGACTCGTGCGGATTTGAATTGCCATGCGATCAGGATATGATGCAGGTAGAACATTCGTGCAACATCTGAAGGGGACGATGATGATCGGCTATGCAACATTGGGATCGAACGATTGCGCCAGAGCAAACGCATTTTATGCCGCGTTGTTTGCCGAAATCGGTGTCACGGTAATGTTTAGCGATGACAAATACACGTTCTATGGCAGCGGCTGGGATGCGCCGATGATCGCCATTTGTTCTCCGTTTGACGGCAAGCCAGCGGTGGCAGGTAATGGCGCGATGGTCGCTCTGCAAATGCCCGATCGTGCGACTGTCGATCGCGTCCATGCCAAGGCGCTGGCTCTGGGCGCGAGCGACGAGGGCGCACCGGGTTTGCGCGAACCGCCTGAAATGCATTTCTACGGCGCGTATTTCCGCGACCTCGACGGCAACAAGCTGTGTGCATTCAAGATGGGCGCAGACGCATGATCCGGTCCCTAATGTTCACCGCGGCGTTGCTGGCCTCAACCCCCGCGCTGGCCGAGCCCGATTATGCGGCTGCGATCCGCGCCGATTGGGATGCCAATCTTGCCGCGACCTATGATTATTTCCACCGAAACCCCGAATTGTCGTTCCGCGAATTCAATACCGCCGCGCGCATGGCCAAGGAGTTGCGCGCGATTTCGGGCATTGTCGTCACCGAGAAAGTCGGCGGCACGGGCGTTGTCGGCGTGATGAAGAACGGGACAGGGCCGACGGTTCTCGTGCGGGCCGATATGGATGGGTTGCCAGTCCTCGAAACATCGGGCCTGGCCAATGCGTCCAAAGCGCGACAGGTCGGCGTCGACGGCAAGGAATCGCCGGTCATGCACGCCTGTGGTCACGACACGCACATTACGGGCATGATTGCGACGGCCAAGCGGCTTGCGGCCATGAAGGACCGCTGGGCGGGGACGATCGTGTACGTGGTGCAGCCGGCCGAAGAAGCGCTGGGCGGTGCCAAGCTGATGGTCGAAGACGGCATTTATACGCGCTTTCCCAAACCTGATTATGCGCTGGCCTATCATGTCGGTGCCGAACTCGCGACGGGCAAAGTCAGTGCGTCCGAAGATATCCAGTACTCGTCGTCGGATGCGCTGGAGATTACGGTGCGCGGGATTGCGACGCACGGGGCGTCGCCGCAGCTCGGCAAGGATCCGATCTATATCGCGTCGCAAATCGTCCAAGCCTTGCAAGGTATTATCAGCCGTGAAAAGGGTCCGCTGACCCCTGGCGTCATCACAGTCGGTGCGTTCAATGCCGGGAACCGGCCGAACATCATCACCGATCGTGCCGACCTGCTCGTCACGGTGCGCGCGAACGACGAAACGACGCGTGCCCAACTGATCGCCGCGATCCGGCGTGTTGCCGAAGGGATCGCGCGTGCCAATGGACTGCCCGATGCGTTGTTGCCTGTCATCAAGATCACGGGCGGCACGCCGACGACGATCAACGATCGTGTACTGGCGCAGCGGATCAATGCTGCGTTCAGGCGCGAGCTCGGCGAAGCGGCAGTAACACCGTGGGAACAGACCGGCATGGGTGCCGAAGACTTCGCCTATTTCGTCGCCGCCGAAACCAAAGTGCCCGGCTTCTACTTCGGTGTCGGTGGCACGCCGCAAGCCGCGTTCGATGCAGAGAGGGCAGGCGGTCCTGCGGTGGCGGGGCACCATTCGGGACTGTTCAAAGTCGACGGGCGTGCGGCTGTGACGACCGGTGCCACGGCGATGACAGTCGCGGTCATGGAATTGCTCGGCAAGAAATAAATGTCTCATCGGCGACGGGCCTTCTTCCTGTTCTGATCTGAAGCCCTATATCGCCGAAATGGCGACGACATTTGCAACAGCGGTGCAACCGCGCAGCCGACCGCGCGCGATTGCAAACTGGCTGTTCGCGGTCGCGGCCCTCGTTTTCCTGATGGTCGTGGTGGGCGGCATCACGCGGCTTACCGAATCGGGGCTGTCGATTACCGAATGGAAGCCGATCAGCGGCGCCATTCCGCCGCTCAGCGAAGCCGCGTGGCTCGCCGAATTCGAGAAATACAAGCAAATCCCCGAATACGCCGAAGTGAACCTCGGCATGACGATGGCGCAGTTCAAATTCATCTATTTCTGGGAATATATCCACCGGTTGCTGGGCCGCGTCATTGGGCTTGCCTTTGCGCTGCCCTTTGCGTGGTTTGCGCTGCGCCGTGCGATCCCTTCGGGCTATGCGGGGCGGCTGACCGGCTTGCTGGCGCTCGGCGCATTTCAGGGCGTGCTCGGCTGGTGGATGGTGCAATCGGGCTTGTCGCAACGCACCGACGTCAGCCATTTCCGCCTTGCCGCGCATCTTTGCACGGCGTTGTTCATTCTGGCGGGGCTCATCTGGACAGCGCTTGATTTGCGCCGGGGCCAGTCGCGACCGACAAAACTGACCAGTATCGTGTTTGCCGTGCTCGGCTTTCAGCTCGTTTTCGGCGCGTTCGTCGCGGGCATGGACGCGGGCAAAGTCTCGAACAGCTGGCCACTGATGAACGGGCAGGTCGTGCCCGATCCGCTCGATGCCACAATGTCGCCGCTTTGGAACCTGTTCAACGATCCCTTCATCCTGCACTTCATCCACCGGTGGTGGGCGGTCGTCGCGCTTGTGGCGCTTGTCATGCTGGCACGCGCGGTGAAACGGGCAGGGGACCGCCCGGCGTCGATTGCGATACACGCGACGCTCGGCCTGCAGATCCTGCTCGGCATTGCGACGGTCTATTCGGGCGTCGACATTGTGCTGGCGACGCTCCATCAGGCGGTTGGTGCCTTGCTTGTTGCAAGCGCTGCGTGGGGCGCACATTCAGTCGGAAGGCAAACAGCATGACGGACCAAATGCCACTCGGTAGCGGCTTTGGCATGCGATCGACTGCGAGCGATGTTATTGCGGGTAGCGATTTACGCGGCAAGTTGGCGGTCGTGACGG
>JBGSMP010000160.1:0-5592 GCA_041740105.1 Sphingomonadaceae bacterium
TGGCGCGGGGTGCCTGTCCTGGTGACCAAGCCCGAAGCCATGGCGGCAGCACGCGGCATGCGGATGGGCTATGCGCCATTATTGGCCTTGCTCGAGCCCGCACGGGCAGCCGGTCACAAGCGCATCGGCATCATCGGTATCCCGTGCCAGGTCCATGCCCTGCGCGCGCTCGAGGAAAGCCTCGGCTTCGAGCGGCTCTACGTCATCGGCACGCCCTGTTCGGATAACACGACGACAGCGCGCTTCCATGAATTTCTCGCCCTGCTCGACGAGGATCCCGACACTATCGTCTATCTCGAATTCCGCGCCGATTATCATGTCGAACTGCGATTCGCAGACGGGCGCGAACGCTTGATCCCTTTTCTACAGCTCCCGATCTCGCAACTTGCACCCGATTTCTTCCCGCTGACGTGCCGGACCTGCGTCGATTACACCAATGTGCTAGCGGACATCACGGTCGGGTACATGGCGGGGCAGGGGGACCAGTGGCTTATCGTCCGCAATGAACGCGGTGAGGAATTGGTTTCACTGCTCGGCGACGAACTGGAGACAAAACCGCTGGCCAGTGCGGGTAAGCGCGCGGGACCAGTGAAGGGGTTTATGGCCAATGTCGAACGCGCGGCGGGCGGCTTGCCGTTGCGGCGGATGCCCGATTGGGTGCGTCCGATCGTCAGCTGGGTCATGCCGCGCTTCGGGCCGCGTGGCCTCGAATTTGCACGCACGCGCGTCGAAATGAAAGCCGCCGAAACGGTCATCCATTTGCGGCGCGAACGACCGCGGCGCGTCAAGTTGATGGTGCCGCCGCATATCTGGGCGTTGCTCGCGCCTTATGGAATCGAACGCACGGACAACGAGTAAAGAAAAAGGGCGCCCGATCCGAAGACCGGGCGCCCCAATTCGTTAGCAAGAAAGCCGAAGGCTTACTTGGCCATCGCGTCCGTCGTGTTTTCGACAGCAGCAACAGCGTTGTCGGTTGCATTTTCGACGGCGCCCATGGCGTTGTCGGCAGCGTTATCGGCAGCAGCAACAGCGTTATCGGCAGTTGCTTCGAGATTATCCTGCGTGTTCGCGATTTCGCTCATGGCGTTGTCGCCCGCGTCGATCACGTTCTGCGCTTCAGGTGTCTTGTTGCAAGCCGCGAGCGCGAGGAGGCCGGTGGCTGCGAGTACGAGTGAGAACTTCTTCATGCTATGGGTTTCCTTGGGAAAGACACACATGCGGGCGGCACAATGCCGTCGCTATGTGCCTTAATAGTGCCACATTTCGCCGCGTCAATGCCTAAGTTGCAGCGATAAATTGTCCAAGCTATTGATTCTATTATGTTCAGGCATTTAATCCTATAAAATCGGTATAGTTTCCGGTTTTCATTGCAGACATACCCACATGCGACGCCGGCTTGCACAAACACGGCTCATGGGCGTGACTTCCCAAACAACCGTGCCTCGGCTAATTGCCCGATCAATCCAGTCACACTCGCACAAGAAAGTCCCCGACCGATGGCCGTTCAATATTCCTATGTCATGAAGGGCCTGACCAAGACCTTCCCCGGCGCGGCGAAGCCGATCCTGAACAACATCCACCTGCAATTCCTGCCGGGCACGAAGATCGCGATCATCGGCGTCAACGGCGCGGGTAAATCCACGCTGATGAAGATCATCGCGGGCTATGACACCGAATTCAACGGCGAGGCATGGGCAGGCGAGGGCATCCGCGTCGGCTATCTGGCGCAGGAACCACAGCTCAATCCGAAAAAGAATGTCCGCGAAAACGTCATGGACGGCGTGCGCGACGTGGCCGACATGATGGACCGCTTCAACGCCATATCGACATTGATGGGCGATCCTCCCGAAGACGCCGATTTCGATGCGCTGCTTGCCGAAATGGGCGATCTTCAGGAAAAGATTGATGCGGTCGACGGGTGGACGCTCGACAACCAGCTCGAAATCGCGATGGAAGCGCTGCGTTGCCCGCCGGGCGATGCGTCGGTCGAAAATCTGTCGGGGGGCGAGCGTCGCCGCGTCGCCCTGTGCCGGCTGTTGCTCGAAAAGCCCGAAATTCTGCTGCTCGACGAACCGACCAACCATCTCGACGCCGAATCCGTCCAGTGGCTTGAAAAGCATCTGATCGATTATGCCGGCAACGTCATTCTCGTCACCCACGATCGCTATTTCCTCGACAATGTCGTGGGCTGGGTGCTCGAAATCGATCGCGGGCGCGGCATCCCGTTCGAGGGCAATTATTCGGCGTGGCTCGAAAACAAGGCCAAGCGCAACGATCAGGAAGACCGCGAGGAAGAAGGCCGTCAGAAAGCCATTCGCGACGAACTCGCCTGGATTCGCCAGTCTCCCAAAGCGCGTCAGACCAAGAGCAAGGCCCGCATCCGCGCGTTCGACGAGCTCGTCGAAAAGCAGGCGGATCGTCGCCCGGGGGCCGCGCAGATCCTCATCCAGATTCCTGAACGGCTCGGCGGCAATGTCATCGATGCCGAAGGGCTGACCAAGTCCTATGGCGACAAGTTGCTGTTTGAAGGGCTCAACTTCACGCTGCCGCCGGGCGGAATCGTCGGCGTGATCGGGCCGAACGGCGCCGGCAAATCGACGCTGTTCAAATTGATCACAGGGCAAGAAAAGCCCGACACCGGCTCGATCAAAGTCGGCAGCACCGTGAAACTCGGCTTCGTCGATCAGTCGCGCGACGACCTCGATCCCAACAAGAATGTTTGGGAGGAAGTCTCAGGGGGGAACGACCGCTTCTATTTCGGCAAGCATGAAGTGAACACGCGCGCCTATGTCGGCGCGTTCAACTTCAAGGGCACCGACCAGCAGAAGAAAGTTGGGCAGCTATCCGGCGGCGAGCGCAATCGGGTGCATATGGCGAAGATGCTCGCGGCGGGCGGCAATGTGCTCCTGCTCGACGAACCCACCAACGATCTCGACGTCGAAACGCTGCGGGCTTTGGAAGAAGCGCTCGAGTCTTTCGCGGGCTGCGCCGTGGTCATCAGCCACGACCGCTTTTTCCTCGATCGCCTCGCGACGCATATTCTGGCGTTCGAGGGGGACAGCCATGTCGAATGGTTCGAGGGGAATTTTGAGAGTTATGAAGAAGACAAGCGGCGCAGGTTGGGCGATGCAGCGGATCGTCCGACGCGGTTGGCTTATAAGAAATTGACTAGGTGAACGTTTCCTAGGCAGCACGGGGCATTCAATCTGGGAACACGCACTTGGACGTTATCAAAAATAAAAAGAGTGCGTTGATCGGTTATCCGCTCGGCCTGCTTATTTGGATTGGGGCGTATGTTATCGGCAATGTCATAGGTCGAATTATCGCGTCCATGAATGGATGGGATGATTTTAGTTATGATCGACCTGGTGGGGTCTTTTACGCTGGAATCCAGGCTGGCGTGGGGTCATATATTGCGGTCATAGGCGCGAAGTCTTGGCTGGGAGATGCTAGGTTCGTCAGGTTTTGGCTACTGATTTTTGTTTGTATTTCCAGCGCGATGATAGTGCTCGGTGGGATTGCTGCCATCGTTCTCGGACGCACTGAAATTTTTGGTTGGGGTTTATTGAGCACTGTAGTTGGAATTATAGTTATAGAGGTGGTTCGCCGTGTGCCTGACAGTGAGTTGAGCTAACCAATGCACTAGAGATACACGTGAGCTGCACATCCAGGGCCCCGTCACCCCGGACTTGATCCGGGGTCCAGCTGCCGTTGTTGTCGCCGAAAGAAGCCAAGTCCCGGCTCGGGGCCCCGGGTGACGCGTTTGGGGAAATTCCAATGTCCTACACCCCGCGACTTCTGCAATGATCGTGGTCAGCTCTTTCATATCGTCGATCCCCGCAAAAGTCCGCGCGCCCTTTGTGCACGCTGCCTCAGATCTTGGTAGGTCTGTTCGTGTAACCTTTGTAACCTTCGCTCCCGCCAACGGCGCTTCCTAATTCGGCATTTCCCCGTTCAGCCGCAGCGCTTCGCCAGCAAGATACAGCGAGCCGACGATCAGTATGTTGTCGTCGATGGTCGCCAAGGCGTCGACAAGTGACCCCGCCGCTGTCCCGCCCCACCGTTCCGCTAACGCGACTGGATCATGACTGTCATGATTGGGCACAGCCACAAAAGTAAGACTGAGCGCTTGCGCAGCAAGCGGCGCGATGATGCCCGCCGCATCCTTGTTCGCGAGAATGCCGACAATGAGGTGACGCGGATGCTCGGCGAGGTCCTCGGCCAGCACCCGCGCCGCCGCAGGATTGTGCGCGCCGTCGATCCAGACCTGCTTGAGCCCGACAAGCGGACCCGCGCCAAGTTTTTGCAACCGCGCTGGCCAAACTGCGCCTGTGATCCCCGTCGTTATCGCCGCCGCGCCAAGCCCCGCGTGCTGCGCCATTTGCGCGGCAAGATTGGCATTCCGCACCTGATGCGCGCCGACCATCGACGGCGACAGCGTCTTGTCGATCTGCCAGTCGCGGCCTTCGAGTGACAAAGGTGCACCGGCCTTTGCCGCGACAGCTTCGATTGCAGCTATCGCTTCGGGCAATTGCGCAAGACAGATCAGCGGCACCCCCGCCTTGGCTATCCCCGCTTTCTCGCCCGCGATTTCGGCCAGCGTGTTGCCGAGAAACGCCTGATGATCAATGCCAATCTGCGCGATGCCGCAGACGATCGGCGTGACGACATTCGTCGCATCGAGCCGCCCGCCAAGCCCAACCTCGATCACGCAGTAATCGGCCTGCTCCCGGCTAAACGCGAGCAGGGCCGCCGCTGTCGTCGCTTCGAAGAAGCTCGGGCCGATGGCATAGGCTTCGGCGCGATTGAGCACTTCGGAGAGGAGGGGCGCGAGGTCTTCGTCGTCGATCAGCTTGCCCGCAACCCGAATGCGCTCATTAAAGCGGACGAGGTGTGGACTAGTGTAAACATGAACCGTCTGGCCCGCCGCTTCAAGGATCGCACGCAAGAAGGCGCAGGTCGATCCTTTACCGTTGGTCCCGGCGACATGGAAAACCGGCGGCAAACGGTCCTGCGGATTTCCGAGCGTGGCCAACAATGCGGTGATGCGCTCAAGCCCAAGAATGTCGCGCCCCGGCGAAAGCTGCGCAAACCGGTCAAGCTGTGCCTGCACGGCGGCGTCATCCGAACGGGCATGATCACCCAAGTCAGGCGGCTTTCCGCTTGTCCACCAGATAGGCGATCAGCATTCCGAGCGTTGCGGGCAAGTCGGCGCGCGGCACGACCATGTCGAGCATCCCATGATCGAGCAGATATTCGGCGCGCTGAAATCCTTCGGGCAGTTTTTCGCGGATCGTCGATTCGATCACACGCTGGCCCGCAAAGCCGATCAAGGCACCGGGCTCAGCAATCTGGATGTCGCCGAGCATGGCATAGCTTGCCGTCACGCCGCCGGTCGTCGGGTCGGTCATCACGACGATGTAGGGCAGCCCCGCCTCGCGCAATTCGGCGATCGCAACCGTCGTGCGCGGCATCTGCATCAGCGACAATATGCCTTCCTGCATCCGCGCGCCGCCGGCAGCCGTAAAGATGATGTAAGGCGCGCGGTCGGCGATCGCGGCGCGGGCGCCGGCAATAAAAGCCGCGCCCACG
>JBGSMP010000165.1:0-4483 GCA_041740105.1 Sphingomonadaceae bacterium
GGAAAATCCGGCGCCCTTCCCCTTGATGACGCCGTGCCCGAAAAAGGGGTGCCCGAAACCTGTTTCCGTATCTGGTTTGGCGCGCCTCACGCCACCGCCCCTTGCCGACGACATCCGCACGATCAACAAAATAAGCCAGAATCTCCACGCCGACCTACTGATGCGGCGGCTCGGCGGCGGTTCCGACAGTGGCCTTGCCGTGATTGAGACGATGCTGGTTAAAGCGGGCGTTGCGCGCACGGCTTATGACTTTTCCGACGGATCGGGCATGTCGACATACAACCGCGTCGCACCGCGCGGAATGGTCAAATTTCTGCGCTGGGTCGCGGCGCAACCATGGGGAGCGGCATGGCGCAATTCGCTGCCGATCGGCGGCGTCGACGGCACGATCGCAAATCGGTTCAAGGGCACTGCACTCGAAGGCCGCGTTTTCGCCAAGACCGGCGGGCTGAATGCAACCGCCGCACTTTCGGGTCACATGATTGCCAAAAGCGGGCGCACGCTGACCTTTTCGCTGTTCGCCAACGACATGCCGGCGGGCACGCGCGCGCAGCCGATCATGGATGCAGCACTGATCACGATTGCGGACCATAACTGAACCGATTGGCGAAAATTTGTTGTTTCAAGTGTTGCACTTCCGCGACTTTTGTTCCCTAATGTGTCGAATAGGGGTCAATCGGGGGTTTCGTTTCATGCTTCACATAAAGCAGCTCGTGGTCGTTCTGGCGGCGACGACCGCGCTGGCAATGCCTGCAAAACTATTTGCGCAAAACGCAGCGTCCGCCGAGAGCGATGATGCGCCGGAAATCCTCGTTACCGGATCGCGGATCAAACGCGATCCTGCCAACAGCGCACTGCCGCTCCAGATCATCAGCAATCGTGACCTGGCGCGAGAAGGGCTGAGCAATCCCGAACAGATTATATCATTTTTGTCCAGCAACGGTAACGGCACCGACAATCTGGCGTCGAATAGCGATGTTGTGGGTGCAGACTCGCGCGGCAAAAATGGTCTGTCAGCGGCAAATCTGCGCGGGCAAGGCCCTTCTGCAACACTCGTTCTGCTCAACGGGCGCAGAGTTTCTTCTCACGGACAGGGCGGCTCGGCCGTTGACGTCAACCAGATCCCATTCGCTGCGATCGACCGGATCGAAGTTTTGAAAGACGGCGCATCGGCCATTTATGGAACCGACGCGATCGGCGGCGTCATCAACTTTATCACCAAGACCAATTTCCAGGGCCTCACCCTCAATGGTTTCACCGACATTACGCAGGAAGGCGATGCACCGATCTACCGACTGTCGGCGACGGCAGGCTATGGTGATATTGACGAGCAGGGCTTCAATATCATGGGCGCGGTCAGCAAGAGCTGGAACGGTGCCCTGTTCGGGCGCGACCGCGATTTCGTAAACGGGAACCAGCCCAATCGCGGGCTGTCGATCGATACGCGCGGCACGCCGATTGCCACAGCGCAGCAGCTCAATCCGACGGCAGCGGGCATCGGCATTGCGCAAAGCGGCACTTTGCTGGGCGGCGCGGGAACCAACGCGACGGCGCTCATTCCGGCAAATGGCGTGACAACGGGCTTTTTCATTCCGGGCACGACCCAGCTTGCCAATGGCGGCGTCAACCCATTGCGTCTGCCCGGGGGCGCGGGATGCGCATCCGTCGAGGGTGGCCTTGATTACGATTCGGTCCTGTGGGCCGTGCCGGGTGCCGCACTCGCTTGTTCCTGGGATACGGCGCGCGCCGCAACGCTTCAGCAGCCGCTCGAGACGCTGACCTTTTTTGGTCGCGGCACGGTGAAGCTCGGCGGACACGAGATTTTCGCGGAAATTACCGGATCGGACGCGACTGCGCGCAAAGTGTTTTCGAACAACCAGTACACCGGCAACACGGCAACGCTGCCGATCGCATATCCGCGCAACGCACTGACAGCGCCGATTTATGACGGTGTTTACAATTCGATCGTCGGCGTGTTGCCTGCGGTCGCATCCAACTTCGGCAAACCGATCGGCTTTCGATATCGCTGCATCGATTGCGGCTCGCGTTCGCTTGTCACGGACACAAAGACGTTGCGGGCGACCATCGGCGTTCAAGGTCCGCTGTTCGAAGCGTGGGACTATCAGGCGGGCGGCTCCTATGCCCGCAGCAAGTCCGACACCACGCTTGGTTCAGGCTTCCATTATACTGGCGTCTATACAAACAGCACACAAACGGCGAATGCGACCGTCACAGGATCGCCCGTGCCGCGCATCGGCGAGGCGGACGCGCGCGCGCCAACGGCACCGGGCGAGAGTGCCCCGGGTATTGTCGGGCTGTTCAACAGCGGGATCATCAATCCGTTTTCGCTGGCGCAGTCGGCGCAAGCAATCGCGGGGTTGCGCGCCGTATCAGCCGACGGCGTAACGCTTGCGGGCGGCAAATATGAGGTCAAGCAATTCGATGCTTCGGTTTCTGGAAGCCTGTTTGCACTTCCCGCCGGGAACATTCAGGTTGCATTCGGCGTGGATTACCGGCGCGAAAGCTATTCGTTCGATGCAAGCTCAGCAGGCTCGCTCGCTTCTCGGTCTATCTTCAATGCGCCCTTCGATAACGCATTCGCATTGGCCGAGGTGAGCCGCGATGTAAAAGCGGCCTATGGTGAAATCCTGATCCCCATCCTGCGCTCGCTCGAGATTACAGCGGCGGGCCGTGTCGATGAGTATTCAGGGTTCGGATCAACCTTCAACCCCAAAGTCACAGCCAAATTCCGTCCGGCTGACTGGCTGCTATTCCGCGCTTCGTACAACACGGGCTTCCGGGTGCCCAACTTCAACCAGATCTTCAACGGACAGTTTCCGCTTCCCAACCCTGGAAACAATCTCGCTGACCCGACGACCTGTCCGCCGGGGACACCCATTGGCTCGACACCCGGCTGCGCGGTCATCAACCCCGAATCGATCAACGGCGGCAATCTCGACCTCGGGCCAGAAACATCGAAACAGTATAGCGCGGGCGTCGTCGTTCAGCCGACACGCCGGATCACGTTTTCAGTCGATTACTGGAATATCGCGGTCGACAACACGATCGGCACGATCACCATCCCGCAACTGTTTGCTAACATCGGCGCATTTGGTGACCGGATCGTGCGAACCAACGGCATCATCACGCAAGTCGATCTGCGCACCGGCAATTTCGGGTCGAGACGGACCGAGGGACTTGAGTTCACGGCCAATGCCGGTTTCGACGCGCTCGACGGTGAAGTCAGCCTCGGATTTGATGGCACATACCTCCTGTCAAAACGCGAAAAGCTGCTGCCGAACTTGCCCTATCGGGACCTTGTCGGAGTCTTCACGCTGGTCGGCGATATCGGGCTGAAATGGAAACATAACGCGTTCGTCAGCTATTCACGCGACGGCTTCGGGCTGACATTTTCGCAAATCTACCGTGATGGCTATGCAAACCAGACCCTGCCGGCGAGTGCGTCGCGCCCCGATTTCGAGCCGCGGGTGAAGGCTTATATTACCTATAATGCGACGATCTCGCAGCGCATCGGCGACCGCATCACGCTGACGGGTGGTGTGCGCAATGTGTTCAACACCGATCCGCCATTCGCCATTACCTATGACAGTGATTCGGGTGCGGGCGGTTCGTGGGATCCCCGCGTTGCCGATCCGCGTGGAAGGTCGTTCACCTTGTCGGCGGAGGTTCGCTTTTAGCCGCTAATCCATGTCCCGCATGGCATCGACAGCAAGCGCTTCGGCTTCCATCAGCAGCGCATCGTCGACCGAACCTTGCGCGACATGTTCGCGGCCGATCATGACGAGAACGGGCACGGCGAGTGGCGTGACGCGCGGCAGATCAATGTGGAGGATCGTATCGGCGGCGCGATCGAGCAGATTGGCGAGCCGCCCGACATCGGTCATCTTGGCGCGCGCATCGGCCCAGGCGGCCTTGAGCAGCAAATGGTCGGGCTCGTAACGGCGCAGCACGTCGTAGATCAGGTCGGTCGAAAACGTGACCTGCTTGCCCGATTTGCGCGTGCCCGGATGTTGGCGCTCCACGAGCCCGCCGATGACCGCCACTTCGCGAAACGCGCGTTTGAGCAGATGCGATCCTTCGACCCAGTCGACGAATTCATCGGCAAGGATGTCCGCCGAAAACAGCGCGCGCGGATCGATCACGGGATCGAGGCTGTATGTCGCCAGCGCGTAATCATTGGCGACAAATCCGATGGGTTTCAGCCCGAGGCGATCCATTCTTTTGGTCAGCAACATGCCAAGCGACTGGTGCGCGTTCCACCCCTCGAACGGGTAGGCGACCATATAATGCCGCCCGTGATGCGGAAATGTTTCGACCAGCAACTGGCCTGGCGCGGGCATTTGCGATCGGCGCTGCTGCGCTTCGAGCCACTCGCGGACATCGGGCGGAAAGCGCGGCCACGCGCTGTCGTCATGCAGAAAGCCGCGCACCCGTTCCGCCAGATTGGTCGAAAGCGGCATGC
>JBGSMP010000232.1:0-3408 GCA_041740105.1 Sphingomonadaceae bacterium
GCGCCCTCGGTGACGACGTTTCCCGCAACCCCAGTCGCCATGCGGCCGAACACGGCAAGCCGCGACAAACGACCGCTCGGAATGGCGCGGGCCGATGACTCGTCTGAATGTTCGGCCACGCGATATGCTTTCGTAAAACAGATGGCTGCCACATAGGGCCGGGCAGTCTGGATGTCAGTGCGGCCAAAAGACCTACCCGAAGATTCGCGCAAAGACAGTTGGAGGCGCGCGACAACGCGCTATATCGCTTCCCATGCAAAACACCGAAATTCTCATCCTTGGCGGCGGGCTGGTCGGCCTCACGCTGGCGCTTGCGCTTGATAAGCACGGGATAAGCACCATCGTCGTCGATCCCGCCGACCCTGCCAAAACCCTGTCCGACAGTTTCGACGGGCGGGCGTCAGCGATTGCGTCGGCGTCGTGGCGGATGCTCGAGGCTCTCGGGATTGCAGACGCGCTTGCCCCGCATGGTTGCAAGATCCGGCGGATCGAAGTCCGCGATGGCCTGAGCAAAGGCGCGCTCGATTTCACGCCCACCGACGATGCGCTGGGCACGATGGTCGAGAATCGTATTCTGCGCCGGGTTCTGCGCGAGGCAGCGGTGGCAGCGGCGCATATCGATTTGCGGCAGCCTGCGCAGGCCGTTTCGGTCGAGCGCGATGCGGCGGGCGTTACGGCAAAGCTCGACGATGGCAGCGTCATAAAAGCTGATCTGCTTGTCGCGGCAGAAGGGCGCAATTCGCCGACCCGGGCCGCCGCCGGCATCCGCACAGCCCATTGGAAATATGACAGCGCCGCAATCATCTCCGCGTTCGACCACAGCATCCCGCACGACAATGTCGCGCACGAGATTTTCTATCCCGAAGGGCCGTTTGCGTTGCTGCCCATGCTGCCTGGCAACCGGTCGGCTTTGGTGTGGACGGTGGATGCAAAAGACGCGGCGGGCGTCATGGCGCTTTCGGATCATGCTTTTGCGGTCGAAGCGCAGAAGCGCACCGGCAATATCCTCGGTGACTTGTCCGCCGCGGCGCCGCGCTCGACCTGGCCGCTCGGGTTTCATCATGCAGCGCAGATCACGGGGTTAAGGCTCGCGCTGGTCGGCGACGCCGCGCACGGCATTCACCCGATCGCGGGGCAGGGGCTCAATCTCGGTTTTCGTGATGTGGCCGCGCTGACCGAAGTGCTCGTCGAAGGCACGCGGATCGGCCTCGTCATCGGCGACGCGCAGTTGCTGGCGCATTATCAGCAATGGCGCAGCATCGACACGCTGTCGGTTTCGGTGGCGACTGATTCGCTCAACCGGCTGTTTGCTATAAAGGGCAAACCAGCACGGGCTGTGCGGCGGTTCGGGCTGGATGCCGTGCAGAAGATTGCGCCGCTGAAGTCACTGTTCATGGCCGAAGCGCGCGGCGAATCGGGGACGGTGCCGAAATTGTTGCAGGGGGTTTGCGTTTAGTGCGTCACTGAAGCGTGACTTTTTCTTCCCCGCCGTGCCGCCCGAAAAACTGCATCAGTTGCACGATCAAATCCGCTCGGTCCGATAGGGAAGCGGCTTCCAGCAAAGCCTGTTTTGCCGCCGCATCGAACGGCGCGATCTGCGCGATGCCGTTGACCAGCGCTTCGTCGTCGAGGCGCGAGACGGCCTCCCAGTCGACCGCGTACCCCTGTGCCTCGGCAAAGGCGCGCGATTCCTGTTCGAGGCCGGCGCGACGCGCGAGGTCGAGATTGGTATCGTCGGCATTGTCGGCTTCGATCTGCGCTTCGATCTGGCGGAATGGCGTGGTCACATCGAGTTCGCGAATGACGCGGAATCGCGCCAGTCCTTCCAGAACGATATTATAGCGCCCGTCATCCATCGCTTCGACATGCGCGATTTTGCCGACGCAGCCGATGTCGAACAATTGCGTCGGGCCATCGCGGTCGGCCTGCACGGGCTTGGGCTGGATGAGGCCGATCCGCCGGTCGCGCGCCATCGCGTCGCTGATCAGCGCACGATAACGCGGCTCGAAAATATGCAGCGGCAAATGCATCCGCGGAAACAGCAGCGCGCCGCCGATCGGAAAAATCGAAATGCGCTGGATGGTTTCGGTTTTCTGGCTCATGTGAACAGCACCGCGGACAAGCGGCGACGTTGCGCCGACACCCACGGGTCCATGAGGCCGACGACATCGAACAGCTTGAGCAATTGTGCTTTGGCCGCGCCTTCGTTCCACTCGCGGTCGGCGCGGATAATTTCGAGAAGATGGTCGGCCGCGGCATCACGGTCGCCCGCGGCCATCAAGCCACCTGCCAGTTCGAAGCGCTTGGCATGATCGTCGGGGTTCGCGGCAACCTCAGCCGACAGGCCGCTCAGGTCTTCGACCGGCTTTACGTCCTTGGCCAGTGCTAGTGCCGATTGCGCACGGGCAACGGCGGGATCCTTGGCCAGTTCGGGCGGAAGCGCGGCAAACAAGCTTTCGCCTTCCTCGACCCGACCGGCGGCAACGAGCGCGCGGATCAGGCCGGCGATGGCTTGCGGGTTGTCGGGCGCCATATCGACAATCTGGCTGAAAATTCCCGCCGCGCGTTCGGCATCGCCCGACGTCAGCACATCTTCACCCATCGCAATCAGCGGCTCGATCTCGGCCTCGAGCGCCTGTGCTTCGCCCTGCACCGGGATTTGCTTCAGGATCGCATCGAGCGCGGTTTTTAGCTGACTTTCGGTGCGAGCGGGCGTCAGGTCGGCGACAAGCTGACCCTGAAACACAGCATAGACCGTCGGGATCGACTGGACGCGAAATTGCGCCGCGACGGCTTTATTGGCGTCGACATCGACTTTCTTGAGGATCACGCCCTTGGCGGCATATTCCGCCGCGATCTTTTCGAGCACCGGCGAAAGCGCTTTGCACGGCCCGCACCATTCGGCCCAGAAATCGAGGATGACCAGGCTCGTCATCGACGGCTCGATAACGTCGGTCCGGAAGGCTTCGATTTCGGCGCGATCGGTTGCGCTCAGCCCTAGAGTGGCCACGTGATTCTCCTGCTTGCAACCCCTTATGTGGGAAGTGCGGGGTGGATGCCAAGGGGATTGCGCTTACGAAAGGTCACTGCTAGTGGCCGCGCCTCACCCGCCGGAGTTCGCTCCGGCAGAACGCTCGAGCGGGCGTAGCTCAGGGGTAGAGCACGACCTTGCCAAGGTTGGGGTCGAGGGTTCGAATCCCTTCGCCCGCTCCAGTTTTCTCTCAGAAAACCAATCGTTTGAACCTCGCGAAGCTCGCGAGGCACTGGCGACAACGGACAAGTTTCCAACGATTGTCACCACATTGTCACCAGGCGAAATTCGGCTGGGGACAACTCAAGCGTACTCGCTTTTCATCCAGATCGACAATTACGCGTCCGGCGGTTGGATTAGGCCATGCATGCCGGAGT
>JBGSMP010000276.1:0-4034 GCA_041740105.1 Sphingomonadaceae bacterium
AGCGCATCGACGGCAAGCAGCGTGACGGCCGCCCCGGTGTCGCCGCGCTTTAAGGCGGCATGAAAACGATCGACCACATCCGCAGCAGCCTTTGCCGCCTCCGGAAGTGAAGCGGCCAGCGAAGGCGTGGCCGTCGGCTCATGGGCAACCGCCGGATTGTTCGGCGAAAGCGCGGCCAGCGCGATGCAGGAAATTACAGATAACCTATGTATCATCGTTTTCGCTCCCCATGGATAACTGCCCCAGTGCATCGGCAAGTCTGCGCCGCGCGCGTGCCACACGGGTTTCGACCGCTTTCGCGCTGATGCCCAGCTGGCGACTGGCTTCGGACTGGCTGCACCCGCCAAAGGCGGTCAGCAACAGCGGTTCCTTCAACTGGCGCGGCAGATCGGCGATAGCCGTCGCCAGCGCCCGCTGCTCCTCGTCCGCAAGCAGACCGTCTTCCACGCTCGGGCGTCGATCGGCAACATTGGCAAGCTGGTCGGTCAATCCGATCGCGACGAACAGCCGCCGCACCTTCAGCTTGCGCGCATGATCGCGGCATTTGTTTAGCGCGATCGTTTGCAGCCATGTTCGAAGTGGACGTTCGGGATCGTAACGTGAGAGAGAGGACCAAGCCGCAACATAGGTTTGCTGCAACAGGTCGTAGGCATCGTCGGCGTCGTGGACATACCGACGGATGAAGCGATACAGCAAAGCTTTGTAGCGGGCGACAATCGACGCGAAAGCCCGCTCGTCGCCAGCGATCGCGCGGCTGGCCAAAGCAGCGTCCGGCAGTTCGGCGTTCAACGGTCATCTTTGGTCAGTGCGTCGGCGACCGCCCGATCGAAGGTCTCGGCCTGCTCGGACGTCAGCACCGAACGCATCCGGAAAATGTGCGCGACGGTTTCCTTCTGATAATCCCCGAGCGCGTCATGCACGCCATCGATCGCGCTCTTCACTTCGGGACCATCTCGCTTCGTCGTGCGGATTGCCCGCGCGAGTTCGGCGTTGGCATTTTTGACTCGCTGCTCAAGCGCTTTTCGGCGCCCGCGAAAAAGAGCCTCTTCCGCCGCGATGCCCCGATCCTGCGCGGCAGTCAGATCAAGATTGTCATGGAGTAGGCTATGCAGCCCATTGTCGGCGTTTGCGCGATTGCTGCTCGTAAACTGAGTCCCGATCAATGCGCCGACGATACCAGCCAGGAGCGCAAGCGCCAAAGTTATGAGCAGCGAGCGCTTAGCTGCGGGCGTCATGACGCTGCCAGCAAGCTCGACGGTGCCAGTTCAGCGCCGGAAATAGACTGCGCCAAACCTTGTGACTTTGATTGCAGCGCGGCCGTCGAGCTTGCGCCGAAACCTATCCCGACGAGCAGCGCAATACCAATTACCGCAAACCGCCACGGTGGCGTGATCACGTTTTCGACACGGGACGAGGCGATCCGCCGCATGACGTCTGCCTCCAACCGGTCGAGTCCAACCGGCGGCGGCGTGTTGGCGAGTTGTCTCAACAGTCTGTCCATTTCATCGACCATCGGCGTTCCTTTATATCTCCTATACGGTCGCGGACTGCCAATCCCTCATTTTGTCCCTGCAGGAGCATCGAACGGCGACAGGATCGGGCACACGAGCCTTTGGTTTGGTCGGGACACTGCAAGGCAACCCGTGCCAGCGCATCGCGCGCTTTTTCCATCACTTCTATCCGCAAGTCGAGCGCTGACGCGCGGGGGCGACCATCGCCTGCGTCAAGAGCGCGGCAATCAAGTCGCCCTACGCTACGCTATTCCTCGTCAAGATCATCTTGTTTGTTGCAGCGTTAGGATGCCGCAGCCAACCGCTGTTGCCTTAGTCCCGCCTTGGGAAACTCAATCCACGCCTACTGGACCTATCCAGCATTTCGCGGGTTACGTCTAAGCCTCATACTCGAATTGAGCTTGGCAGCAGCGATCTTCGGCTTGGTCGCATGGCTGGGTACACTGGAACCGCCAGTGTCGATGTGAGCCACCAAGCGAATCGAAGGAACAGGCGATGCCTCGGATGCTCTCGATTTCTATAGTGACGGCTGCGCTGCTGACAGGTTGCGCAACCACCGGCGGACGGATGGCGCAGAGCGCGCGAGTTGCGTCGAAATGGAAAAGGGCATGAGCCTGCGCACCACGAACGACCATGCCGAGATGAAAGGCATGGGTCGAAACCCCGTGAACCTGAGCCATGATCGCTGCACGCAAATTCTCGCCCAGCCTGGCTGACCGCGCCGCCCGCGAGTCTAGCAACCGACCGGATATCGTCGACAAAAAGGAATTCAGATGGCGAATGCATTGGTTGTAGCAGACAAGCTCAAGAGCTTCTGCTCAGTTGCGTCCGTGGATAGCGGTGAAGCGACTGCGAAAGACCCGGTTTGCGGGATGACCGTCGCCCCCGCCAAAACCACACATCACGCGACCGATGACGCGCACGAGTATCACTTTTGCTCGGCGGGGTGTCGCGCCAAATTCATTGCCGATCCCGCGAAATATCTTACCGACAGCCCGCGCACCGAACCGGTTGCCGGCACCGGAGCGATCTGGACATGCCCGATGCATCCCGAGATCAGGCGCGATGCGGCGGGGCCGTGCCCGATCTGCGGCATGGCGCTCGAACTCGAAGCGCCGTCGCTCGACGATGGCCCCAGTCCCGAACTGGTTGATTTTACGCGGCGGTGGTGGGTGTCGGCAGCGCTGGCGGTGCCATTGCTCATCCTTACGATGGGGACCGATCTGCTCGGGCTGCGGCTGATCGACCCGATGATCTCGCCATGGGTTCAGCTCGCGCTCGCCGCGCCCATTGTGCTTTGGGCGGGCGCGCCGTTCTTTCAGCGTGGCTGGACGTCGCTCAAGACGCGCCATCTTAACATGTTCACGCTGATCTCGATCGGCGTCGGTGCCGCCTTCCTCTACAGCCTTGTTGCGACAATTGCGCCGGGACTGTTCCCGCCCACGTTTCGGACGATGGGCGACATGATCCCGGTCTATTACGAGGCGGCCGGCGTGGTCGTCGCGCTTGTGCTGCTGGGCCAGGTCCTCGAACTGCGCGCACGGGCATCGACCGGCAAGGCGATCCGTGCGTTGCTGAACCTCGCCCCGAAAACGGCACGGCGGATCTCGGCCGACGGCCAAGAAACTGAGATCGCGCTCGCCGACGTGTTGACGGGCGACAAGTTGCGTATCCGCCCCGGCGAAGCCGTTCCGGTCGATGGCATCGTCATCGAAGGCAAATCGTCTGTCGATGAATCGATGTTGACCGGCGAACCGATTCCGGTTGCCAAAGAAGCTGCGAGTGCACTTACGGGAGGCACGGTCAACGGCACGGGCAGCCTCGTCATGGAAGCACATGCGGTCGGTGCGGACACGATGCTCGCGCGCATTGTTCGCATGGTCGCCGATGCACAACGGAGCCGCGCGCCGATCCAAGCGGTTGCCGACCGTATTTCGGGCTGGTTCGTGCCGCTCGTCATCCTGATTGCGGTGGCGACATTCATCGTCTGGAGCCTCGTCGGCCCTGAACCGCGCATCGGACATGCACTGCTCAATGCGATTGCCGTCCTCATCATTGCCTGCCCCTGCGCACTTGGGCTCGCGACGCCGATGTCGATCATGGTCGGCACCGGCCGTGGTGCTGCGGCAGGCGTGCTCGTCAAAAGCGCCGAGGCGCTTCAGGGGTTCGAAAAGGTCGATACGCTGCTGATCGACAAGACGGGGACGCTCACCGAAGGCAAACCCAAGCTCGTTGCGATCGAGACCGTCGGCGGGATGGCTGAGGACGATCTGCTCGCGCTGACCGCTGCGGTCGAAGCGCATTCGGAGCATCCACTCGCTCACGCCATCGCCACGGCGGCAAACGAGCGCGAACTGGCGCTCGCCGATCCGCAAGATTTCGAGGTTCAGGTCGGGGCAGGAATCAGCGCGCGCGTCGGTGGTCGCGCGGTCGTCATCGGCAATGCCGCGCAGCTCGACCGCATCGGCGTCGATACCAAGCCGTTGTTCGATGCTGCCGAGGCACAACGCAGGGGCGGCGCGG
>JBGSMP010000308.1:0-16858 GCA_041740105.1 Sphingomonadaceae bacterium
ACGCCGCCATCGGTACGCGCTCGTTCGGCGGCGATCCCTTGCGCGTCGCATCGCTGGGGGCGGCGATGCTTGACGGACTGCGGCAGGCGGGGGTGATCGGTGTGATCAAGCACATGCCCGGACAAGGGCGTGCGACGCTCGATACGCACCACCAGCTGCCCGTGGTTGACGCGAGCGATGCCGAACTTATGGACGACCTGTTCCCGTTCGAGCGCCTGAATGCCGCGCCGATGGCGCTAACCGGGCACGTCGTGTTCAGTGCGTGGGACCCGGACCATCCGGCCACTATGTCCGCAACGATCATCCGCGACATCATTCGCGGTCGCATCGGCTTCGACGGTTTGTTGATCAGCGATGACCTCGACATGGCCGCGCTGTCGGGCGATATTGCATCGAGGGCGGTGGCCTGTCTCGCAGCGGGATGCGATGTGGCGCTGCACTGTTCGGGGACGATGGCGGATATGATCGCGATTGCAGAACATGTGCCTGACATGACCGATGCAGCGACGGGACGGCTGGCAAGAGCGATGGCGACGATCAAACCCGCTGATGTCTCTGCGACGATTACGGACCTGATCGCCAAACGCGATGAATTGCTCGCGCTTGTCTGAGGCGGGTCTCACGCTGGACCTCGGGTCGTGGGAGGGGCCGCTCGACTTGTTGCTCGCCCTCGCCCGAACCCAAAAAGTCGATCTGCGCGAAATCTCGATTCTCACGCTCGTCGAACAATATCTCGATTATCTGAACTGCGCCGACGGTGTCGCGCTCGATCAGGCTGCCGATTATCTCGTGATGGCGGCGTGGCTTGCCTATCTCAAATCCTGTCTGCTGGTGCCCAAGGCGGAGCAGGAAGCGCCGGGCCCCGAAGAAATGGCGCTTCGGTTGCAGCAGCGGCTGCGCCGTCTGGATGCCATGCGCGATGCCGGTGCACGATTGATGGCTCGCGACCGGATCGACCGTGACGTGTTTGCGCGCGGCGCTGCCGAGGGACTGGCCACGACCCGAAAGACGTTGTGGCAGGCCAGTCTTTACGAGCTGCTGGGTGCTTATGGGCGCGTGAACGCTCGGAGCACACCAGTGCTGCATCAGGTGTCGCGGCGTCCGGTGATGACGCTTGAGGCAGCGATGCAGCGAATCGAAGCAATGCTGGGCAAAATCGTCGACTGGACGGCGATTGCGGTGTTTCTGCCGCGCAACAGCGCGCCCGATTTCCGGCGCACCGCTCTGGCATCGACGATTGTCGCAACACTCGAGATGGCGCGGCGCGGACTTGTCGACATCCGGCAGGATGATGCCTTCGGGCCGATATTGGTGAAAGCGGCGTGATCGTTTCCGAACAGGCGCGCGCTGTCGAAGCATTGCTGTTCGCGAGCGAGACTCCGCTTGCCAGTGAAGAGATTTCGCGGCGGTTGGACAGTCAAGACGTTACGAGCGCGCTGGTCGAACTGACCGAAGCCTATGCCGGTCGCGGCATAAACCTCGTCGAGCGCGGCGACCGCTGGCACTTCCAGACAGCACCCGACATGGCGCATCTGTTGCGCGAAACCCGCGAAGCCTCGCGCAAATTGTCGCGCGCGGCGATCGAGACACTCGCCATCATCGCATACCAGGAACCGGTCAGCCGAGCTGAGATCGAAGCGATCCGCGGGGTGCAAATCTCGAAAGGCACCCTCGACGTGCTGATGGAGGCCGGGTGGATTACGCCTGCCGGACGTCGGCAAGTGCCCGGCCGCCCGCTGACCTATGCCACGACACCCGACTTTTTAACGCATTTTGGTTTAACGGATCGCCAAGACCTGCCGGGGATCGATGATTTGCGCGCGGCGGGACTGCTGGATCGGAGCGCTGTTGATGAATTCATCGGTGATCTGGAAACGGCCGACGAAGACGACTAGATAGGGTTAACACCGAAGGAGATTCGTAATGGGTGGCCTGAGCATTTGGCACTGGCTGATTGTCGGTATTCTCGTTCTTTTGCTGTTTGGCAAAGGGCGCTTTTCCGACATGATGGGCGACGTCGCCAAGGGGCTGAAGAGCTTCAAGAAGGGCATTTCCGAAGATGAAACGGTCGAGCCCGCCAAGCCGGCACCGTTGATCGAAGGCAAGTCGGCAGCGGATATCATCGCCGAGCACGAAGCCAAGAAAGCGGCAGCGGCGAAAGACACGGCCGCCTGAATTCCGTTGCGTTAAGCTAGGATAGAAATGCTCGACGTTGCCCCGACAGAACTTTTGCTCGTGGCGGTTGTCGCGCTGGTCGTGATCGGCCCGAAGGATTTGCCAAAAGCGATGCGCGTGGTCGGCCAGTGGGTCGGCAAGGCGCGCGGTATGGCGCGCCATTTCCGTAGCGGCTTCGACAATATGATGCGCGAATCCGAACTCGCCGAAATGGAAAAAAAGTGGAAAGAGGAAAACGAGCGGATCATGGCCGCCAATCCGGCACCCGCTTTGGAAGCCCCGGTAAACCCTGTTCCGGTCGCTGAAGAAAAATCGGCATGAGCGAAGAGCTGGACGACAGCAAGGCACCATTGCTCGACCATTTGATCGAACTGCGTCGGCGGTTGCTCTGGTCGGTTGCGGCGCTGGTCGCCGCCTTTGCCGGGTGCGTTTACTTCGCGCGGCAAATCCTCGAATTTCTGGTGGCGCCGATGAAAGCGGCGGGACAGACCAAAGTTATCAACACCGAAGTGTTCGGCGGTTTTGTCGTCGAGTTGAAAGTCGCGTTCTTTGCGGCAATGATGATTGCCTCGCCTGTCATCGCCAACCAGATCTGGCTGTTTGTTGCGCCCGGGCTATATAAAAAAGAGCGGCGGGCCATGCGGCCCTTCATGATGGCAACCCCGATATTGTTCACGGCGGGCGCAAGCCTTGCCTATTTCATCGCGATCCCGATTGCGCTTAAATTCCTGCTCGGCTTTCAAGGCGATCTTGGCGGCGTGACGCAGGAAGCGCTGCCCGACATCGGCAATTATCTGAAATTTACCATGCAGTTCATGTTCGGCTTCGGCTTCTCGTTCCTGATGCCGGTCTTGCTCATGCTTTTGGAAGCTGCAGGGATCGTTACACGTGATCAGCTCATCGCCGCACGGCGTTATGCAATTGTCGGCGCTTTTGCGATTGCGGCGGTGCTCACGCCACCTGACATCGGATCGCAGCTGTTGCTCGCGATCCCGCTGTGTCTGCTGTACGAACTGACGATTATCGCGACGTGGTTTACCCAGCGCCGTCGCAGGCGCGACGCTGCTGCCGAGACGATCTAGTCTGCGGTTTTTTCGACCGATTTGCCAACCGATTCAACGTCACGACCGACACCGCGCACGGTATTGCATGCACTAAGCACCATAAAGCTGATCAAGCTGATCGTAATAATCGATTTGCGCATCGCATCGGCCTTTGCATGATTTCACAGATGTTGAGCCCGGCCGCGCGTCTTGGGGGGATGACGACGCTTCCGGGCTCATGTCTCAGACAGCGAAAGCGGGGGGGCAAATGCTCGCTGTCCGATAGGAAAAACGGTCAAACGCAAAAAGGGTTCCGCCTGCCCAAATATTTATGGCTCTGGCATCAAACTCAATTCGCGCGACGCAGAATTGTAAAGTCGATCCCGAAGCGGCCCGCCTTATCGTCATGCGCCAACGGTGCGCGCAGCTGGCGCGAAATCCCCTCGAGGACGCGCGCATAGCGGCCTGAAAGTCGTTCGGTCATAGCTGGCGTCATCGTCAGCGCTTGCGAGATGACGGTCAGATGCGCCTTCCTTTCCGCTTCGCTATCCGACACGCCGATCGTGATCGCAGCGGACGGGTCGATTGCCATCGACAGCTCGACGAGCTCGGTTATCAGAAAGGCAATTGCGACAGCACTGTCCTGGCTGATGCCGAAGCGCGACGCGTCAACTGAGATAGCGGGGGCGACGGTTGCTGTGGCACGCAGGTTTGCGGCGAGTTCGACGAGCAGCCCCCGGATATCGATCCCGTCGGCCGAATCGAGTTCGGCATAATGGTTGCGATGGACGATCGACAGCGCGTCGACACGGCGTTGGATTGTGGCATAGGCCGTAATTGCATCGGGCGCCTGTGCGCCGCGCGCGTGCAGCGAGATCAGACTGGCGATCACCTGCAGATTGTTTTTGACGCGGTGATGCACTTCGCGCGTCGCTTTGGTCTGGTCGGCAAGCGCCAGCGCCATCTGCTGTTCGTGCCGACTGATTTCATTGCCGAATTTGGCGAATGTTTCTCCCAGTTCGCGTATTTCGCGCGCCGGCGTGCGCATCGCCGGCATTTCGAATTTGGTCCCCGGCACATGGCTGGCGACGGCATGTCTGAGACTATGAAGGGGGCGGATCAAAAGCCGATCCACGACAATGAAGGCGATCAATGCCGCCGATGCCCACATGAGGAGCGGCAGGAATGTCAGCAATGCCTCGGTCGTCCCGAAAGCAGCGCCCGCGGCCGAGACAGACAGTGTTAGGCCAAGCAGGCCAACCGGAGAACTGACCGTTTCGGCGCCGACAAGCGAACCGCGCGCCGAGCGCCGCAGCGGCAGGTTTGACTGTTCTGTCACTAGTGTTGTGGCATAGGGTCCTATCAGCGTCGACGGTTGCGAAAAAGCCGCAAGCGTCGCCGAGGGATAGCGCACGACCACGACCCCGCCGCCACGCGCCGCTGCGACGACGATGTCGAGACTGTCCGCGTTCAAAGCGGCTTTGGGCGACCCGTCGGAATTGAGCGTCGATGGCCGCTTGGGCGCAAAGCCCGGCGTCGCGCAAATAGGGGCATTGGCGATGCCGAAAACCGCAAATTGTGACACGCGCTGTGAACGCGCTGCAAAAATAGCCGATAATTGCGCGCAAACCGCTGCGTTCGGGGTCTCGATGGCATTGGCTGCACGGCGCATCGCCGCGACGTCGGCGGCAAGTTCGGCGCCCAGTTTTCGGGTGCTTTCCGTCAAAGCGACCCGCAGGTTTGCACTGCGTTGCACATCGGCCGTGCGCGCCGCAGCCAGCGACGCGACTAGGGCAATTAACCCGAGCGGCAGCAGCGCGAGCGTGATAACCGAAAAAATCTTGATCCCCGTGGGTAGGCGCCCGAAGCGATCTGCCAAGCTCGCCATCAGCGCCTCCGAGCAATACGTTTCAGCGAAGCTTGTTCAGCAATTCGAGCATCGCCGGCGGAATCTCTTCCATCACAGCGCTATCATAGGCTGCACGTAACGCACTGCCGATATCACGTTTGCTGTCCGCATTGCGCATCGGATCCGACAACCGGCGACCCGTCGGCAGCGATTTTGACTTTTTTCCTTCCGCCACTCGAACGATCCCCGTGCTACACGCTCCCACGCAACGTCTCCGAACAAGCGAAGCGCCGCTTTCTTTTGGTCAGGCGCGAGCGCGACAAATCGCTGGCACACATGAGAAAAAGAAACATTTAAGCCGCTTGTTGGTTCCATCCTTAAGAGCAAGTCCACCAAACGCAATCGTCGGATCGACCCGCAATTTGCAAAAGGCGTGGCGCTGGCCGAACATTGCAAAATCAAAGGAGAGTCGCCCGCTATGTCACTTGGCCAGCAAATTGCCCCGCATCTTGCCTTTCTGCGACGCTATTCACGCGCCCTCACGGGGGACCAGAATCATGGCGATGCCTATGTCCGTGCCACGCTGGAAGCAATCATCGCGGCGCCCGACGAGTTTCCGACAGATGTCGATGTCAGGCTCGGGCTGTATCGGACATTCCACGCGATCTGGAATTCCAGCAATTTCGGCGATGACTTTACCGGCAATGCCAATGATCTCGAACTAGTCGCCCAGGCACGGCTGGCACGGATTACGCCGTTGTCGCGCCAGAGTTTGTTACTGACTGCAATGGAGGGATTTACCCACGAGGACACAGCCTACTTGCTTGATTCATCGGTCGGAGAGATTGGCGCGCTCGTGGATGAGGCACTTTTGGAAATCGAAACCCAAACGCGGTCGGCGGTGCTGATCATCGAAGACGAACCGATGATTGCAATGGACCTTGAAACCATCGTCCGCGATCTCGGTCATGACGTTACGGGTGTAGCCGTCACGCGCGACGAGGCTGTCGCCGCAGTGCATGAACGACGCCCGGGGCTGGTGCTGGCCGACATTCAGTTGGCAGACGACAGTTCGGGGATCGATGCCGTTAAAGACATTCTGGCGGCGCATCCCGTACCCGTAATTTTCATCACGGCCTTTCCAGAACGACTGCTGACGGGCGAACGGCCCGAACCCACTTTTCTCATCACCAAGCCGTTTCAGCGCGCAACCGTGAAGGCCGCAATTGCCCAAGCGTTGTTTTTCGACGCCGAAACCGTCCCGGCGACGTGACGTGGCCCGCAATGCGGGCTAGGCAGGGCAGCGACGCGAAGCGGGTAGCACATGATTAAGGAAGAGGTCGGAACCGGCATTCTCACCGAATGGATGGTCTTGTCCGATGACGAATTCAGGACACAGCTTGCCGCTGTTATTCCGCAGCTGCGCGCGTTTGGCCGTTCGCTTTCGGGTAACCGTGATATCGGCGATGATCTGGTTCAGGAAACATTATTGAAGGCATGGGCGGCGCGTGACCGCTATGAAGCGGGCACAAATTTGCGCGCGTGGACGTTCATCATTCTGCGAAATCTGTTCCTGTCGCAAATGCGGCGAAACCGGTTTCGCGGCGAATGGGATGATCTGGTTGCCGATAAAGTGCTGTCAGCGCCCGCGAGTCAGGACAAGCATGTCGAACTGGGCGACGTCCAGCGCGCCCTGCAATATTTGCCCGAAGCACAGCGTGAAGCGCTGATCCTCGTCGGGGCGGGCGGCTTTTCCTATGAAGATGCCGCCGAGATCTGCGGCGTTGCGGTTGGCACGATCAAAAGTCGCGTCGCGCGGGGGCGGGTTGCGCTCGAGGCCGCGATGATGGGCAATGATCTGCCGTCCCGACGCACGGACCCTGATACCGACGGTGTTTCCGCACTCGATACCATTATGGATCAAGTCAAGGTGCTCAGCGGCGGGCGTTAACGGCCAGCACGGCCGTCGATCGCGGTCAGCAGCCGCATCATGTCGGGTGGAATAGTCTCGTCAAGCGCGGGATAGGTTTCGCGCAATGCACGCGCGACACCGTCTGCCCGATATGGCAAAGCAACGTGATGCGGATGGGTCATCAAACCTTCACGGACTGTGTTCTTTTGCGATGTCATGATTCGGTAACGTCGAACTTGCGTATTTGTTGCGTCGTATGACGGATGTTCGCTTCGAAAATGCGATGGATCGAGCGGTCGCGCATTCGCCCTTTTTGCGCGGTGCCATGGCGCGAAACCCGGCATTGGTCGAAATCCTTCGTACCGGTGCCTTTGATCCGGCACGGGAAGCGGCGTGGGCGTTGACCGGTAAAGACGTCCGCCAGACGTTGCGGCGGCAACGCGACGGTCTCGCGCTCGTTATGGCGATCGGCGATCTCGCGGGGCATTTATCGCTTGAAAATGTTGTCGCGACGCTTTCCGATTTTGCCGATCATGCCCTGAACAGTGCGATAGCCGACGCGATTCACCAGCGTGTTCCGGGCGCCGATGTCGAAGGGTTTTTTGCCATCGCCCTTGGCAAGCACGGCAGCCGCGAGCTGAATTACAGCTCCGATATCGATCCCATCCTGCTGTTCGATCCCGAAACGATGGCGCGCCGCGATCGTGACGACGCTGGCGAGGCTGCGGTGAGGATCGCGCGCGCCGTCGTCGATCTGTTGCAGACCCGCGATGCCGACGGCTATGTGCTGCGCATCGATCTGCGCCTTCGCCCTGCGTCGGAAGCAACGCCGCTCGCGATCCCGATGAACGCGGCAATCTCGCATTATGAATCAAGTGCGCTGGCATGGGAGCGCGCGGCGTTCATCCGCGGCCGCGCGGCCGCTGGCGACATTACGCGGGGGCAGCAATTCCTCGACACGATCCAGCCCTTCATCTGGCGGCGCAGTCTTGATTTTGGGGCGGTCGAGGAATTGCGCGCGATGTCGCGCCGCATCCGCGCGCATCATGCCGACGGGCAGGCCTTTGGTCCCGGCTATGACCTGAAGCGCGGACGCGGCGGCATCCGCGAAGTTGAATTTTTCGTTCAGATACATCAGCTGATCCACGGCGGGCGCGATCCCAAGCTTCGGGTTTCCGACACTTTGGGCGGGATTGCTGCGCTCGCCGATGCCGGGTGGATCGATGCGCCGACTGCTGCGACACTTGCAGACGCCTATCGGCTATACCGCACGATCGAGCACCGGCTGCAGATGGTCGACGATCGCCAGACGCACAGCCTGCCCGTGGATCCGGCAGCGCTCCGGTCGGTCGCGCATATGCACGGCCTTGCCGACGGCGCCGCACTGCTGGATTTGCTCGAGCCGCATGTCGAAGCAATCGGCTCGATTTATGACGAGCTGGACAGTGCACCGCGCCCGATGATGCCCGTCGGCGGTGACGCCTTTGCACAAGCATTGCGCGCGGCAGGATTTGTTGCCCCCGATCGTATTTCTGCCCGCATTGCCGATTGGCGACGCGGCGGTCTCCGTGCCGTCCGGAGCGAGGCGGCGTTCAATGCCCTTGAAGCGGTTTTGCCGTCGCTGCTCGAGGCATTCGGCCGTGCGCCGGATCCCGAAGCTGCGCTGATGGCATTTGACGCGATGCTCGGCGGGTTGCCGACGGCGCTGAACCTTTTTCGCCTGCTCGAAGCGCAGCCAGCGCTGTTGAATCTGCTGGTCGCAATCATCAGCCACGCGCCGACGCTGGGCGAAGCACTCGGCCGAAATGCTGCGCTGCTCGACAGGCTGCTCGACTCCAGCGCCTTCGATCCCGTGGGCGATGTCGCGCTGCTTGCGGCCGAAATGGCGCAACCCGGGATGCTCGAAGCACGTCTCGATCATGTCCGTCGCGTCGTTGGCGAGCACCGTTTTGCGCTCGGCGCACAGATTGTCGAAGCCGCGGATGATCCGCTCGCTGTTGCTGCTGGCTATGCCCGCGTCGCCGAAGCCGCCGTGTACGTGGTTGCCGATGCCGTGATCGAGCCGTTCGTGGCCGCGCATGGCCGGCTCCCGAATTCCGAGCTGGTCATTCTCGCGCTGGGCCGCCTGGGCGGTGGTCTGTTGACCCACGCATCGGATCTTGACCTGATCTACCTGTTTACCGGCGATTATGCCGCTGAGTCCGACGGGCCAAAACCGCTTGGCGGTTCGCATTATTACAACCGGCTTGGCCAACGGCTCAGCAGCGGGCTCAGCGCACCGACAGCAGCAGGCGCGCTCTATGAAGTCGATACGCGTTTGCGGCCCTCGGGCGGCGACGGGCCGCTGGTCGCCTCGATCGACAGTTTCGCCCGCTATCAGCGCGAAAACGCCTGGACATGGGAACATATGGCGCTGACCCGTGCGCGTGTGATTTATGGGCGTTCGGCGGCGCGTTCGGCAGCGGAGGCTGTTATTGCATCCGTTTTGAGCCAGCCCCGCGACCGCGTTGCGCTTGCGCGAGATGTCGTAACAATGCGCAACGAGATGGCGACGCACAAGCCGCCGCTCGGCCCGCTCGATGTGAAGCTGTTACCGGGCGGGCTTGTCGATCTCGAATTCACGGCCCATTTTCATCAATTGGCCAGCGGGATCGGTCTCGACCCGCATTTGCCTCGCGCGGTCAAACGTCTTGCCGACGCGGGACTGTGCGATCCGGCGCTTGGCGCAGCGCACGACCTCCTCACGCGATTGGTCGTGACCCTGCGTCTCGTATCGCCAAAAATGGAAGCGCCCGCCGCAGCAACGCGGGCGGTCGTCGCGCGCGCGTGCCGGGTCTTGGACTGGGACGAACTTCTTGTTCAGGTCGCCGATGCGCGCCATTGTGTGCAGAAGCACTGGCAGGCAGTGGTCGATGAAGCGGGAGCGAATTGATGGTCGAAGTCGGACAAATGGCGCCGGACGCTGCATTTGACATGACGGACGGAACGCGGGCGAACATTGCCGACTGGCGCGGGCAAAAGCTGGTCGTCTATTTCTACCCGAAAGACGACACCGGCGGATGCACCAAGGAAGCGCAGGCATTCAGCGCGCTTCTGCCCGCGTTCGCAATGGCGAATACGGCAGTCGTCGGTTTGTCGAAAGACTCGGTGTCGAGCCATAAGAAATTCGTCGATAAATACGGCTTGGCTGTTGCCTTGGGATCGGACGGGGACGGCAGCGCGTGCGAGGCCTTTGGCGTCTGGGTCGAAAAGTCGATGTATGGCCGAAGCTATATGGGGATCGAACGATCAACCTTCCTGATTGGCACAGACGGTTTCGTGCTTGCGAATTGGCGCAAAGTGAAAGTGCCAGGGCACGCCGAATCAGTCCTCGCAGCGGCACAGGCGCAAAGTTAGAGACGTTTATTGTCGGCCGGGCGGAACAAATACGCTTCCGTCGGTAAGGCAGTTAACGGCTCAACCCGTCGTTGCGGCAACCTGCCCCGCAATGGCTCTGACAGCCTTGTCACTAAAATAAACATGTTACATCCCGATGATAGAGCAAGACGGGTGGGCAAGCCGGTCTCTGTCAAACGATAAACCGCTGCGCTGCTAAAAATAGCCGCGCGGCCCCTTTGGTCGCCGGGGGACTGGAATGTTTGGTATGAGTTTTTCTGCAGATAATGGCTTTGTGGCAAAAGCCCGCAGCTTTTTTCGGTCCCGCGAAATTTTTATTCATGACGGCGCGACGATGCGCCGGGTCCACATTTCAGGACGAGTTCAGGCGATCGGCGCTGGTGCCGTGACGGCAGCGATGGCGCTTTCGCTCATCGGCACAGCGCAGTTGACGGGTGCCGCGCCCGTGGCAATCGAGGCCGTATCGCGCGAAATCGCTGTAATCGAGCTTCAGCAGCGTATTTCTTTGATGCGTTCCGACATCGTTGCCATTCGCCAGGAGGCCGTTGCCCACGCGACACAACTCGAGCAGCGTCAGGCGTTTCTCGATGCCGTCCTGACGGGGAAAGGCACACCGACACTCCCCGAGGCAGCACGGAAGATTTCGGCACGGGCTGCGGATGCTGTGTCGCCGTTCAATAATGTCGAAGCAAGGCAGGTCGCTTTGGCGGCGCGGGCGAAGGCTGCCGTCGAAGCACGCTACACCCGGACGGCGGCGACGCTCGCTGAATATGGCATTCCGGCCAAACGCATTGTCGACGATCGGGCAGCGATGGGTGGTCCGTACGAACCCGTCGACACGACAGCGGTCAAAGCCTCGCCAGATCCGACATTCCGCGCACTGTTCCAGTCGTGGAAGCGTCTTGACCAGTTGCAGCAGGGCATCGTTGCCATTCCATCGCAAAAGCCCGTCGATGTTGTCGATTTCACGAGCGGATTCGGTGTGCGTAGCGATCCGTTCCGCGGCGGTGCAGCGATGCATGCGGGCGTCGATATTCGCGGGGCTCATGGCACGCCGATCTATGCAACCGCTGACGGCATCGTGGGTCGCGCAGCCTATGCTGCCGGTTATGGCAATCTCGTCGAATTGAACCATGGCCGCGGCATTCAGACACGCTACGGCCATTTGTCGTCACTTGTCGTGCAGGCGGGTCAGCGCGTGAAGCGCGGGCAACTGATTGCCCGCATGGGGTCCACGGGCCGATCGACGGGCACGCATCTCCATTATGAAGTGCGGCTCGATGGTGCTGCGGTCAATCCGATGCCGTTCCTGCAGCCGACGAACTATCTCGCCGCAATGCAGGCGCGCGGGAATGTCGCGGTCGGTGGGCCGGCGCAACCGGTCAAGACGAAATAAGCAGTCCTTGCTGACAGGCGCTGCGAAGCCTATCTTTGCAATATGAGTGTTGATCTGACCCCAGACGCCGCCGCGCGCGTTGCTGTGATTGCGGCCAAGCTCTCGAAGCCGGCCATCCTGAGATTGTCTGTCGAAGGCGGCGGTTGCTCGGGCTTCCAGTATAAGTTCGGATTGGCAGAGATAGTCGAAGGCGACGACGCCGTTGCCGAACGCGACGGCGTCCGACTGGTGGTGGATCCGACAAGCCTTGATCTCGTTTCGGGGGCAGCGGTCGACTATGTCGAATCGCTCGGTGGATCGGCGTTCAAGGTCACCAATCCGAACGCAGCGTCGGGATGCGGCTGCGGGTCGAGCTTCTCCATCTAGTGAAAATCGCGACATATAATGTCAACGGTATCAAGGCGCGGCTGCCGCGCTTGCTCGAATGGCTCGAGGAAACCAAACCCGATGTTGCCTGCCTCCAAGAACTGAAATCGAGCGACGAGACCTTTCCCGAATCCGACATCCGCAATGCGGGTTATGGCGCGATCTGGCACGGGCAAAAGGGTTTTAACGGCGTTGCCATTCTTGCGCGCGGCAATGACCCGGTCGAGCGGCTCCGCGGCTTGCCAGACGATCCGGACGATCTGCACAGCCGCTATCTTGAGGCCGAGGTCGGTGGCGTCGTGGTCGCGTCGATTTACCTTCCCAACGGCAATCCGCACCCCGGCCCGAAATTCGACTACAAGCTTAGCTGGTTCGATCGGCTGAATGCGCGTGCGGCGTCTCTTCTGTCCGAAGAACGGTCGGTCGTCCTTGCAGGGGATTACAATGTTATCCCGACCGATGCGGATGTATGGAAACCCGAAGCGATGGCGTCCGATGCGCTCATGCAACCCGAAAGTCGCGCCGCCTTCCGCCGGATGGCCGCGCAGGGCTGGGCCGATGCGCTGAAGACGCGGCATCCGCACACGCCGATGTGGACGTTCTGGGATTATCAGATGAACGGCTGGGCGCGCGATGCCGGTTTTCGCATCGATCATCTGATGCTCTCACCAGAGGCAGCCGACCGGCTGACCGATGCTGGTATCGACCGCGACCATCGTGGTCGGGAAAAAGCCAGCGATCACGCCCCCACGTGGATCACGCTGGCCTGAACGGTCCTACTTGCAAGGAAAACGCGACACCATAAAACTCGCGAAAGCCGCGCGAACACTCGTTGTTGCGCGTTGCGCAGGCGGCAGCGTTCTGAAGTTTGCAATCAGCTCGTCCGAGCTTAGCTTTGCCGACCCTTTGGGCGGCGGACAGCTGCGTGGCGGTTTGCCAGCTGTCACGTCGGCGCGATACCCAGCCGCCGCTGCCTTTACTTCGGATTTCAGCAGGCCAATGTCCGATGAAAACATGGCAGCGATGCCTTTAGCCTTCAAGGCGTCAGCTTTTGCCAGAAACTCGGCGACCGACATTGCGCTGACACTTGTCGGGAGTGCCAGCGCAAATAGGGTAGACAGCAATACCGGCCACAACGCTTAAGCGCCCGCTGCCGCCGGTCCGCCGATGCCGCCCTTGGGCCGCTTCGATTTCGGGATTGATGACCCACCGACAATCGCCGCCGGACCTTTGCCACGATCGCGATCGCGCTCGATCGGTTCGCCGGCAATCGCGCGCTTCGATTCCTCGCCGGACAGCGTTTCATACTCCAGCAACGCTTCGGCCAGTTTGTGAAGTTGGTCGAGATGCTCGGTCAGGACAGCGCGCGCCGTTGCTTCGCCTTCTTCGACGAACACCCTGATTTCCTGATCGATCAGTCGCGCGGTTTCTTCCGACATATTCTGCGATCGCGCGACACTGTGGCCAAGGAAAACTTCGTCCTGATTGTCGCGATAGCGCAGCCAGCCAAGCTTTTCGCTCATGCCATATTCCATGACCATCGAACGTGCCATGTCGGTTGCTTGCTGGATGTCGTTCGATGCACCCGTGTTCAGCTCGTCCTTCCCGTAAATCAGCTGTTCGGCGATGCGGCCACCGAAGGCGAGCGCAAGCCGCGCCTTCATTTGCTTCATGTTCATGCTGAAACGGTCACGCTCGGGCAAGTTCCATGTCACGCCGAGCGCGCGGCCACGCGGAATGATCGTGACCTTGTGCAACGGATCGCAGTGCGGGACGTGGAGTGAGACCAGCGCATGGCCTGCTTCGTGATAGGCCGTGGCTTTCTTCTCGTCCTCGGTCATCACCATCGAACGCCGTTCGGCGCCCATAATGACCTTGTCCTTGGCTTCTTCGAATTCGAGCATGGCGACCAGTCGCTTGCCCTTGCGCGCCGCCAGCAAGGCCGCTTCGTTGGCAAGATTGGCCAGATCCGCACCCGAAAAGCCGGGTGTCCCGCGCGCCAGCGTCCGAAGGTCGACATCGGGCGCGAGCGGCAGCTTCTTGGTGTGCACTTCGAGGATTTTTTCGCGGCCTTCGATATCGGGGCGCGATACGACGACCTGCCGGTCGAACCGGCCCGGACGCAACAGCGCCGGATCGAGCACGTCGGGGCGGTTGGTCGCCGCAACGATGATGATTCCTTCGTTCGCTTCGAAGCCGTCCATTTCGACAAGCAATTGGTTCAGCGTCTGTTCGCGCTCGTCGTTGCCGTTGCCAAGACCCGCACCACGATGGCGACCGACCGCATCGATTTCGTCGATGAACACGATGCACGGCGCATTCTTTTTGGCTTCGGTAAACATGTCGCGAACGCGGCTTGCGCCCACGCCGACGAACATTTCGACGAAATCCGAACCCGATATCGTGAAGAACGGCACGCCCGCTTCGCCCGCAATGGCGCGGGCAAGCAGCGTCTTGCCGGTGCCGGGCGAACCGACGAGCAGGGCGCCCTTGGGAATCTTGCCGCCGAGGCGCGCAAATTTCGTGGGGTCTTTCAGGAAATCGACGATTTCCTGCAATTCCTCGCGCGCTTCGTCGATCCCGGCAACGTCGGCGAAGGTCACTTTGCCTTCTTTGGCCGTCAGCATCTTTGCGCGTGACTTACCGAAACCCATCGCGCCGCCACCGGCATTCTTTTGCATCTGGCGCATCACGAAAACGGCGAGGCCAATCATCAGGACGAACGGCAATGCTTGATACAAAAGCAGCATCCAGATCGATGCGGTTTCCTCGGGCTCGGCCGAAAACTTCACATTGGCTTTTGCGAGACGATCGACAAGTTGTGGATCGTTGGGGCGATAGGTGCGGAACGGTTCACCGTTGGACAATGTGCCCGAAACGATATCGCCCGAAATCTTGACGTCCTTGACCGATCCTTCGTCGACCTTGGCAATGAATTCGGAATAAGCGATGCCGCTGCCAGCGGCCGTGGGCGCCTTGCGACCATCAAAAATTGACACGAAAACGGCGAGCGCCGCAAGAATGCCGACCCAGATCAGCAGGCTCTTCATCCACGGATTACCGTTCGGCGTCTTATCGTCGTTCATAAATCTCTCGCTTCCGAAAACATAAATAGGCTGATTCGTCTTAATGACAATGGAACGGCGCGCAGATTCATGGCGAAATCGTCGGACGGCGCGGCGGCGCCGGGGCGAAATGCCAGCCATCGGCACACCGCGCAATTACAGTGGCCAGCGTCGCGGTTCCGCCGCTTTCGAGCGTGGCGATCAAACGACTGAGCGCGGTCCCGCGCGGATCGCACCCAGGATCGATCCGCTGCAAGCAGCGCAAGACCAGACGGCGGACGAGTTCTGGCGGCATTGCCTCGCTCCCGCGCGCAAACGCCACACCATTTTTATTCTGACTGACATGCGCGGCCTCGAGCCGGTCGACCGACCACTCGAGTGCCATATCGGCGTCGGCCAGCGCGTCTGCACTGACCGACAGCGCCTGCGGGTCGATCCAGTCAGCACCGTGCAAGGCTTTGCGCAGCCGGGCCCGATCATAGCTGTCGTCATGATTAGTCGGATCATCGACCGCAATGATACCCGCGTCAGCCACGAGCATCGCGAGTTCCTTGTGCCGCCAGTGCAACAGCGGCCGCACGACCCGCCCCTGTTTTGCGCGGACGCCGGAAAGACCCGAAATGCCGGCACCACGGTTCAGCCGCATGATCATCGTCTCGCGCTGGTCGTCGGCATGATGGCCCGTCATGATCCAGTCGATGTCGCGCGCATCGGCCCATTTAGTAAGCGCAGCATAGCGCGCTGTTCGGGCGGCAGCGGATACATTGCCATCGGGCAGCGCACCAAGCGTCAGCACCTCGTGCACGATACCGCGGGAAGCGCAAATTTCAGCGACAAACAGGGCCTCATCCGCCGAACCGGTTCGCAACCGATGGTCCACTGTTGCGGCTTCGACGCGATCCGGAAAGGCCGCATCGGCAAGCAACAACAGCGCCAGACTGTCGGGTCCGCCTGAAACGGCAATACCGATCCGACCCGTGTCGCCCGCGCCGTTCAGTCGGCCGACGTCGTTGGCAAAGCGGCGAACCAGCGCGTCAGGCAGCGCATTTCGCGTCGGCCCGTCCCTTTTTCGCGCGCGCCGCAAGATCGGCACCGAGTCGGCTGCCATAGACTTCGTCGAGTTCGACATAGACTTTGCAGGCATCGGGGAGTTTCTTCAATTTGGTCAGCGACTGGCCCAGCCAGTATAAACTCTCGGGCGCGCGTTCGCCCTTCGGCATTTTCTGGTAATTGTCGTAAAAGGCTACGCTCGCCAGCGCAGGCTTGCCTTCGTCGAAATAGGAACGGCCGAGCAGGTTCTGCGCATAGCTCGCGCGCCGGTGCGCCGGATATTTGGCAACGAATTCCTTCAGCTTGGTCTGCGCTTCGGGGTAAAGTCTGGCCGTGTAAAGCCGGAAGCCATAGCTATAGGCATCTTCGGCCGCGTCGCCCGTCGCGGGGATTTCCACCGCTGCGATCGCTGCTTTGCGCGCCGCATCGGGCTTTGTGGCTGTAACAGCGGGCTTGGTGGCTGCAACAGGCGCGGGGCTGACTTTCGGCGTCGCCGTTGCATCGGGCACGGCTGCCGTGTCCGTCGCTGTTACGGGATTTAACGCGGCCTCGATGCGCTTGATGGCTTCATCCTGCTGGCGGTTGCGAAACTGCGCCTGCTCGCGT
>JBGSMP010000325.1:0-6766 GCA_041740105.1 Sphingomonadaceae bacterium
GGCAGCGAAAGCGGCTTTCTGCGCGGCATGATGCGCGGCCTGATGCGCAACCGGCAACAGCGCGGCGTGGGCGCCTCCCCGCCGTTCCGCCTGACCAAATGGGCCAATGGCCAGATTTCGATTACCGACAGCACGTCGGGTTACGTCACTGACCTTAGCGGCTTCGGCGACACGAACCGCGCCGCCGTGGAGGCGTTGCTGAAATGAGTCGTTCCTTCGACACACCGTGCACGATCGAAGTCGAACATGGCTTTGACCATCTCCACGCGCATGTCGAACTTGACGGCGATGTGCCGATCTATCCCGGCGACAAGGTCCGCGTCCATGGTGCCGCGATCCGCCTTCCTTATGGCGAGCGACTCGTCGAACACCGCATGGCCACCGTGACGCGCGCCACCGCACTGGGCCGTGCGTGGACTCGCTTCCGCGCGCGCTTTGAAATCACCGAACTCTACGAAATCAGTTTCTCGAACGGACGCGCCTTATGACCGAAATGACGCACAACTTCACCAAAGAAGACGCGCACGCCATCGCGACGCAGGACACCGTGCTGTCGCCGCGCTTTTACACGACCGATTTCGACGCGATGGACAAGATCGACGTCAGCCTCGTCCGCACTGAATGGGACGCGCTGATTGCCGAAATGGCAAGCGACCCGAACAAGAACCATTTCAAGAAATCCGAAAGCTTCGACGGCATCATTGCCGCGATGGAGCCGAACCTGCGCAAGGAATTCGTCGATTTTCTCGTGTCCTCGCTCACGTCCGAGTTCTCGGGCTGCATTCTTTATGCCGAGATCGCCAAGCGCACCAAAAACCCCGACGCCAAGGCGTTGTTCAAGCTGATGGCGCGCGACGAAAGCCGCCATGCCGGCTTCATCAATGACAGTCTGAAAGATGCGAACATCGGCATCGATCTCGGCTTTCTGACCAAGACCAAGAAATACACCTTCTTCCGTCCCAAGTTCATTTTCTACGCGACATATCTGAGCGAGAAGATCGGTTATGCGCGCTACATCACGATCTTCCGCCACTTGCAGCGCAATCCCGACAAGATGATCCACCCGATTTTCAACTGGTTCGAACAATGGTGCAACGACGAGTTCCGCCACGGCGAAGCCTTCGCGCTCCTCATGCGCGCCGATCCGAAATTGCTGACCGGTCTCAACAAGCTCTGGATCCGGTTTTTCCTCGTTGCCGTCTATGCCACGATGTTCGTGCGCGATCATGCCCGCCCGAATTTCCATGCCGCCCTCGGCATCGATCCGACCGACTATGATTATGAAGTCTTCCGCGTGACATCGCAGATCACGCGGCAGGTTTTCCCGATTGTCCTCGACAGCGACAGCCCCAAATTCCGCGCGCTGATGATGAAAATCCTGCGCGCCAATCAGGCCCTGCCGACGGCAGGCGTCTTCGGTCGCGCGAAAGCCTATGCAACGATCGGCACCAGCATGTTGCGGCTGTATTTCCTGCGGACGGAAGCGAACGCGCTGCCCGTCAACACGCGACTGGTGCCTGCCTGGTGACAATGGCGGGTCACGCCTTGCCGCTGCTTTACGTGGTCATGCTGTGGTTCATGTCCACAGCGCTCGTCGTGGCGCTCGATCATCGGGCGCGGGCGCGACAGGTTTTGACTTACGCGGGCGGAGCAGCGTGCGCAGCGTTGGCCGTTATCGGGCTGCTCGCGCCGAGCACCGATGCCTTTGCCGCCTACGCGTCGTTCACGGCCGCACTCGTCATCTGGGGCTGGCATGAGCTCAGTTTCCTGACCGGTGCCGTTACGGGGCCGCGCCGCGAGGCGTTGCCCGAAAACGCAAGCGGATGGACGCGCTTCCGCTTGTCGAGCGCGACCGTAATCCATCACGAAATCGCGATTTTCGTGACGCTTATCATGCTTGTCATTGTCAGCCGCGGGCTGCCGAACCAGACCGGCGCGGCCGCGTTCGCGATCCTGTTCGCCATGCGCTTGTCGACCAAATTCAATATCTTCCTCGGCGTGCCGAATTTCAGCAGCGACATTCTGCCGCCGCAGCTTGCCTATCTAAAAAGCTACTTCCGCACGCGGAGGTTCAATGCGCTGATGCCGTTCTCGCTCCTCGCGGGGATCGCGCTGACCTGGTGGCTGGGCAGCATCGCGCTGGCCGCGTCGGGCGATGCCGCGATTGGCTACACCTTGCTCGCGGCCATCGCGTTGCTGGGCGTTATCGAGCATCTGTTTCTGGTTTTGCCGATCGGCGATTCCGCACTGTGGCGCTGGGCGATCCCCAATGCCAAACGCATATAAGTTACAAGACGGAGGGGTTTATGAACTACGAGGCACTTTTCACCGAGCAACTGGATGCTTTGCGTGAAGCCGGAAATTACCGGGTGTTTGCCGAACTCGAACGCAAGCGCGGTGCCTTCCCCAGTGCGAAGCGCTATGCCGAAGACGGCACGACGCAGGATGTCACGGTGTGGTGCTCGAACGACTATCTCGGCATGGGGCAGCACCACAAAGTGCTCGACGCTATGCACGACACGCTCGACCGCTGCGGCGCGGGCGCGGGCGGCACGCGCAACATCTCGGGAACAAGCCACGAGCATGTGTTGCTCGAGGCCGAACTCGCCGACCTTCACGGCAAGGAAGCGGCGCTGATCTTCACCAGCGGTTATGTCTCGAACTGGGCCGCGCTCGGCACGCTGGCGTCGCGGCTGCCCGATTGCGTGGTCTTGTCGGACGCACTCAATCACGCCTCGATGATCGAAGGCATCCGCCACAGCCGCGCACAATGCCTGAAATTCAAGCATAATGACCCTGCGGATCTCGACCGCTTGCTAGCCACAATCGAACCCGGCCGCCCCAAACTGGTTGCGTTCGAAAGCGTGTATTCGATGGACGGCGACATCGCCCCCATCGCCGAAATCCTCGATGTCTGTGAAAAGCACGGCGCCATGTCCTACATTGACGAGGTCCATGCCGTTGGCCTCTACGGACCGCGCGGCGGCGGCATTGCCGAACGCGAAGGGCTGATGGACCGGATCACCGTGATCGAAGGGACGCTGGGCAAAGCGTTCGGCGTGATGGGCGGCTATATCGCAGGCTCCAAAGCCATGTGCGATTTCGTGCGCAGCTTTGCCAGCGGGTTCATTTTTTCGACCGCGCTGCCGCCTGCGATTGCCGCCGGGGCCGCCGCTTCGATCCGCCACCTGAAGGAATCGCAGATCGAGCGCGTCCGTCACCAGAACCGCGTCGCCATCGTCCGCGCGCGGCTCGATGCGCTCGGCATACCGCACATCGACAACCCCAGCCACATCATCCCGGTGATGGTCAGCGATCCGCATCACTGCAAGATGATCAGCGACTGGCTGATGGCCAACCACGGCATTTATGTGCAGCCGATCAACTACCCCACAGTGCCCAAAGGCACCGAACGGCTGCGCATCACGCCCAGCCCCGTGCATACCGACGGTGACATCGACAAGCTCGTCGAAGCGATCAGCGAGATCTGGTCGCAGTGCGCTTTGGCCCGGCGGGCGGAAGCAGCGTAGCCTTCCGTAGAGTCCGTCATTGCGAGCGCAGCGAATCAATCCAGTCGAAAAGTGCAGCTGGATTGCTTCGCTGCGCTCGCAATGACGGAAGCCTTATGATCCCTGAACGACGCCAATATGCCCTTGGCCCCGTGCGTCGGCGAGGCGGGTCTGGCGATGCCGTTCGGCATAGCCCGCGCGCTGACCGTCATTCCGCACGCCGGCGCATTTCGGGCAGCTGACACCTTCGACGTAATCGGTTGATAATTTGTCGGCCGCACTGACCGGCATCCGGCAAGCGTGGCACAAATCATAGGACCCCGCGGCCAGCCCCTGCCCGATGGCCACCCGCTGATCGAATACGAAACATTCGCCCGACCAGCGGCTTTCCTCAGGCGGCACGTCTTCGAGATATTTCAAAATCCCACCTTTCAGGTGGTAGACCTCGTCCAGCCCTTCGGCTTTCAAAAACGCCGTCGCTTTTTCGCAACGGATGCCGCCGGTGCAGAACATGGCGACCCGCTTGCCCTCAAGTGCCCCGCGGTTCGCGCGCACCCAATCAGGGAATTCGCCAAAGCTGGCCGTTTTCGGATCAACCGCCCCCGCAAACGTCCCGATTTCGACTTCATAATCATTGCGCGTGTCAACGACGACGACGTCAGGCGCATCGATCAGCGCGTTCCAGTCCGCCGCTTCGACATAATGGCCGGCACCCGTCAGCGGATCGATGTCGGGCTGTCCCATCGTGACGATTTCGCGCTTCAACCGCACTTTCATCCGGTAAAAGGGCATGGCATCAGCGCTTGAATATTTGACTTCCAGCTCGGCGCAGCCCGGCAGCGTCCGGATATGGGCGATCACGCGTTCGACAGCATCGGGCGTGCCCGCAATTGTGCCATTGATGCCCTCGCGCGCGATCAGCAGCGTGCCCTTGATCGCTGCCGCTACGCAAACCGCGCGCAATTCGTCCTGCACGGCAGCAGGATCGTCAAACCGAGCGAACTGGTACAGCGCGGCGACGCAGAAAAAAGGCGAGGCAATCATGCCCCGCCTTTGTCATTTCGTAGCAATCGATGCAATCAGGTCAGCGGGCGACGCAGCGGCGACGTGATCCGGCCCGTTCGATTTCGCGACCGGCAAGTGCACCCAATGCAGCGCCGCCGACGGTGCCCAAGACCCGATCGCCACGCGTATCGATCGTGCGGCCAATGAGCGCCCCACCGACGCCGCCGACAATCAGGCCGGTCGTGCCATTGGTGCGGCGGCAATAAAGCCGACCGTCCTTGCCGCGCCATTCCTTGTAGACGCGTTTTGCTTCGGCCGGCGGCGCATAGGACATGGCAGGCACGACGAGTGCGGCGGCCGCGAGACTAAAAATCAGATGACGCATGATAAACTCCCTATTGAACTTCGAATTCTACAACGCGCCACCCTTGCGCCTTGTTGCATGAACCCAAAACAACGGGCCGTTCATCCAATCGCGGCAAGTGCCTGTGCGAAATCGGCAATCAGATCGTCGGCATTTTCGACGCCGACCGATATGCGGACGAGATTGTCGCTGATGCCCAGCGCATCCTTGCGCTCCTGCGGCACCGACAAATGCGTCATGGCGGCGGGCGCGCTGGCGAGCGTTTCGGTTCCGCCCAGGCTGACCGCGAGCTTGGCGATCTTCAGCGCATCGAGGAATGCGAAACTCTCGCGCTCGCCGCCTTTAAGGTAAAGCGAAAACGTCGATCCCGCGCCCGAACAGTGGCGATCATAAATGTCGCGCTGGCGCGTGCCGGGTTCGAGAAAACCGAGATAACCGACACTTTCGACCTGTGGCTGTTCGCGCAGGAAGTCGCAGACTTTCGCAGCATTTTCACCCGCACGGCTCATCCGCAGTTCGAGCGTTTCAAGCGATCGCAAAAGCATCCACGCCGAATGTGGATCGGTGATCGTGCCGATCGTATTGCGCATCATCCGGACCGGATTGATCATCGCCTTGGAGCCCACGGCGCCGCCCGCAACCAGATCGCTATGCCCGCCGGCATATTTCGTCAGCGAATAGATGACGAGATCGGCACCCTGTTTCAGCGGCTTGGCCCACAGCGGCCCGAGGAACGTGTTGTCGATGACAATCGGCGGCAGGTCGTCGGCCGCAAACGTTGCATTGCGCGACGCCGAAACCGCTTCGACATCGACGAGCGCATTGGTCGGGTTCGCGGGGCTTTCGAGATAGACAAGCGCGACATGGCCCATCGTCTTGGCGGTCGCCATGGCGGCGTCGATTTCCTCGCGCGTTGCGCCTGCCGGAAAATCGATCCAGTGGACGCCGAAGCGCCCGAGAATGCGCCCGATCAGCGTTTCGGTCGCGGCATAAAGCGGCGCGCTGTGCACGATCACGTCGCCCGGTTTCACGAGCGCGAGCATTACCGTCGCGATCGCCGACATCCCGGATGAGAAAACCAGCGCATCTTCGGCATCTTCCCAGACTCCGAGGCGGTCCTCGAGGATTTCCTGGTTCGGCCCGTTGAAGCGCGAATAGACAAGGCCTTCGGCCCCGCCCGGCCGCTTGCCCGTCACGCCTTCGAAAAAGCGCTTCCCCGCCGCTGCATTTTCGAAAACGAAGGTCGAGGTCAGGAAAATCGGCGGTTTCAGCGATCCTTCGGACAGGGCGGGATCGAACCCGTGCCCCATCATCAGCGTTTCAGGCGCGAGGCGGCGGTTGCCGATGGTCAATATGTCGGGTTTCGGGCGGCGACGCGATGAAAGGGCGCTGAGTTCGGCTTCATCTGACATAAAAAAGCTCCAATCTTAAAAACCGTCATTGCGAGCGCAGCGAAGCAATCCAGTCGAACAGTGCACTCTGGATTGCTTCGCTGCGCTCGCAACGACGAGGTTACAATGCAATCAGCGATATCTGCCGACCATAGTCCGCTTCGCCCCCATGTGTCGCGCGCCGAAAGCTGAAATAGCGATCGGCCATCGAATATGTGTCGAGCCCGAGCGCCGCCACGCGGGTGATCCCTGCAGCGGCAAGCCGGTGCGCGACATAGGCTTCGAGATCGAACTGATGATGCGCCATGCGCTGGCCGTCGGCGAAGAAGCGATCGTTTTCCGGATCGGCATCGCAGAATCGCTCGTAAAAAGCCGCATCGACTTCATAGGATGCGCGCGCGATGCACGGGCCGATGGCGGCCGCGATCCGCTCGCGCTTTGCCCCCAGTCGTTCCATTGCGGCGATGGTGGCATCGGTGACGCCGCCGATCGCGCCT
>JBGSMP010000275.1:0-2899 GCA_041740105.1 Sphingomonadaceae bacterium
GCGCCAGGCAGTCCACGCCGCGTCCGCACCCGCCGTCAAGATTGCCAATCCCTATCTGAATTACCGGCCCGCGCCGCTCGCGCCGTGCTTGCCTGTTGTGCAGACCGCGCAAATGCCCGCCGCGGCGGCACCGGTTCTGGCGATGCGCAACCTCGATCTGGCGGCTTTTCCGATCTGATCGCGACAGGCGCGGAACGACTATTTATTTTCGTTCCGCGCTCGTTCTCTTGCGCAGTTCAATATCATCGGAAAACCGGCGCGTCGCTGCGCTGCGGCGTCGGGCAGCATCGTTAAACCGAATCAAATTTGCGACGAAACGAGTCGCTAAAATGTCATTTACCACCTTGCGCCAATTCACAGTTAAGGCACTATAGGTAGTGACTTCGGTCTGGGGCGACACAATCACTGGTATGACTTGGCAATGGCGCTCGGGCGGCCGCGACAAGTGATTCACGGCCTGTGCGATGAGGAACAGATGAAAAACATTTGCACCGCATCACCTGCAAAAATGCTACACAGGAGGTTCGCCTCCGAGTCGAACAGATAAAGAACGAGAGATGGGGCGCGGTATGGATTTCAAAGGTAGCGAAGCAGCGATGAACGATATGGCAACGACCCTGTTAGAAGCGGTTTCGAGTGCGGCGGCGGACGAGGCCCCGGTCAGTGATTCGAAGCGCATCAATGCGCAGCTTTATGCCGTCGAGGTCGATCACTCGCGCGATGCGCTGCTCACTGATTTCGGCAAGGAGACACTGAAGGACCGTTATCTGCTGCCGGGCGAAAGCTATCAGGATCTGTTCGTCCGTGTCGCGTCCGCCTATGCCGATGATCAGCCACATGCCCAGCGGCTTTATGATTATATCTCGCGGCTGTGGTTCATGCCGTCGACGCCGGTGCTGTCGAACGGTGGCACGGGGCGCGGCTTGCCGATCAGCTGTTATCTGAATTCGGTGCCCGACAGTCTTGAAGGCATTGTCGCGACGTGGAACGAAAATGTCTGGCTGGCGTCGCGCGGCGGCGGCATCGGCACCTATTGGGGTGCGGTGCGCGGCATCGGGGAACCGGTCGGGCTGAATGGTAAGACCAGCGGGATCATTCCCTTCGTCCGCGTCATGGATTCGCTGACGCTTGCGATATCACAAGGGTCGCTGCGGCGCGGGTCGGCGGCCTGCTACCTTGATGTCTCGCATCCCGAGATCGAGGAGTTCCTCGAAATCCGGAAACCATCGGGCGAGTTCAACCGCAAGGCGCTCAATCTTCACCACGGCGTCCTGCTCACCGACGCGTTTATGGAAGCCGTCCGCGCGGGCGAGGAATGGAATCTGCTCAGCCCCAAGGACGGCAGCGTCCGCGCCACGGTCGACGCGCGCTCGCTTTTCCAGAAGCTTGTCGAAACGCGCCTCGCGACGGGCGAGCCCTATATCGTTTTTGCCGACACCGTGAACCGCGCGATGCCGCGCCATCACCGTGAACTCGGCCTCAAGGTTTCCACATCCAATCTCTGTAGCGAAATTACTCTCCCGACGGGTCGCGACCATCTGGGGAATGACCGTACGGCGGTCTGCTGCCTGTCGTCGCTCAATCTCGAAACCTGGGACGAGTGGAACGGCGACAGGCAGTTCATCGAAGACATCATGCGCTTCCTCGACAATGTGCTGACCGACTATATCGACCGCGCGCCGCCCGAAATGGCGCGTGCCAAATACTCGGCCAGCCGTGAACGCTCGGTCGGCCTTGGCGTCATGGGATTCCACTCGTTCCTTCAGGCACGCAACCTGCCCTTCGAAGGGGCGATGGCGAAATCGTGGAACCTGAAAATCTTCAAGCATATCAGCCGCGAAGCCAATGAAGCGTCGATGATGCTCGCCACCGAACGCGGTGCCTGCCCCGATGCCGAAGAACGCGGCGTGATGGAGCGGTTCAGCTGCAAGATGGCGATCGCGCCGACCGCGTCGATCAGCATCATCTGCGGCGGCACCAGCGCCTGCATCGAGCCGATCCCGGCGAACATCTATACGCACAAGACGCTGTCGGGCAGCTTCTCGATCCGCAATCCCTATCTCGAAAAGCTGCTCAGCGAAAAGTCGAAGAACAGCGATGCCGTCTGGAATTCGATCCTCGAACAGGGCGGATCGGTCCAGCATCTCGAGTTCCTCAGTGCCGAGGAAAAGGACACCTACAAGACCAGCTTCGAGATCGACCAGCGCTGGCTTTTGGAGCTCGCTGCCGACCGCACGCCCTATATCGATCAGGCGACCAGTCTGAACCTGTTCATCCCCGCCGACGTCGAGAAATGGGATCTTCTCATGCTTCATTTCCGCGCATGGGAACTTGGCGTGAAGTCGCTCTATTATCTCCGCAGTAAATCGATCCAGCGTGCAGGCTTTGCCGGGGGTGTCGAAGCCGACAACACCGCGCTCGCGCCCGTGATCGAACTGGCGGAGAAAGATTATGACGAGTGTTTGGCGTGTCAGTAACCGTGAGCACCCCCACCCATGACCGCACCGCTCATCATGGTCGGCGTCGCGTTGCTGTGCGCGATCGGCGCGCTGTTCCTCTTCCTGCGTCCGACCCACAGCGAAGCCGCCGTCTACCGAAACCGCATAGCCGCCACGATGCTTGCGTCGGCTGCCCTCGCGCTCGCGGGGTCCGCCTGGGCGCTGCACGGTTTGGCGGCGGCGTAATCCTTTCTATTTCAAACTCGATCACCGGAGCATAAAATGTCCCTCACCGAAGCCCGCGCCCAGTATAAGCCTTTCGAATACCCCTGGGCCTAGGATTTCTGGAAGCGCCAGCAGCAGATCCACTGGATGCCCGAGGAAGTGCCTTTGGGCGAGGATTGCCGCGACTGGGCGCAGAAGATCACCGATCACGAGCGCAACCTGCTCACCCAGATCTT
>JBGSMP010000289.1:0-9516 GCA_041740105.1 Sphingomonadaceae bacterium
AAGCGGCGCGGCAAGATTTGCCGCGATGCCGATCCCGACCGAAAACTGGGCGCGCACTTGTCCGATACGGCCGCCCTGAGGACTCACCGTGCGTGCCAGCGTGAACCAGCGGGTGCCGTCTTCCAGCTCGACCAGTTGACGGACCAGCCCGCCCGGCCGGTCGAATGCACTGTGCAGCTCCCACAATGGACAACGCCCTTCGGCCTCGACCAGCGGCGATGCACTCGCCCCGGCATAACGTTTCGATGATTGCCCTGCGCGATCGATGCGGATCATGAAAAACGGCAATCCCCGCGCGCCGACACGCTGTAATGTCGTCAGGCGATGCGCAATCTGTTCGAAGCCCGCACCAAAGCGTCGCTGCAACAGCTCGACATCATAGCCGGTCGCTTCGCACGCTCGTACGAAGCGCACATAAGGCATCATCAGCGCGGCGGCGAAATAGCTCGTCAGGTGGCGGCGATAAAGGCGTTCCGATGCGCGCTCGGTGAAGCCGGCCCCTTTCACCAGCGCATCGATTTCGCCCGTCGCTTCGATCTGCCCAAGCTGAAACGCTGCGGCAAATGTCCGGCTTGCCGGATCGAGCAGTTCGGACAATTGCAACTGCCGCGCATGCAGATCGAGGCGGCGGAGGGCAACCGGCATCACATCGACCGGCAATATGCGGATGGACAGCTGGTGCGTCACACGCAATCGCTCGGCAATCGCACCATAGAGATCGCCTGAACCGATGCGCAATTCGTCGGCAAGCTGCTCGGCTGCGGCATCGAGATCGCCAAAATGATTGCGCCAGCGTTCGATCTCGCGGCGCACGGGCGCTATCGGGTCGCTCGCGCCCACCACGCTTTCGCCCTTGGCATCGAATGCGCGGGCAAATGCCTCGGCGGCGTCGGGTGCAAAGGTGATCCATTCCTCGATCGCCGCCTTGTCGAGATTGAGGTCAGCGAAGGCCGGATCGGTCAACCGCCGTCGCAATGCCTCGACGCCGCCGCCCGGTGTCGAACCGCTCAACGTCCGCGCGTCGAAATCATATCGCTCGGCAAGCCGCAGCATGATCGGTGCGGTCAGCGGGCGCTGGTTGCGCTCGATCAGGTTGAGGTAGGACGGTGAGATTTCGAGCGATTCGGCCATTGCAGCTTGCGTAATGCCTGACACACGGCGCAGTCGCCGCACGGTATGCCCGGCATAAACTTTTTGATCCTTCATGCGCAATGTTTGTCACATTATTTACAAAATGACAAATATTAACCGCAAACGGGCGACTTATAGACACTGAAATTCCTGGTTTTTGGTCGCATTGGCCTCACTTTTGACTAACCTTTGGCAAATCAGCTTGTCATAAATGTGAAAGTCCTCCCCATGTCCTACGCAATCGAACGGTCCAACCTTGCCCAACTCATCCAGTCCAAGAGCGGCACCTGGGACGGCATCAGCGCCGAAGCCGTTGCCCGCATGCGGCTCCAGAACCGCTTCCTCACCGGCCTCGACATCGCGCGCTATACCGCGAAGATCATGCGCGAGGACATGGCGGCCTATGATGCCGACGCGTCGCAATACACCCAGTCGCTGGGCTGCTGGCACGGCTTCATCGCGCAGCAGAAGATGATCGCGATCAAGAAGCATTTCGGCACCACGAAGCGCAAATATCTCTATCTCTCGGGCTGGATGGTCGCTGCATTGCGCAGCGAATTCGGTCCGCTGCCCGATCAATCCATGCACGAGAAGACGAGCGTCCCCGCGCTGATCGAGGAGCTTTACACCTTCCTGCGCCAGGCCGATTCGCGCGAACTCAACCTGCTCTTCCGCGATCTCGATGCTGCCGCGACCGACAGCGACCGCGCTGCCATTCAGGACAGGATCGACAATTTCCAGACGCATGTCGTGCCGATCATTGCCGACATCGATGCCGGGTTCGGCAATGCCGAAGCAACCTATTTGCTCGCCAAGAAGATGATCGAAGCCGGTGCCTGCGCGCTGCAGATCGAGAATCAGGTCTCGGATGAAAAGCAGTGCGGGCATCAGGACGGCAAGGTCACCGTGCCTCATGAGGACTTTCTCGCGAAAATCCGTGCCTGCCGCTATGCCTTCCTCGAACTCGGCGTCGAGGACGGGATCATCGTCACGCGCACCGACTCGCTGGGCGCAGGGCTGACCAAGCAGATCGCCGTCTCGAACGAACCCGGTGACTTAGGGGATCAGTACAACAGTTTCCTCGATTGCGAAGAGATCGACTCGGCGACCGCGCGCAACGGCGACGTTATCATCAATCGCGACGGCAAAATGATGCGGCCCAAGCGCTTGCCGTCGAACCTTTTCCAGTTCCGCGCGGGCACGGGCGAAGACCGCTGCGTCCTTGACAGCATCACGTCGCTCCAGAATGGCGCCGATCTGCTCTGGATCGAGACCGAAAAGCCGCATGTTGAACAGATTGCCGGCATGATGGACCGCATCCGCGCCGTCGTACCCAATGCAAAGCTGGTCTATAACAACTCGCCGAGCTTCAACTGGACGCTCAATTTCCGTCAGCAGGTTTATGACGCGATGGTCAAGGAAGGGCTCGACGTTTCGACCTATGACCGCGCCAAGCTGATGGGCGTCGAATATGACGAGACCGAACTGGGTGTCGCCGCCGACAAGCGCATCCGCACGTTCCAGGCCGATGGTGCCAAGCGTGCGGGGATTTTCCATCACCTCATCACCTTGCCGACCTATCATACCGCGGCGCTTTCCACCGATAATCTGGCGCGTGAATATTTCGGCGAAGCCGGGATGCTGGGCTATGTCGCGGGCGTGCAGCGTCAGGAACTGCGGCTGGGCATTGCCTGCGTCAAGCATCAGAACATGTCGGGTTCGGACATCGGCGACGATCACAAAGAGTATTTCGCCGGCGAAGCGGCACTGAAAGCCGGTGGCGCGCACAATACGATGAATCAGTTCGGCTGAGCGGCTGACAGCGGCAAAGCCGCTGTCTTGCCAGTCGGCCCCATAGACCGCTGGCCGGTCTCGCGCGAGATCGCTTTAACAACGCTAAAGCGTTCCGCACTTCGACTTCCTGGGGAGGAAGAACACCCGTCGGAGCAATCCGGCGGGTGTTTACAATTGCGCTCGCGGTCGTGCCGCGACACAAGGCATTCATGAGCAGCTTGTCCGGTCTCCGCGTCCTTATCGTCGAGGACGAACCGATTGTGGCCATGCTGGCCGAGGATATGCTCGATGCCATCGGCTGTGTGGTGGCAGCGAGCGTTGCGACGGTGGCCGATGCGCAGGCGGCCATATCGTCGCTGTCGTTCGATATTGCCATGGTCGATCTCAATCTCGACGGTGACGATGGCCTTCTCGTTGCGGCCACGCTGAACGAGCGCCATATTCCCTGCCTGATTACGACGGGCTACGACGGGCAGGGTGCGGCAAATGGTCAGCCCACAGCGACCGTCCTGACCAAACCCTATTCGCTGGCTGACCTCGAAGCCGCCCTCGTGCGGTGTGTCGCGCGCGCCTAGGCTGCCGTCCAGCCGCCGTCGACGGATAGATTTGCCCCCGTGATCTGAGCTGCGGCATCACCGCACAAAAACAACGCCATCGCTGCGACCTGCTCCGGCGTCACAAATTGCTTGGTCGGCTGTGCGGCAAGCAGGACGTCGTTCATCACTTGCTCGCGCGTCAGCCCACGCGCTTTCATCGTGTCGGGGATCTGGTTTTCGACTAGCGGTGTCCAGACATAGCCCGGCGAAATGCAGTTTGCCGTGATCCCGAAAGTGGCGGTTTCAAGCGCGACCGTCTTGGTCAGGCCGACAAGCCCGTGCTTGGCCGTGACATAAGCCGACTTATTGGGGCTTGCGACGAGCGAGTGCGCCGAGGCAGTGTTGATGATCCGCCCCCATTTTCGTGCTTTCATGGCGGGGAGCGCCAGCCGGATCGTGTGGAATGCCGCGGTCAAATTCAGCGCGATGATCAGATCCCACTTCTCGACGGGAAAAGCATCCACCGGGGCAACATGCTGAACACCGGCATTGTTGATCAGAATGTCGATGCCGCCGAACATGTCAGCCGTCGTTGCCATCATCCCCGCGATGGCGGCCACGTCGGTCAAATCGGCATCACTGTAGTGCGCACGTCCACCCGACAGTGCTTCGAGCCCGACCCGCTCCACCTCGATAGCCGTTGCATCGCCAAAGCCATTGATGACGACATCGGCCCCTTCGACTGCAAGCGCCTTGGCATAGGCAAGCCCGATCCCCGATGTCGAACCGGTGACAAGAGCGGTTTTGCCTTTCAGGAACATCTAGTTCGCCCCCGCCCATTTGCCGATTGCCGCCGCGTGCCGCGCGCGCAGGCCCGCACGATAATTGATCACGGCAACGGCAGTCTCGGCGGGTTTGCGCGATGTTTTGGGCAGTGCGGCGGCTGCATAGGCCGTCACGCGCTCGGCGACTTTGGGATCGCCCGATCCCGACGGTAACGATACGATAAAGGCGGAGCGTGTGCTGGTTTCGAGCATTGCATTCACTTTGTCGGCATTGGTGACGGCCCAGTCGAAGGCCATGGCCGGATGCTGGCTCGCCACCGCGCTGATGACACTGCTGCGCATTGGCACCGGCATCTCTTCGGTAAGTGTCAGCGCGAGCGCGCGGGCTGCCAATGCAGGATCGCGCACGGCGCCCAGATTGCGATATAAAAGCTGCTTGGCGACCGGGCTCTTCTCGGCGCGAGCCTTTTCGTGCAGCATATTCCAGCGCGCGGCATCGGCGGTGTATCCGAAAATTGTAAGCGCCGGCAGACGGATCGACCCCGGAACGGCACTCGGATCACGAAAGCTTTGCTCGGCATAGGCTGCGGCCTGCGTCGTCATGGCGGGATCGTCAAGGCGGCCGAGCGTCGGAATGATCCGTTCGCGAAGCAACGCCGTCAGGGATGGTTCGCCGGGCCTTGCAACCCAGCCAACCTTGGCAAATACGGGTGCCAGCAATGCGCGCGCCTTTGCACGGAATGCCATTTTTTCCGGGGCATCGCTAAGCATCGTGTCGATGCCGCCGAGTTGACCCGCGATCACGCTCCACACGAGCGGCGATGCATCGGGCGAAATGCCACCGATCAGGGCGAGATAACGTTCGATCGACGCATCGCCGCTATTCGCCAGACCGTAGCTGTCAGCGATCAGCCCAACCTGATCATCGACACTGAGCGTGGCAAAATTGCTGCGCAGCATTTCGAAATGCTGCGGCGCATACCGCGTCCGGAAGTATGCATTCTGCCCGAAGTTGACGATCGGCAAGCCACAGCCCTGCACTGTCACGGTCTTTGCGACAGCACCCGAAACGGTCGCCACAGTCGGCGCGACCCGCAAGCGAATATCGCCGATCCGCACGGGCACGAGCCATGTCTGCGGTGCTTTCGACGGCGCATCGAGCCCAAAGCGCCCCTGCGAAAGCTCGAGCACCGTGCGTCCGTCGGTGCATTTCGGCTCGCCCACGCTCACCAGCGCCACGCCGCCCTGCATCGTAAAGCTGTCCATCATCGGCTTGACCGGCATGCCCGATGCGGCGGTAACCTCGCCCCAGAGCTGGTCGGTCACGGTGTTCTTGTAAGCGTATTTCTGCATGTAATTGCGTACGCCGGTGCGAAAGGCGTCCGCGCCGACCGACGCTTCGAGCATGCGGATCACGGCTTCGCCTTTGCGATAGGTGATGTCGTCGAATGCTTGGCTGATCTGATCGACGGTTTCTATTTTCTGGATGATCGGATGCGTTGTCTCCCGGGCATCGCGCGCAATCGCGCCTTGGCGGCTGAATGCGGTACTTTGCGTCAGCGTTTTCCATTCGGGATTGAGATCGTTGGATGCTTTCGATGCCATCCACGAGGCAAAGCCTTCGTTCAGCCACAGATCGTCCCACCACGACATGGTGACCAGGTTGCCGAACCACTGGTGCGCCATTTCATGCGCGACGACATTGAAGATTGCCTGCTTCTGGCTTTCGGTCGCGAGCTTTGGATCGACGAGCAGAATCGGCTCGAAATAGAAAATCGCGCCCCAGTTCTCCATCGCCCCGAAAAACTGCGACGATCCGGGCCCGGCAATCATGTCCATTTTCGGCAGCGGGTAAGGGGTGCCGAAATACTCGTTGAAATAGGTCAGCAGCCGTTTGGAACTTTGCAGCGCATAGTCGCCCTGATCGACAACGCCCTTGCGCGAGATCACGCCGATCTCGGTGTTGCCGACCATCGCCGTTTTGCGCTCGACATTGCCCATGCCTAGATAGAGCAGATAGCTCGACATCTTCGGGCTTTCGGCAAAGCGCCAGACCGTTTTGCCTTGGGCGTTCGTTGTCGTGGCGGTGACCGGCATGTTTGAAAATGCGGTCTGGCCCGAAGGTGAAACCGCCGTCAGTTTGAACGTTGCCTTCAGTGCCGGCTCGTCCCACATCGGCGCGAAACGGCGCGCGTCGGGCGCTTCGAACTGCGTCGCCAGCATCCTGTCCTTCGTGCCGTCGACATTGTCATAATCGATGGCGAACAAGCCGGTTGCCGACTGGTTGATCTTGCCGGCAAACCGCATCGAAAGGCTGTGCTTGCCGGCTTTGACCGGCTTCGCAAATGTGAAGGTCGCTGCTTGCGCCGCCGCATCCAGCGCGACGGTCGCCGGGATGGTGCCGTTCAGTCGGACATCGGCAATCGTCAGATCGGCTGCGTTGAGCGTGATTGTCCGCGTCGGTCTGGTAACTTGTATCGAAATGTTCTGGCTGCCGGTAAAGCTGAGCTTCTGCGCATCGGGCTCGACAGTGATGTCATAGGTCAGCGGCGTCACACCGGTCGGCAGGCGTCCCGGTGCTGCAAAAGCGGAGGTTGCGAGCAAGGTCGCCGCAAACGAAAGGCCGGCGAAAAACAGTTTGGACATGAACACTCCGGACAAAATTGCGACTCGCCGGTCAGGCGTCTAGGCAAAGCAGTATGAACGTCGGGCAATGTCGTCCAGCAGCCTTGTCGAAGTCACAACTTTATTTCATGAAGGGCGCAAGCACAGGAACTCACGATGCGCCTCGACGACGAACAGGAAAGCGGCAATTTCGAAATCCAATCGCCGGGCTCTTCGAGCGCGGGTTTCGGCGGCGGCGGACTCGGGCTGCTCGGCATGATCGTGCCGTTCGTGTTCAGCCGCTTTGGCTGTGGCGGTGTGGCTGTGCTCGGGATTGCCGTACTGCTGTTCGGCGGCTTCGGCAGCATCGGTTCGCTGCTGTCGGGTGGCGGCGGCACGACCAGTGCACCGCATGAGCAAGCCACGACCGGCGAACTCACCGACATCCAGCGTGTCTCGCTAAAAGTCCTCGGCTCGACCGAGCGCCGCTGGGCCGAAATCTTCGCCGCGTCGGGGCAACGCTATACACCAACAACGCTCGTCTTCTACAGCCGCAATGGCCAATCGGGCTGCGGTGCGGCGCAAGCGGCAATGGGGCCGTTCTATTGCCCGGCCGACCGCAAGATTTACATCGACACGCAGTTTTTCGACGAAATGAAAACGCGCTTCAATGCGCCCGGCGACTTCCCGATTGCCTACATCATTGCGCATGAAGTCGGCCACCATATCCAGACGATCGACGGCACCGCCGAACAGGTCAATCGCGCCCAGCAACGCGCGAGCCGCACGCAGGGCAATGCGCTGCAAGTCGCGATGGAATTGCAGGCCGATTGCTACGCCGGTGTCTGGGCCGCAAACGACAAGAATTTGCTCGAGGCCGGCGACGTCGAGGAAGGGCTCGCGGCCGCCCAAGCGATCGGCGACGACACGCTGCAACGCGCCGGCGGCCAGCGCCCCGTTCCCGAAAGCTTCACCCATGGTTCTGCGGCACAACGTCAAGAATGGCTGACCCGCGGCCTGCGCTCGGGCGATCCGGCGCAGTGCAATACGTTCGGATGAGCGCTAAACGGCTTTGATCGGCTTATACTTGAACGTCGCGCGGATGATGCCGTGGTCGTTGGTGCCGCTGATCTTGTGGTCGTCGAAGTTCAGATGATCGTTGTTGATCACCAGCCCGTCGAACAGCCACAGGCGCTTCTTGCTGTTATCGTAAAATTCCTGGCTGACCATGATATGGTCGAGCGATTCACGCATGTCCTGAAAGACATAGGTATAATAAACGTCACGGGTGTCACGATATTCCTGCAGCGTTTGCGCCGTATAAAGCGCGGTATCGCCGCCGCCGACCGAATCACCGACAAGGTAGCGCGGCTGCTCGGTCAGGACATTGGCGGTGTTGCTGTGCTGGCCATCGTTCAGATCGCCGAGGACGATCACCGGCGCGTCGCTGCCTTTCATCTGCTCGCTTAAGATGAATCGCAAAGCCGCTGCTTCGGCGGTCCGGCGGATGGTCGAAAGCGCGGCGCCGAGGCCGGTCTGATGCTTTGCATAAAATGGCTTGTCGGCTTTGAACCACGCTTCCTTGAATACCTTGGTCGGCCCCTTCGACTTGAAGTGGCATACGTAGAAATTGACGTCGGCCTCATTGTCGCGCGGCTTGGCGGTAAAATGCAGCACCGGGCGCGAGAAGCCCGATATATTGACCGCAATATCAGGAGTCTGCGCATCGTCACCGCTCGATTCCAAGCGAAATTCGGGCGGAAAATCCTCGATCCAGCGCGGCGTTCCGGTCAGCAACCCCTTGCGGACGATCGCTGCGCAGACGATCTTCGTGCCATCGGCAAAGGGTGGCGAAATCAGATCATAGTCCGCCGTCATCCCTGCCGCCGCGAGCGCATCGACGATCACATCGCCGTGCCACATTTCCTGAAAACCGACGACATCGGCGTCCATCAGCTTAAGCTGGCGCGCGGTCCACGCGATCTTCAATTTATATTCGTCAGGCGTCCAGCCATCACTGTCCGAATAGACCGGCAGTCCGGCCTTGTTGAGATTGAACAGGTTGAATGTTGCGATGCTGAATGATTTGAGTTTCATGCCGCCCTCCCGCTTGATGCGGCAAGTTTAGCTCAACTTTGTGTCAATCAGGCGGCAATACCCTGTTCGACAACAGCCCCTGCCGCGAGCCATTCGGCTTCGAGCTTGTCGATCTTTGCGCTCAATTCGGCGCGCAACTTCATTAGATCGCTCATCGTCAACTTGGCATCGCTTCCGGTTGCCGACTGCGGATCGAACATCGCGCGTTCAACAGCACTGCGCCGCTCGCCGAGCGTGGCGAGTTCCGCCTCGGCCATGGCAACGGCTTTGCGCGCTGCGGCTTCTTTTTCGCGCGCTGCGGCGGCTAGTTTGCGTTCTTCCTTCTTGTCGCGTTTCGGCGCGCTGCCTTTGTTTGCGCCCTTCAGGATAAGGTCGGTGTAATCGTCGAGCGTACCCGAAAACTCCTGTGCCGTGCCTTCGTCGACCAGCACAAGCCGGTCGGCGGTCAGTTCGATCATGTGACGGTCATGGCTGACGATCACGACCGCGCCGTCATAGGCATTGAGCGCTTGCACCAGTGCCTCGCGTGCGTCGACGTCCAGATGGTTCGTCGGTTCGTCGAGGATCAG
>JBGSMP010000292.1:0-3065 GCA_041740105.1 Sphingomonadaceae bacterium
GATCGCCAAGCCGCTGCGCTGGTCGCTCGTCGGCGCAAAACTGACGCGCTTTCGCGATAACAGCGTGACCGTGCATCCTTTTGCGGAATTGCGGCCACCACCGGGAAACTAGGCGCTGCGGTAGCGCCACGCGAGCAACGGTCGCGCCAGCGCGAGCCCCGCAAGAAAGCCGCCGACATGCGCAGCTGTCGCAATTTCGTATCCACCGCCGCCCGACACCAGCCCGATCATCCACTGGATCGCGGTCCACGCTACCGCCAGCCAGATCGCGCGCACCCAATGCGCCGGGATCGGTCCCCATCGCTTCACGTCATTACGGCCGAACAAGAGCGCGTAAACGGCGATCACCGACGAAATCGCGCCTGACGCACCGATCATCGGCACCGGCGACACCGGCCCGACGATAAACTGACCTGCTGCCGCCACATAGGCACCGATGATATAGAGTGCAGCCATTGGCCCCGTCCCCAAAACGGTTTCAACCGCTCGCCCGCAATAAACGAGCATCAGGATGTTGAAACCAAGATGGAGGAAATCGCCGTGCGCCAGCGTCGCTGTCAGCGGCGTCAGCCATGCGGGCACGATAAACCCTTGCGCTTCGGACGAAAAGCGCAGCGGGATAAAACCCATCTGTTCGGTCATGAACCCGCCCGATGTCAGCAGCAGTCCCGCAACATGGGCGAGCACTGTGACAGCGGCGATCGCATAGGTCAGCCGCGCAGGCCGTCCGCCCGCTGCCACGTTAGATAAACTCGATTTTCGAGACCTGATAATATTTGTCGCCCGATGGCACGGTGACTTCGACGTCATCTTCGACTTTCCGCCCGATCAGCGCACGTCCAAGTGGCGAATTGTAGGAAATCCGACCCGACTTGGCATCGGCTTCGGTTTCGCCGACGATCTGATATTTGATCGGCTTTTCATCTTCGTCGAGCAGCGTCACGGTTGCCCCGAAGACGATTTTGTCGCCCGATAATGCGGCAGGATCGATGACCATCGCGCGGCTCAGTTTCGATTCGATATCGCCGATCATTGCTTCGACCTGCCCCTGCCGCTCCTTGGCGGCGTGATATTCGGCATTTTCCGAAAGGTCGCCGTGGGCGCGCGCCTCTTCGATCGAATCGATAATCTCGGGCCGCTCGGCCTTCAGGCGCGACAGATCGGCAATGAGCATTTTCTGCCCTTCAACCAGCATCGGCATTTTGTCGACTGTCGCCATATCCTCGCGTCTTCCTATTCAAAAACCATCCGGCCCCCGGTTATGGGAGCGTCATTCTGTCGCGCTGTCGGGATCAGCTTGCCCGCCGAAGATGATAAGACTGGAGCGAAGCAACTTCAAGCCCGCGCGTTTGCAGTGCAGCAATCGCGTGAGCCGCCGCGACCGATGCAGCCGCCGTTGTAAACGAACAGATTTTGCCGCTTAGCGCAGATTTCCGGATTTCTGCCGAATCCTTGAGCGATTGCCAGCCTTCGGTCGTGTTGAAAATCAGGTTTATGTCGCCGTCCTTGATCCGATCGACGATGTGCGGCCGCCCCTGCGCGACTTTGTTGACGCGTGTGACGGCGATCCCCTTCCCTGTCAGATAGTCCGCGGTGCCACTCGTCGCGATGATTTCGAAGCCGAGTCCCGCCAGCGTTTTTACGGCAGGTAGCACCACTGGCTTGTCGCTATCCTTGACCGACACGAACAACGCGCCGGTCTTTGGCAAAACCATGCCCGCGCCGAGCTGCGCCTTTGCAAAGGCCGTCGGGAAATCGTCATCGATCCCCATCACTTCGCCGGTCGACTTCATTTCGGGCGACAGCACCGGATCGACGCCGGGGAAGCGCGCGAACGGGAAAACTGCTTCCTTGACCGAGACAAAATCGCCCGATGCCCCGAGTTTTGGCAAGTCGGCGAGCATCTCGCCAGCCATGACCCGTGCCGCGATCTTCGCGACCGCCGCGCCCGTCGCCTTCGCCACGAACGGCACTGTCCGCGATGCACGCGGGTTAACCTCGATGATGTAAACCGCGCTGTCTTTTACTGCGAACTGGATGTTCATGAGGCCGCGCACCGAAAGCGCGCGCGCGAGCACGTCGGTCTGCCGCGCAATTTCCGCCACGATCTCCGGCGGCAAGCTATAGGGCGGCAGCGAACACGCACTGTCGCCCGAATGCACGCCCGCTTCTTCGATGTGCTGCATGATTCCGGCAACCGTAACGTCGACGCCGTCCGCCACCGCATCGACATCGACCTCGATGGCATCGCGCAGATACCGGTCGATCAGCACCGGCGCATCGCCCGACACACGCACGGCCGTCGCGATATAATTGTCCAACTGCGCTGGCGTATCGACGATCTCCATCGCCCGCCCGCCCAGCACGAACGACGGCCGCATCAGCACCGGATAACCGATCCGTTCGGCGACCGCGACCGCTTCGTCACGACTGCGCGCTATGCCGTTTTCGGGCTGCATCAGCCCCAGTTTGTTGACCAACGCCGCGAATTGCTCGCGGTCCTCGGCCAGATCGATTGCGGCGGGCGAAGTGCCCAGGATCGGAATTCCTGCCTCGCTTAACGCCTTTGCCAGATTGAGCGGCGTCTGCCCCCCGAATTGCACGATGACGCCTTTCAGCGTGCCGTTCCTCTGCTCGACATGCAAAATCTCGAGCACGTCCTCAGCGGTCAGCGGCTCGAAATACAGCCGGTCCGACGTGTCATAATCGGTCGACACGGTCTCCGGATTGCAATTGACCATGATCGTTTCATAGCCAGCGTCCGACAGCGCATAGCAGGCGTGGCAACAGCAATAATCGAACTCGATCCCCTGCCCGATCCGGTTCGGCCCGCCACCGAGGATCACGATCTTCTCACGATTCGTCGGTGCGCTCTCGCATTCGGGCTCGCCAAAGCTGGGCGCTTCATAGGTCGAATACATATAAGGCGTTTTGGCCGCAAACTCCGCCGCACAGGTGTCGATCCGCTTGAACACAGGCCGCACGCCGAGCCGGTGGCGCAGTGCGCGCACATCGGTCTCGGTCACGCCGCCCGTCATGGCGACCACGGCATCGCGGATCAGGCC
>JBGSMP010000316.1:0-11324 GCA_041740105.1 Sphingomonadaceae bacterium
GTCGTCGCCAGCTCGCTGAGCCACGCCCGGTTGGGTCGATCTTGCGGCATGAAAACGCCTTGCGCGATCCCGAGGCGAACGTTGGCGCGCATCTTTTCGATACCCTGCAGCGCGGCCGCGCGCGGATGCGAGGGACCGCCGGCATTTTTTGCCGACGCGAGGTTGCCGAGACTTAACCCAGCATAATTATGGCTGGGACCGACGATCCCGTCGAAGTTGATTTCCACCAGACTCATTGCGGCGCAACCTGAATCATCTGCCCCGGTTCGACCGAAAGCGCCGTTGCACCTTCGGGATCGATGCACCCGTCGTCAGTCACACACGCCCATGCCGCGCGGAAAGCGGCAAGACGACCCGTCGAGACAATCGCGCGCGGCGCATCATTCGGCGCGACTTTCGTGATTTCGACGTCGCGCGATTTAGCCACCGTTTTCACATGATCGGTGCGCGTATGCATGGTCGGCCCGCCATCAAAAATATCGATATAATGGTCGTGAACGAAGCCTTCGTTCTCGAGCATCCGCATGGCTGCACGGCCGCTCGGGTGGGGCAAGCCCATGACGGCGCGGGCGCTATCGGGCAGAAGCGCGGTATAGATCGGGTGTTTGGGCATAAGATCGGCAATGAACTGGAAGCCGTTGACGGCATTGAAGGCGTCGGCTTCGGGAAATGTCATCCCGAAGAATTTGCCGGCAAGGCCATCCCAGAAAGGCGAGCCGCCGCCTTCGTCGAAAACGCCGCGCAATTCAGCGAAGATACGTTCGGCAAAGCGCTGGCGATGCGCGCGGATGTAGAGATAGCGGCTGCGCGCGAGCAGCATGCCGAGCCCCCCGGCGCGCTCGTTCGGGTGAAGGAAGAGCCCGCCGACTTCGCTTGCCCCTTCGAAATCGGTCGACAGCGACAGCATCTCGGCGCGGAATGTCCGGTTCAGCTCGGACGATGTCTGCGTCAGCGTCCCGATCCGGTAGCTGTAAAATGGTGCAGACTGGCCGATCTTACTATAGATTTGACACGTGCCGCGGACGTGCGGATCGTCGATGTTCTCGAGCATCAGGACGATCAGGTCGTTATCGAGCGTATCCTCCGCGCGCGCGAACGTTGCTTCGGCGCGCGCGAGTTTCGCTTTAAGATTGGGCTTGTCGGGCGGCAGGTTGGTAAAGCCACCACCGGTCAGCTTCGCCATTTCATAAAGCGACCCGAGATCGGATGCGCGCGCGGCGCGAAGGCGGAACGTCATGCGGGGAAGGCTCCGGTTGCGATACGATTGAGCGTCAAGGCAGACAGCATCGCCCGCTCGCCAAGGGACTCGACAATCATATATTCGTCGGAAGAGTGGATCGCGCCGCCGCGCACCCCCATCGTATCGACGATCGGCACCCCGCAGGCCGCAATGTTGTTGCCGTCACAGACGCCCCCCGAAGCTTTCCAGCTGATGTTCTGGCCCAGATCGCCGCCGCATTGCTTGACCAGCCCGAACAGCGCTTCGGCTTTCGCATCCATTGGCTTGGGTGGCCGTCCGAAGCCACCGTGGACATGGATTGCGACATCGTGTTTGGCTGCGATCTCGGCGACGAGCCGGTCGATTGCAGCCTTCGCGCTTGCTTCGATGTCGGGCGTCGCGGGGCGAAGGTTGACGCGGAGGACAGCATGATCGGGCACGACATTGTTTGGTCCGCCGCCGTCGATTTTGGCTGGATTGACGCTGATCCCGGGTGCTTTCAGCGCGGCGAGCGCCAGCGCCAGCGACGCTGCTGCGATCAGTGCATTTCGGCCGTCGTCGGGATTGCGTCCGGCATGTGCCGATTTGCCCGTGACGATAAAACTGAAATTACCGCTGCCGGGCCGCGCGCCTGCAAGTGTGCCGTCAGGCAGTGCGGCCGGCTCATACGTCAGCGCCGCGAGCTTGCCCTGTGCCAGTCCGGCGATCAGTGCCGCCGAAGACGCGGAGCCCGTTTCTTCATCGCTGTTGATGAGAACATCGTAGCCGATTGCCGACGCATCAGGACCGGTTTCGAACGCGTTCAGCGCGGCGAGCATGACGGCAATGCCCCCTTTCATGTCGGCGGTGCCGGGGCCATTGATGACGCCGGGTTCGATCTCGTGAAGCGCCTGAAACGGATGGTCGGCGGGGAAAACGGTATCCATATGTCCCGTCATGAGGATGCGGCGATTGGCTGTCGGTCGAACGCTCAGATGGAGATGCTGGCCGCGCTGGATCAGCCGCTTGCTGCCATCGGCACTGACTGACTCTTCAGGGACGGGGTCAACCAGGCGAAGCGCACCGGGAAGCGCGCTGAACGATGTGGCCAGCAATTCGGCAACCTTTGCCAGGCCCGACAAGTTTGCCGTGCCGCTGTTGATTGCGGCCCATTGCGTGACTTGCGCCAGCATCGGTGCGGACGCAGCGAGTTCGGTCAGGGCGTGTTCGACACGGTTCATCGGGCCGCCTTAGCCGCCCGCGAAGTGCTTGTCGAAGGGGGCAATTGACGGCATAGGCACGGGACGCTGCCTCCCCGGGGTCCGCCGACCAATCAGGAGCTTACCATGTCTGTCTATGTTGACCGTTCGGGCCTGAGGGTCGCCGAAACGCTTGCCAATTTTGTCGAGCAGGACGTGCTTCCCGGACTGAGCGTTGATACAACCATGTTGTGGGACGGTCTGGCTGCGCTTCTTGCCCGGTTCGTGCCCGTCAATCGGGCATTGCTGGCAAGGCGCGACGATTTGCAGGCGCAGATCGATGCGTGGCATGAAAGTCACCCGTTCGATCAGGTGGCTTACGAGGCCTTTCTTCGCGAGATCGGTTATCTTGTCCCCGAACCAGTCGCTTTCACGATCGAGACGGCCAATGTCGACGCCGAAGTCGCGACGATGGCGGGGCCGCAGCTGGTTGTTCCGGCGCTCAATACGCGCTTTGCCCTGAATGCTGCCAACGCGCGCTGGGGCAGCCTGTACGATGCGCTCTACGGGACCGATGTACTCGATGCGCCGCCCGCACAGGCTGGTGGCTATAACGTCGAGCGGGGCGCAGCCGTCATCGCGCGCGCCAAGGCTTTCCTTGATGAGGCCGTGCCGGAATGGTCAAAAGTTAGTCCAAGGAATCGTCGTCGGCTATCGCGGGGACACTGAGAATCCGTCGGCCTTATTGTTTAAAAACAATGGCTTAAACGTTGAAATTGTGCGAGACCGCGAAAGCAATATCGGCCGCAGCGATCCCGATGGCGTTTCGGACGTCATCGTTGAATCAGCGCTGTCGACCATCATCGATCTCGAAGACTCAGTCGCGGCGGTGGATGCCGAGGACAAGGTCGCAGGATATCGCACATGGCTCGGGCTGATGAAGGGCGACCTGACGGCGACCTTTCAAAAAGATGGCCAGACGATGACGCGCGCGCTCGAGCCGGACCGTCAATGGACTGCGCCCGACGGCACGCCGTTCACGCTGCACGGGCGTAGCCTGTTGTTCGTTCGCAACGTCGGTCATTTGATGACCAATCCGGCCATCCTGCTGCCGGACGGGTCGGAGGCGCCCGAAGGCATAATGGATGCTGTCTTCACGGCGCTGATCGCCATGCACGACCGCGGGGGCAATTCGCGGACCGGCAGCATTTATATCGTCAAACCGAAAATGCACGGGCCCGAAGAAGCCGCATTTACCAATGATCTTTTCGATGCGGCCGAGGACTTGCTCGGCCTGAAACGCCACACGATCAAAGTCGGCGTGATGGACGAGGAACGGCGGACATCGGCCAATCTTGCCGCAACAATCCATGCCGTGCGCCACCGGATCGCGTTCATCAATACGGGCTTTCTCGACCGCACCGGAGACGAAATCCATACGTCGATGCGGGCGGGCGCGATGGTGGCCAAAGCCGATATGAAATCGAGCGCCTGGATCAAAGCCTATGAGGCGCGCAATGTCGCCATCGGGCTTGCCTGTGGACTTTCGGGCAAGGCCCAGATCGGCAAGGGCATGTGGGCCGCGCCCGACCGGATGGCAGACATGATGATGCAGAAAATCGGGCATCCGATGGCAGGTGCAAATACAGCATGGGTCCCGTCGCCGACTGCAGCAACGCTCCATGCGATGCACTATCATCAGGTCGATGTGTTTGCGCGCCAGAAGGAACTGACGGCGATTGCGCCGCTGTCCGCGCTGCTGACAGTGCCGCTGGCGGGCGGGCATAACTGGTCGCCGTCCGAAATCGAGCGCGAACTCGACAATAATGCGCAAGGGATATTGGGCTATGTCGTGCGCTGGATCGATCAGGGGATCGGTTGTTCGAAAGTGCCCGACATCGACGATGTCGGCTTGATGGAAGACCGCGCGACACTGCGCATTTCGTCGCAGCACATGGCGAATTGGCTGCTCCACGGCGTGTGCACCGCGGCTCAGGTCGATGCTGCGCTGGCGCGGATGGCGGCCAAGGTCGACGCGCAAAATGCAAGCGACCCGCTTTATCGCACACTGACCCCGGACAGCATCGCGTTTCAGGCGGCACGGTCATTGATCTTCGAAGGCATTGCCCAGCCCAGCGGTTACACCGAACCGTTGCTGCACAAGTTCCGGCAGTCGGTCAAAGCGATGTCGGGCGCTTCTTAACGCGCTAGGTGATCGGCAAATTCGGTGATCACATCTTCGTAAAGCTGTCGCTTGAACGGCACGATCAGATCCGGAAGCTGCGCGGGATCGACCCATCGGTAGGCGTTGAATTCGGGATGTTCGGTTTCGAGATTGATGTCGGCATCGTTGCCGAGAAAGCGCGCAAGGAACCATGCTTGTGTCTGTCCGCGATATTTGCCGCCCCACATCCGGCCGGCAAGTTCGGGCGGAAGGTCGTAGAGAAGATTGCATTTCGCGCGGGCGATGATCTCGACCAATTGCGGCCCGATGCCGGTTTCTTCCTCGAGTTCGCGCAGCGCGCCGGCTTGCGCATTCTCGCCAGGATCGAGGCCCCCTTGCGGCATCTGCCACGCATCGACAGTTGAATCGATGCGCCGTGCGACGAAGACATTGCCATCGGCATTCAACAGCATCACCGCAGCGGCAGGGCGATAGGGCAGATTCATGCCGTGATTTCGGCAATCATTGCCTTCAAGACTGCCAAGGCACCGCGAATATCATGCTGCCCCGATGGCATTGCCTTGCGCAAGTTTACAAAGCCATGAATGGTGCCGACGGCTTCGCGATAGACGGTTGGCACGCCGGCGGAAATCAGCGCCGCTGCATAGGCGCCCCCCTGATCGCGCAGCGGATCGAGGCCCGCCGTGATGATCAGTGTTGGCGGCATGCCCGCATGGTCGAAGCCGAGCGGGGACGCGCGAATATGCGTTTCCTCGGCGGCATAACTTATCTTGAACCATTGCATGACGTCAGCGGTAAGCAGCTTGCCATCATTATGATCACGGTAAGACGCCCAATCTTCATGATCGGCAACGACGGGATAGATCGGAAATTGAGCAATGACCGGGACAGCGGCTGGTTTATCGCGCAGCGCCATTGTCGTGACGATGGCAAGGTTACCGCCCGCACTGTCGCCCGACGTCACGAGCCCGGTACATGCGATGTTTTCGGCAATCCAGCGTGTTGCGGCTTCGCAATCGTCGGGTGCCGCTGGCCATTTATGTTCGGGAGCAAGGCGATAGTCGATCGATATGATCGGCATATCGAGCGCACGGGCAGCTTCGGTGCAATAGGCTTCATACGTGTCGAGTGTCCCGATCACAAAGCCGCCGCCATGATAGAAGATCATCACCGGGCCGGACTCGCGGGTTTGCCGTGCGTCATAGCGCCGGGCTCGGATGGTCCCTGTGGGCCCCGGGATTTCAAGGTTTTCGATAATCGCGATTTCTCGCGCGTCGACTTCGGCAAGCTTGATCATGGCAACATTCATCGATCGCATGGCTTCGGCGGTCACGGTGGCAAAGTCGGGCTTTGGCATGCTGTTGAGCAACGCGAGAAAGGCAGTGACGTCGGCGCGTGCTTCAGCATTCATTCGGTTAGCCCTCGTCAGGTTGCGGTATGCGGCTTAGTTAGCGGGCATGTTGCACGTCGTCCATCACCCCGATTATGTCGTGCACGCAAGCGGTGGTGCGCACCATTTCAGCAAATATGGCTTGGTGATGGACGTGCTGCGCCGTGGCGACGCTCTTGTCGAGCACCGGCCCGACGCGATGCCCGTGGCATGGCTCGAAGCAGCGCATGATGCGGATTATGTGGCCACCGTCCTTGCCGCATCGGTTGAACCGGCAATCGAACGACGCATCGGTTTCGCCGTGACGCATGCGGTATCGCGGCGCGCGGTGCTGTCACCCGGCGGAACATGGCTGGCGGCAAAACTGGCGCTTGTGCATGGCTATGCCGCAAATGCAGCAGGCGGGAGCCATCATGCGTTGCACGGTAGCGGGGCAGGATTCTGCGTGTTCAACGATCTGGCCGTGGCGGCCCTGCGCTTGCTGGACGAGGATGATGCGCGGCGGATCCTGGTCGTCGATCTGGACGTGCATCAGGGCGACGGGACGGCGGCAATTCTTGCGGGGCGGAGCGACGTGGCGACCCTTTCAATACATGCGGAAAAGAACTTTCCCCTGCGAAAGGCGCAATCGACGATGGATGTCGCGCTGGCCGACGGGACGGGGGATGACGCGTATCTGGCGGCTTTGGTACCTGCGCTCGATGCCATGATCGAACGCGTCCGACCCGATCTGATCCTTTATCAGGCCGGCGTCGATGTTCATGGTGACGATAAGCTCGGGCGGCTTTCGCTTACCGATGCGGGCATTGCTGCACGCGATTCCGCGGTTGCGGAACGGGCGCGGGTGCTCGGTATCCCGTTGGCAAGCGCGATGGGCGGGGGGTATGGCAAGGACGTATTTGCCGTGGCCGCGCGCCATGCCGCGACGATGCGCACATTGGCGACTGCGTATTTCGATTGATTGCCGTGACAGATTTACTACTTTGGTTTGAAGGGCGGGGCGTCGTAGAGCGCGCCACCGACTCAAGCAGGATGATTTGATGGCCACCGCGCTTCAGGATTTGCCGCCGCACGACATGGCGGCTCCCGACCCCGAAAATATTGTCGTCCGTTTTGCCGGCGATTCCGGCGACGGGATGCAGCTGACTGGCGGGCAATTCATGCTGTCGTCGGCGCTGGCGGGCAATGATTTTGCGACATTCCCCGATTTTCCGGCTGAAATCCGGGCGCCACAGGGCACGTTGTTCGGCGTTTCGGCATTCCAGATCAATTTCGGATCGTCATCGATCGAAACAGCAGGCGATGCGCCCGATGTGCTGATCGCGATGAACCCTGCCGCGCTGAAAACCAATGCCGGCGACCTGAAACCCGGCGGCTTGATCATTGCCGACGAAGGCGAATTCGGCCCGCGCAACCTGTCGAAAGCGGGTTACGAGGTGTCGCCGCTGGGCGACGGATCGCTCGCACGGTGGCAGGTGATGGCCTTCAATATCTCCCAGCTGACGCTTGATGCCGTCAAGCCGTTCGGCCTTGGCAACAAGGAAGCGTTGCGCTGCAAGAACATGTGGACGCTCGGCCTCGCGCTCTGGATGTTCGGGCGGAAGCGCGCGCCGATCGTCGACTGGCTGAATGCGAAATTTGCTAAAAAACCACTGCTTGCCGAAGCCAATATCGCCGCCCTGAATGCGGGGCATGCTTATGGCGAGACAGCCGAACTCGGTGCATCGGTTCGTCAACATGCGGTTGCGCCGGCCGAAGTCGAGCCTGGACTGTATCGGACGGTAACAGGGGCCGAATCACTGTCGCTCGGACTGGTGGCGGGGGCAAAGCTTGCCAATCTCAAGATGTTTTTCGGCGGTTATCCGATCACGCCGGCGTCTGCGATTTTGCATCATCTTGCGCGGCTGAAGGAATTCGGCGTCACGACCTTTCAGGCCGAAGACGAGATTGCCGCGATCGGGGCGGCGATCGGCGCTTCCTATGCCGGGCAGCTTGGCGTGACATCCTCCTCGGGCCCCGGAATCGCGCTGAAAGGCGAGTTCATGGGGCTTGCCATCATGACCGAATTGCCGCTGGTGATCGTCAATTCGCAGCGTGGCGGGCCGTCGACGGGCTTGCCGACCAAGACCGAACAGTCGGACCTGTATCAGGCGGTTTACGGCCGCAACGGTGATGCGCCGATGCCAATCATTGCCGCGCGCTCGCCCGCCGATTGTTTCGATTGCGCGATTGAGGCGGTGCGGATCGCGGTGCAATATATGACGCCTGTGATGCTATTGACCGACGGCTATATCGCGAACGCCGCCGAGCCATGGAAAGTGCCGCATCGCGACGAGTTTTCGGCTTTCCCGGTCGAGTTCATGGAAGAAGCGCCTGCGGACGGGTTCAAGCCCTATGCCCGCGACGAAAAGCTGGCGCGGCCATGGGTCAAGCCGGGAACGCCAGGGCTGCTCCACCGGATCGGTGGCATCGAAAAGCAGGTCGATACCGGTCATATCGATTATTCGCCGGGCAATCATCAGGCGATGACCGACATCCGCAAGGGCAAGGTCGACGGGGTTGCCGATCATATCCCCGATCAAGCTGTTGAACTCGGCACGACGAGCGGCAAGCTTGTCGTCGTCGGCTGGGGTTCAACGTTCGGCCCGATCCTTCAAGCCGTGCGCCGCGCGCGGAACAAGGGGCGGGACGTCAGCCATGTCCACATCCGCCACATCTGGCCGATGCCGAAGAACCTCGGCGATCTGCTGCGTGGGTACGACCACATACTCGTGCCCGAAATGAACACCGGACAGCTGAAAACCGTGCTGCGCGATCAGTTCCTTGTCGATGCCAAACCGCTCAACAAGGTGTCGGGCCAGCCATTCCGGATTGCCGAGATCGAAGATGCGATCGCGACATTCTTCGACCGGATCGAAGGCAATGAAGGCGGCACGGTTCCGCCCAGCGAGCACGGGCTTCCCAATCCGATGGCGGGGCCGACGCCCGACGCCATCATCGAGGATCAAATCGCATGAACGACATGACCCCCATTCGCCTGACCACACCCAAGGACTGGGAGACCGATCAGGAAGTCCGCTGGTGCCCCGGTTGTGGTGACTACGCGATCCTGAAAGCGGTACAGCGGACAATGCCCGAGCTGGGTGCGCGCCCCGAAAATACTGTGTTCGTCAGCGGGATCGGCTGCTCGTCGCGGTTTCCCTATTATATGGAAACCTACGGGTTCCACACGATCCACGGCCGCGCGCCGACAGTGGCGACGGGCGTGAAGCTCGCCAATCCCGAGCTCGACGTGTGGATCATCACAGGCGACGGCGATGCGCTGTCGATCGGCGGCAACCATACGATGCATTTGCTGCGCCGCAATCTGAACGTGCAGTTCCTGCTGTTCAACAACGAGATTTACGGCCTGACCAAGGGGCAATATTCGCCGACGTCGCGCGAGGGGACGAAGTCACCTTCGACACCGTTCGGTTCGGTCGATCGGCCTGCGCGACCGTGTGCGTTTGCGCTTGGTGCCGGTGCAAGGTTCGTGGCGCGTGGAATCGATATCCACAAGAAACTGCCCGATGTGCTAAAGGCCGCTTACCGACATCAAGGCGCGGCATTCGTCGAGATTTTCCAGAATTGTATTGTCTATAACGCGGATGTGTTCGGTGAGTTTGCCGATAAGCAAAACGCTGACAATCATCAGCTATGGGTCGAGCATGGCGCACCGATGCTGTTTGCCAAAGGCACCAAGGGGATTTCAGTCGACCGCGACAAGCTCCGCCTGAAAGTTGTCGATGTCGTCGACGGCGATTGGGCGGCCGCCGGCGTGCTGGTCCACGACATCACCAACCGCGCCGTTGCGCATATGTTGGTCGAAATGGTCTTCGGGCCATTCCCGATGGCGCTCGGCGTGCTGTATGACGATCCGCGTCCGACCTTCGATCAGACGCTCCTCGCCGCCGACGAAGCCACGGCGGAAGGCAAGACGGCCGATTTGCAGGCGCTGATGGAGCGCGCGCAGACTTGGCATGTTGATAAGGATCATCATGTGATCTAGCCGATGGCGATGTCATCGCCCTCGATCATGTGGTTTCGCCAGGACCTTCGCGTTTCTGACAATAGGGCGCTGAACGCAGCGGCGGAAGCCGGGCCGATTGTGGCCGTTTATGTGTTCGACGATCAGGCTGGCGACGCGCAGCATTGGTGGCTGCACTACAGCCTGACAGCGCTGTCCAACAGTCTTGCGGAGCTTGGCGTGCCGCTGGTCCTGCGGCGAGGTGACCCGGTTACCGAACTGAAAGCGGTCATGGCTGAAACCGGCGCCGCGCACATCCATACGACGCGGCAATATGAACCCTGGTGGAAAGCAGCGGACGCCAAACTGGGCGACGCGCTGACACGGCACGATGGCAATTATCTCGTGCATCCGCCAACCGTGCTGACCGGCAGTGGCGGGCGCTACAAGATTTTCACGCCCTACTGGCGCGCGATTCTGCAGCGGATGCCGCCCGCATTGCCGCTCAAGGCAACGGACAAGATCACGGGCGTTGCGGCCAAAAGCGACCGGCTCGAAGACTGGAAGCTGCTGCCGAACAAGCCCGACTGGTCGACCGGTTTCGACGTCTGGACGCCGGGCGAAGCGGGTGCAAAAAAGTCGCTGACGCACTGGCTCGATCATGTCGATGGTTATGACCGCGCGCGCAATTTTCCGTCCGAAGCGGGTGTCTCGCGCCTGTCGCCGCACCTCCATTTCGGGGAAATTTCTCCGGCAACCGTCTGGCATCATGTGTCGAAGCGCGTGGGCGAAAGGGGCGAACCCTATCTGCGCGAGATCGGCTGGCGCGATTATGCGGCGAACACGCTCGATCAGTTTTCCGATTATGGCACAGCGAACGCCCGGTCCGATTTCGACCTGTTGCCGTGGCGCGATTCCGACGATGATTTTATTGCGTGGACGAGGGGACAAACCGGGTACCCGATCGTCGATGCCGGGATGCGGCAGCTTTGGGCAACCGGATGGATGCACAATCGCGTGCGCATGATCACAGCGTCGTTCCTGATCAAGCATCTGCTGATCGACTGGCGGCGCGGCGAACAATGGTTCAGACACACGCTCGTCGACTATGATGCCGGTTCGAATGCGGTAAACTGGCAGTGGACGGCGGGGACGGGGGTTGATTCGAATATGTTCGTGCGGATCATGGCGCCATTGTCGCAATCCGAAAAATTCGATGCGGCGGGCTATATCCGGCAGTGGGTGCCTGAATTGGCGGCTGTGCCCGAACCATGGATCCACGATCCGCATGGCGCGGGGCGAGCGCCGGCGGGCTATCCCAAGCCGCTGATCGGCCACCGCGAGGG
>JBGSMP010000017.1:0-5199 GCA_041740105.1 Sphingomonadaceae bacterium
CGAGCCGCCGCATACCGTTGCCATCGACGAAGAGCCGTTGGATTCGGTAATGTCGGACAGAACGCGGATCGTGTAGGGGAACTCGTCCTTGGTCGGCAGCACGGGGTGCAGCGCGCGCCAGGCGAGCTTGCCATGGCCGACTTCGCGGCGGCCGGGAGCACCGAAGCGGCCGACTTCACCGACCGAATAGGGCGGGAAGTTATAGTGGAGCATGAAGTTCGAGTAGCTGAGCCCATTGAGGCCGTCGATCATCTGCTCGGCATCCTTGGTGCCAAGCGTGGTCGTGCAGATCGACTGGGTTTCGCCGCGCGTGAACAGCGCCGAACCGTGCGTACGCGGCAGGAAGCCGACGATCGCGTCGATGGGGCGGATCTGCGTCGTGGTGCGGCCATCGATGCGCGCGCCATCCTTCAGGATCGCGGTGCGAACGATTTCGGCTTCGAGCTTCTTCATCAGCTTGCCCGCGGCCATCTGATCCTGCGGCGCGGCGTCGGCAAACGCTTCCTTGCCCTTGGCGCGCGCATCGTTAAGCAAGTTCGAACGCTTCGATTTGTCGGTGACCTTGTAAGCGGCGGCAATGTCCTTGCCGATCAGCTTCTTCAGCTTGTCCTTGGCTGCAGACAGATCAGCCTGCGGGGCCATTGCCCACGGCTCCTTGGCAGCCTGTTCGGCAAGATCGATGATCGCCTTGATCACGCCTTGAATACCGCGATGGGCGAACATGACCGCGCCGAGCATGACGTCTTCCGAAAGCTCCTTGGCTTCGGATTCGACCATCATGACCGCGTCGTGCGTGCCGGCAACGACGAGGTCGAGCAACCCTTCGGCAACCTGTTCGTCGGTCGGGTTCATGATGTAATCCTGCCCATCATAACCCACACGCGCTGCGGCGATCGGGCCCATGAAGGGGACGCCGCTGAGGGTCAGTGCTGCCGAGGCTGCGACCATCGCGAGGATGTCGGGCTCGTTCACGCCATCATAGCTCATGACTTGGCAGATCACGTTGATTTCGTTGTAGAAACCTTCAGGAAACAGCGGACGGATCGGACGGTCGATCAGGCGCGAAACGAGCGTTTCCTTCTCGGTCGCACCGCGCTCGCGCTTGAAGAAGCCGCCGGGGATGCGACCAGCCGCCGAATATTTTTCCTGATAGTGAACGGTAAGCGGGAAAAAATCCTGCCCTTCCTTCACTGAGCGCGCTGCGGTGACGGCGCAAAGCACGACTGTTTCACCAAGCGTCGCCATAACAGCGCCGTCGGCCTGGCGGGCAACGCGGCCCGTTTCGAGCTTGAGGGTTTGTCCGCCCCACTCGATTTCGACTGTTTTCATATTGAACATGTGTATTCCTTCAGACCCGCGAGCCACATGCTGCGGGGGCCAATAAGGCAGACATCCGGTCTGCGAGCGGTGCGGGCGCTGATGGCCCTATCGCGCCCCGCTGAATTGCGGGACATACGAAAAGAGCGCCCGAAGGCCCTCTTTGTTACTTGCGAAGCCCGAGCTTCGTAATGAGTGCGGTGTACCGGCCAACGTCTTCGCGCTTCAGATAATCGAGCAGCGTGCGACGCTTGTTGACCAGCATGAGCAAACCACGACGCGAATGATTGTCTTTGTTGTGCGTCTTGAAATGCTCGGTGAGGTTCAGGATGCGCGTCGTGATGATCGCGACCTGCACTTCGGGCGATCCGGTATCGTTCGCGCCCTGTGCGTATTCGGCAATGACTTCGGTTTTGCGTTCGGCAGTAATCGTCATATTTTTCTTTCACGACATCGAGTTACAGATTGAAACCACGCACGACCCGGATTTCTCCGGCGATGGCCTCGACCAGCGCGACGGGCGTCTGCCCGTCTTTCGCCAGATGGAGACCGTCGGTTGCGGCAATCCCGATCAAGACCTGCCCCTGTCGGAGCAGCCCTGCCTGATCGGGGGTGACGGGTAGAGCCGGGATGTCGTCCAGCCCCGCCGTCAAGGGCAGGCATATGTCTTCTAGGCGCTGCGCGTTAGACTTTTCGAACAGGAAGTCCAGCGAAATCGCGTTTTCAAGAGTGAAAGGACCGGCCTTCGTGCGCCTGAGCATCGTGACATGGCCGACCGTGCCAAGCGCGCGGGCGATGTCGCGGGCAAGGCTGCGGATGTATGTGCCTTTGGAAACGTGGGCCGTGAGGGTGACTTCCGCTACCTCGTCATCCCAGCGAAAGCTGGGATCTCTCGCGAGTCGAGTGAATTCTTCTGTCACGGGGTCCCAGCTTTCGCTGGGATGACGTAGTGAATGGACGGTAACGGTGCGCGTCGCCAGAATAACCTCCGCCCCCGCCCGCGCCAGATCATAGGCGCGCTGCCCATCCACTTTCAGTGCCGAATAGGCGGGCGGCACCTGCTGGATCGGCCCCGTAAATAGCGGCAGAACGGCTTCGACTTGCGCCAGCGTCGGGCGAACGTCGCTCGTCGCAATCACCTTGCCTTCAAGATCGAGCGTATCGGTCTGCGCGCCGAAGCGAACCGTGAACTCATAGACCTTGTCGCTATCGAGCATCCGCCCGGCGAGCTTGGTCGCTTCGCCGAGCGCAATCGGCAGCACGCCCGTCGCCAGCGGATCGAGCGTCCCGCCATGTCCGACCTTGACCTTGGCATAACCGCCCTCGCGGAGCGCCCGCTTGACCGCGCCAACGCCCTGCGTCGAACCCATGCCCAGCGGCTTGTCGAGAATGATCCAGCCGTGCAGGGGAAAGCCTTCGATAAAAGCTGGCGGAGACGGCGAGATTCGAACTCGCGGTGGCGATTACTCGCCACGACGGTTTAGCAAACCGTTGGTTTCAGCCACTCACCCACGTCTCCGGACCCGGCGGCGAAGCGAGCGCTATAGCGAGCGGTGCGTAACGGTTCAACTGGCAAGCTGATTATACGGTCCGGCGCGAAATCGACTCGTGTCACCGCGCGGTTCATTGCGTGGACAGGTAGCGCGCGCATAGGTTGCGACGGATTGTTCGTTTCAAAAGGTGGGCTGACATGCGCAGGATAATTTTCGCGGCTTTACTTGCGTTGACCCCAGCACCGGGCTTTGCTCAGATCCGCGATGTCGACCCCAATGAGGCCGCCGCACAGGCCCAGTTGGATGTTGCGCCACTGCCCGGCGAACGTGGCTATGCAACGTCACAGCAGCCATCCGACGCGGTCGCGCCGCCGACATCCCCTGCTCCGGATACGACGGCACCGGCACCGGCAAACACAAGCGATGCAGCAACGAGTCCAATCGCCACACAAACCGCGCCGACGTACAAAAAAGACGATCTGATCGGTGCAGCCGAGGGCGTGTTCGGCAAAGGTGCCGCAGGATTGGCAGGAATCGTCGAAAATATCCTCAAGGATCAGGGCGAACCCAATGCCTATATCGCGGGGCGCGAAGCCTCGGGCGCCTTCGTGGTGGGCTTGCGCTATGGCTCGGGCACGATGCAGCACAAGATCGAGGGGCAGCGCCCGGTTTACTGGACGGGTCCGTCGGTCGGCTTCGATGTCGGCGGCGATGCCACGAAAGTCTTTACACTTGCCTATAATCTTTATGACAGTCAGGACCTCTACAAGCGCTTTCCGCAAGTCGAGGGGCGCGCCTATTTCGTCGGCGGATTCTCGGCGACTTATCTGCGCCGCGGCGACGTCGTCCTCATCCCGATCCGCCTTGGCGTCGGCATGCGTTTGGGCGCGAACATCGGCTACATGAAATTCAGCGAAAAGAGTAAGTGGATGCCGTTCTAGGCGCAGCGCGGAAAGGCGCGCCTCGCGCCTATCTCGCGCAAGCGAGGACGGCGGCACATCGTGTGCCGACCGACGACATGGGCTTTGCCCATGTCCGGCTTAAACCAAGCGCCAGTGGATGGTTTCATTGGCGTGAAACGGCACAACGCCGCTGACGATCGCCGGAACAAGCGTCTCAGCCCGCTCGAGCGTCACGCTTCCCTCATTAAGCGGTAACCCGTAAAAGCGCGGGCCGTTTTCGGAGGCAAAGCCTTCGAACTTGTCGAGTGCACCTTCCTCGTCGAACACCGTGACATAGCTTTCGAGCGCATAAGGCGCGTTGAAAATGCCTGCACAGCCGCAGGCGGTTTCCTTCGTGGCCAAGACATGCGGTGCGCTGTCGGTGCCGAGGAAGTATTTCTGCGATCCTGACGTTGCCGCCGCGCGCAGCGCAAGCCGGTGCGTCTCGCGCTTGATGACCGGCAGGCAATAGGCGTGCGGGCGGATGCCGCCGTCGAACATCGCATTGCGGTTGAGGATCAGATGCTGCGGCGTGATCGTGGCTGCGATATTCGGGCCGCTGCTACCGACAAACGCCACCGCATCGGCCGTCGTGATATGTTCGAAAACGATTTTCAGCGCGGGGAAGTCACGGACAAGCGCCGCCAGCGTGCGTTCGATGAACACGGCTTCGCGGTCGAAGATATCGACGTTCCGGTCGGTCACTTCGCCGTGAACAAGCAGCGGCATACCGATCCGCTGCATGGCGTCGAGCGCTGGGTAGAGCGTGGTCACGTCGCTGACGCCGTGTGCCGACCCCGTTGTTGCATGCGCGGGATAAAGCTTGGCCGCCGTGAATATGCCTTCGCTATAGCCGCGGACCAACTCGGCGGCGTCGGCATGGTCGGTCAGATAAGCGACCATCAACGGCGTCAAGTCTGGCGCCGCGGCAATGATCCGTTCACGATAGGCGGCGGCCGCTTCGACCGAGGTCACCGGCGGCGAGAGATTCGGCATGACGATGGCCCGGGCAAATTGCCGCGCGGTATAGGGCGCAACGGCTTTGAGCATCTCGCCGTCGCGCAAATGGACATGCCAGTCATCGGGGCGGCGGATCGTGATGCTGTTCGTCATGGCTTCCTTTCGTCGTCCCGCATCCCTAGCTTTACGGCATGAGCAAAACCACCCTCGTCGATCGTGCCGTCATCCGTCTTTCGGGCGACGATGTCCGCGGCTTTTTGCAGGGGCTTGTCACCAACGAGGTGTCGGGTGATTTGCCGGTATGGGCCGGGATACTGACGCCGCAGGGCAAGGCATTGTTCGATTTTCTCGTCTGGGCCGACGGCGCCGATGTGCTGATCGATTGCGAGGCAGCGCTTGTCGATGCGCTGGTCCGGCGTTTGTCGCTATACCGCTTGCGCCGCGCGATCACGATCGAACGTAGCGACCTTGCGGTCCACTGGTCGCCC
>JBGSMP010000057.1:0-3618 GCA_041740105.1 Sphingomonadaceae bacterium
GGTGCGGGCCCTGCGTGAAGGAAATGCCGTCGCTCGACCGGCTGGCGAAGCGCGGGGCGGGCAAGCTGCAAGTGCTCGTCGTCAACCAGACCGACGATGCCGCTGCAATCGCCAAATGGTGGGCCCCACGCCAGTTCGCGATGCTGCAACCCTACCGCGACGAAGCCGGCAAACTTGGTTTCGACTTCGAAAGCGGCGTGTTGCCGACGACGGTTCTGTATGACGCGGACGGCAAAGAAGTCTGGCGCATCGTCGGCGGTATGGACTGGGATGGGCCAAGGGCGAACACACTTTTGGCTGAGGTTTTGAACTAAATCGTGATCGTTCTGATAAAATAAGAATCTCTGTTCTAGATTGCGCGCTAATTGTTCGTTCGACTTGCGGATATCAACGCTGAACTCCCGTCGATTTTGGCTGATCCGCGCGCAGCCTGCTTTGCTTCGTAAAGCGCCATATCGGCGCGGTGCAGGAGTTCGCTACTGTTCGGCGTATCGCGAGTCCAGTGGCTTGCGCCGATGGTGGCCGACACAGTCACAAAACCTTCGGAATGGGCGACGGCAGCTTGCAGGTCGCCCAGCAGTCGCTTCAGCATTGGCTCGAGATTGCGGCAGATTAACTGGTTTTCAATCACGATAACGAACTCGTCGCCGCCAAGTCGCGCGACGAAGCAGTCGCGCAAATAGGCGGCGCGAAGCTTGCGAGCGAACTGCTGCAAGACAAGGTCACCGACGCGGTGTCCGCAACGGTCATTGACCGCTTTGAACCCGTCTAGGTCGATAAGCAGAACCACGAGGGTACCATCAGAGCGCGCCGCTTTCGTGATCTGACAGCCGATGTATTCGTTGAAATGGGCGCGGTTGGGCAGGCCGGTCAGATCATCTTCTTGCGCAGACCGGCGCAAACGACTTTCGAGCGCATGTTGCTGCGTTACGTCTTGAAAAACACCGATGACTGCGGTCGGTCGACCATCTTGAAGTTCGACTTCGCCCATACTCTTGACGCGTCGATGTTCGCCTTGCGCTGTGACGAAATCGGTCTCGACGACGAACGGCTGCCCGGTTTCGATGGCGTCGGTCAACGCCTTCGAAATGATCCTGCGCGCGTCGCCCGGATAAAAGTCGAGCGCATTGTTCAAGCTCGGATACTCGCCGACCGGAAGGCCGTGAATGATAAAAACTTGTTCGGACCATTCGGTGCGGTTGGTCTCCAGGTTCAGTCGCCACGATCCGATGTTGGCCATTCGTTCGGCCTGGCGGAACTGCCGGTTGCGCAGATCCATCTGACGCAGATGATGTCGCCGGTCGTTGGCAAGCGCCTGCGCTTTAAATGTCGAGGCACGCCGCTCGATGAGCACTTCGGCGAGCCGCGCCAAATTCTTGAGGGCGTCTTGCTGGTCGCCATCGAGGGTCCGCGGTTGATCATCGATGACACAAAGCGTGCCGATGGCGGCAAACCTTGTTGGGGACAAAGATTCGGCGCGCACTTCAAGCGGAATGCCGGCATAAAAGACGATGCCGGGATCGCCGGTGACCAATGGATTATGTTCAAAACGCGGATCCCGTCGCGCGTCATGCACGAATGTCATGCCGCGCTTGCGAATTGCATGCGCACAAAAAGCAACGCTGCGCGTCGTTTCATCGACATCCAGTCCGATTTTTGCCTTGAACCACTGTCGGTCTCGATCAATCAGCGAAATCAGTGCGATTTTGCAGCCCGAAACCTGCTTGGCCAGTTCGACCAGCATTTTGAATTCACTCTCGGGCGGCGTGTCGAGAATGGCAAGTTCCGACAGGATATCGAGCCGCATTTCCTCGGCAATATCGTCGGCATGTCGGAAACAGGTTGGTAAAGATTGGTCCATTCGCCAGTTAACGGGCGAAACCGGTGCTTGTTTAAACCAAGTTCAATGCCGGACGCGTCCTTGTATTAATCGCGCAGCAACTCGTTGATCGCCGTCTTCGCCCGCGTCTGCGCATCGACGCGTTTCACGATGACAGCGCAGGAAAGGCTTGGCCCCGGTGACCCGTCGGGGAGCGGCTTGCCCGGCAAAGCACCCGGCACAACAACCGAATAAGCAGGCACGCGGCCGATAAAGATTTCGCCGGTGGCGCGGTCGATGATTTTGCTTGTCGAACTGATGAACACCCCCATCGAGAGCACGACGCCCCGTTCGATGTGGACCCCTTCAACGACTTCGCTGCGCGCGCCGATGAAGCAGTCGTCCTCGATGATCACCGGCCCCGCCTGCAACGGCTCGAGCACACCGCCGATGCCGACACCGCCCGACAGATGGACGTTCGCGCCGATCTGCGCACAGCTGCCGACCGTCGCCCAGGTGTCGACCATCGATCCTTCGCCGACGCGGGCGCCGATGTTGACGAAGCTCGGCATCAGGACGACATTCCTTGCGATGTGCGCGCCGTGGCGGACGATGCTGCCGGGGACGGCACGGAAGCCTGCACGGCGGAACCTGGCTTCATCCCAATTCGCAAACTTTGACGGCACTTTGTCCCACCAGTTGCTGCCACCGGGGCCGGGCATGATTGCATTGTCGTTGAGACGGAACGACAGGAGGACCGCTTTTTTCAGCCATTGATTGACTTGCCAACCGTCGCCCACCGGCTCGGCGACGCGCGCGCTGCCGTCGTCGAGCATTGCCAGTGCGCTGCCGACGGCATCGCGGATTTCGCCCGTTGTTGCGACGCTAACGGAGTCGCGCGCGTCCCATGCGGCGTCGATTATGGCTTGAAGGCTCATGCAAATTCCCCCGTGATTTCGTGCAGCCAGTCGCCGACATCGGTAATTTCATGATCGACGTAAGCAGGGCGCGCCGTGCCACCCGCTTCGGCGTCGCTGCTGTGGTTGATCCACACTGTCGTCATGCCGATCGCATGCGCGGGTTCCAAATTGTGGACCGAGTCTTCGACGAACAGAGCCCTTTCGGGCTCAACACCGAACGCGGCGCAAAACTTTGCATAGCTTGACGGGTCGGGCTTCGGCCGATGCGCCATGTCGTGGATGTCGAACAGCCCCTCGAACACATCGTCGAGGCCGCGCGCCGCCAGCACCCGCTTGGCATAAGGAGCATCGGCGTTGGTGAAAATCAGCTTGCGCCCCGGCAGCGCTTCGATACCGGCGCGGAGGCGCGGACAGGGCGTCAAAAGCGACAGATCGACGTCATGCACGAAATCGAGATAGGCATGCAGATCGACACCATGTTCGGCCATCAGGCCGCCGAGCGTCGTCCCGTAACTGCGCCAATAGGCATGGCGGATGCGGTGGGCCGCTGCGCTGTCGATCTCGAAATAATTTTCGACGAACAGGGCAATGCGGTCGCGCACCTGCGCCATGATATTATGTTCGGGTGCATAAAGCGTGAGGTCAAGATCGAAGATCCAGGCATCGACATGGGCAAATGAAGCAGTCATCGGCGTCTCCTTACCGCAGCAAAGCACCGCCACAACATGTTAATCTTGGCACAAGCAATGGCTGCCTATAGCGTCTGACGCCGAGTGATGGAGTGACATATGCAGCAGCGGGAAATTTTATTGGCGAGCTGCACATTGCCGCTGATTTTGCTCTCGGCCTGCGGCGGTGGCGCCAGCACCGGCGTGGCGT
>JBGSMP010000070.1:0-6272 GCA_041740105.1 Sphingomonadaceae bacterium
CGCGGCGTCTTCCAGCATGGCGCGTTTACCGCTGCAGATACTGCCGGGACGGCGGGTGCGCTTGCGGCGTTCTCGCTCGGCGTTCCGGCCTATGTCCTCATCAAGGTTCTGACGCCGGGCTTTTATGCGCGACAGGACACGAGAACGCCGGTGCGGATCGCGCTCCTTTCGATGCTGGTAAACCTCGTCGGCAATCTGCTGTCGGTGCTTTATCTGAACGCCGGTTTCGTCGGTATTGCGCTTTCGACGGCGATTGCGGCGTGGGTCAATGTGATCCTGCTTTACTGGTGGCTCGGCAAACGGGGTCACTTGGAGGCCGATGTGCGGCTGAAAGGTAAGGCGTTGCGTATTCTCGCTTCAGGAGCGCTGATGGGCGTTGTGCTCTGGTTCCTCAATCCGGTTGCCGATGCCTATATGGCGGGCGACTGGCAGGCGCGGATTGCGGCGCTCACGCTGCTTTGCGGTGCAGGCGCGGCGGTATATGGGATCGCCGTGCTGCTGCTTGGTGCGCTGAACCTTCGAGAATTGCGTGACCAATTCAAAAGGAAAGCCAAATAATGCGCGTCGTTTCGGGCATTCAGCCCACGGGCAATCTCCATCTCGGCAATTATCTCGGTGCGATCCGCAACTGGGTTCGCATGCAGGACGATGTTGCGCAGAACGCGGGCGGTCAGTGCCTCTATTTCCTCGCTGATCTCCACGCAATTACCGTTTATAACGACCCCGCGCAGCTGGCGGCAAACACGCGCGAGATGGCTGCCGCACTGATCGCAAGCGGGATCGATCCCGAAAAGTCGATCCTGTTCAATCAGGCGCGGGTTCCGGCGCATGCCGAACTTGCCTGGCTGCTGTTTTGCACCGCGCGGATCGGCTGGCTGAACAGGATGACGCAGTTCAAGGACAAGGCCGGCAAAAACCGCGAGGGCATGAGCATCGGCCTGTTTGCTTATCCCGTGCTGCAAGCCGCCGACGTTTTGCTCTATCAGGCGACGCATGTTCCGGTCGGCGAAGACCAGAAACAACATCTCGAGCTGGCGCGCGATATTGCGACCAAATTCAATACCGATTTCGCGACTGACATTTTTACACTGCCCGAACCGATCGTGCCGCCGGCGGCTGCCCGGATCATGAGTTTGCGCGACGGTTCGGCAAAAATGTCAAAGTCCGAGCCGAGCGACATGAGCCGGATCAACCTGTCCGATGACGCCGACACGATCGCGCAGAAAATCCGCAAGGCAAAGACCGATCAGGAAGCCTTGCCGAGCGAGGCAGCGGGGCTCGAGGGGCGGCCCGAAGCACGCAATCTGGTCGGCATTATGGCGGCACTGGAGGATCGCGATGTCGATGCGGTTCTCGCTCAATACGGCGGATCGCAATTCGGCCCGTTCAAAACGGCGCTCGCCGACGTGCTGGTGGCAACACTCGAGCCGATCCGGACACGGTTTGAAAATCTGCGCCATTCGACCGAAATCGATACGATACTCGCAGCAGGTGGCGCGCGCGCCGCAGAACTGGCCGCGCCGACACTTGCCAAAGCCTATGCCGCAACGGGCCTGCAAACATAGCGGCGATCCGTTGCGTTCAAGCGTTGTTCAGTGACAGACGCGCAATCTTCCGACATTCTCCCATCGGAGTCGAATTCGAGGATCGTGCCATGTTGTCGAAAATAAAGTATCTCGCACCCGCCGCCGTTCTCGCCCTCGGCGCATGCGCCACGCCGTTTCAGGCGAAGGTATCGCGTTTTCAGGCAATGCCGGCGGCACAGGGTCAGACCTATGCGATCGTGTCGGACAATCCGCGACTCGACGGTGGTCTGGAGTTCCAGAATTATGCGGGGCTCGTCGCGCAGCGGCTGAGCAGCTTTGGCTACAGCCGCGCCGAAAATCCCGCATCGGCCAATTTGGTCGTCACGCTCGATTATGGCGTCGATCGCGGTCGTGAAAAAGTCCGCAGCGTTCCCGGGTCCAGCTTCGGTTACGGTGGCTTCGGGCGCTACGGCGGCTTTGGTTATGGGGGCTTTGGGTATAGCCACGGCTTCGGGCGCCCCTATTACGGCTTTGGCCGTCGCGCGTTCATGTATGGATTTTACGATCCGTTCCTGTTCGACAATTACAACGACGTCGAAAGCTACACCGTCTATTCGTCGCAACTCGATATGCGCATCGCCAAGCGCGGCACGAACGAACGGGTGTTCGAAGGGTCGGCGCAGGCCATGTCGTCCGACAATGACCTGACAACGCTGGTGCCTAATCTTATCGAAGCGATGTTTACGGGTTTTCCCGGAAATTCGGGCGAGACGGTCAAAATCACCGTTGCCCCACCGGGTAAACGTCGGAGCTAACCCTCAAGCGCTCGCATAAGCGTCCGCACATCGGCATCGATTTCGCTGTCCGCCGCGCGCAGCCGTTCGATCTGTTTGACGGCATGGATCACGGTCGTATGGTCACGCCCGCCAAAGCGCCGCCCGATCTCGGGCAGCGAGCGCGGCGTCAGCTGTTTGGCCAGGTACATTGCAATCTGTCGCGGCCGGGCAACAGCGCGGGCGCGTCGGGCGCTGACCATTTCGGCCTGCCGGATTTTGAAATGATCGGAAACGCGTTTCTGGATTTCATCGATGGTCACACGCCTGCGACTGGCGCGGAACATATCGGCAAGGACTTCTTCGGCAAATGCTTCGTCGATCGGCCGTGCGTTGAGCGAGGCATAAGCGACAAGCCGGTTCAGACCGCCCTCGAGCTCACGGACATTCGAAGATATCCGGCTGGCGAGCATATCAAGCACGACCGGCGCGATATCGACACCGGGCATCATCGCCACCTTGCTGTCGACGATTGCGCGACGCAGCGCGAAATCGGCAGGCTGGACGTCGACCACAAGCCCTTGCGTCAGGCGCGACAGGATGCGGCCCTCGACGCCATCGAGTTCCTGCGGACTGCGATCGGCACTGATGATCAGGCGCCGCCCGCCGCGCATCAATTCGTCGATCGTGTAGAGAAACTCCTCCTGCGTCGTTTCCTTGCCGGCAATGAACTGGAAATCGTCAATCAGGAGGATATCGACCGAGCGCAGCCGCTCCTTGAACGCCATCGTGTCCTTCGCGCGCATCGCATTCACAAAATCGATCATGAAGCGTTCGGCAGACATCGCGAGCGCGCGGGCTTGCGGCTTGCGAGCGGTGTAGCCGTGGCCGATGGCGTGTAGCAGATGCGTCTTGCCCTGCCCTGTCGGCCCATAGACGAACAGCGGATTGAACCGCATCGGTCCGCCCTCGGCAATCGCGCGCGCGGCATTGCAGGCGATCCGGTTGGCTTGGCCGACGACGAAAGTATCGAAAGTGAATTTGGGATCGAAGCGGAACGCCGGTGCCGCTGGTTGCTCGGGCCTCGCTTCGACAGCCTCGTCGACCGGCACGGCGACCGGTTCGATGCGGTCACTGGCCATCGCGCCGGCGCCGATCTTTACAACTCTGATTTCGGGGAGCGCATTTCGCCAAGCCAGTGTGAGACGTTCGGCATAATTGCTCGAAACCCAATTCGCCATAAATGCCGACGGCAGCATCAGCGTTATCGAACGATCCGCGCCGCAATAATCACCAAGGGTAATACGGCCCAGCCAGCGATCAAAGCTTCGCGCACCAACATCCTTGCGCAGACCGTCACGGACAGTTGCCCACGCCGTCACGACACGTGCGTCTTGATCGCTCCTGATGGCCGAATCTTGATTCACGCAACCTCCCCCGTCGCTAAAACGCTCATAAACCTGCCCTTTCGAACGCGCGAAAACAGATGCCGCAGTCAAACGCGCGAGCGCTTAACAGATTTGCAACACAGTGATCGAGCTGTTCCGCCGGAGCGATTCGCTTGCGTGTCTGACACTGTTTTTGGGCGCAACATGAGGGGTGCGCAAGCACGGCAGGTGCAAAATAATTGAAATAATCCCGTTGACATCGACGAGCGGCGCAAATCTGCGGATAAGGCGAATTTCCCGCCAATTTTCGGCATTTTTTGGGGTTTTACAAAAAGTGGAGGGGGCGAATCGTGGGAAAAGCTGGACTTTTTTCTGTCACACTTGCGCAACGAAAAAGGGCCCGCCGACGGTATTGTCGACGAGCCCTTTTTGAGCGTAGGTATAAGCAATCAGCCGAGTGCAGAGACTCGCTTCGTCAACCGCGCAAACTTGCGCGACGCCGTATTCTTGTGAAGCACGCCCTTGGCAACGCCGCGCGCCATTTCAGGCTGTGCGGCGTGCAATGCTTCAGCGGCCGCTGCCTTGTCGCCAGACGCCAGTGCCAATTCCACTTTCTTCACGAACGTGCGAATGCGACCCACGCGACTGCCATTCACTTCTGCGCGCCGGTCGTTCCGGCGGATACGCTTCTTTGCTTGCGGCGTGTTCGCCATGAAAAAACCTCGACTTGCTGTAAAATAAAAAAGCGGCGCGATTCGATCGCCCCGTCCCGGACAGCGCGCATAGCGGGCAGCTTGGCAAAGGTCAACGCTGGCAACGGCGGCACCAGAAGGTCGACCGACCGCCATCGACGCGGCGTTCCACCGTGCCGCCACAGACACAGGTCTCGCCTTCGCGACCATATACGCGCCAGTCTTTCGCGAAATAGCCAAGCTGCCCATCGGGGCGGACATAGTCGCGCAACGACGAGCCACCCGCTGCGATTGCCGCTGTCAGCACATCGCGCACGGCGATCACGAGTCGATCAAGCCGCGACTTGGCTACGCGCCCTGCCGCCAGCGTCGGCGAAATGCCCGCCATGTTCAACGCTTCACAGACGTAAATATTGCCGAGCCCGGCAACGATGCGCTGGTCGAGCAGCATCGCCTTGATTGGTGCACTCCGTCCCGCGAGCACGTGCTTCAAGTGCGGGGCATGAAAATCGGGGCCCAGTGGCTCGGGACCCAGCGCCGCAAACGGCGGCCACGCGTCGCGCGTTATTGTATCAACAAGGTCAATCGAGCCGAAGCGACGCGGATCGCACAGCGCCAGCACCCGCCGACTGTCGGTTTCGATCACAAGATGGTCATGCGTGCCGATCACGCCTGCATCGACACGCCATCGCCCCGACATGCCGAGATGAAAGATCATGCTGTCGCCGCGATCCGTTTCAATAATCCCGTATTTCGCGCGACGTGACAGGCCAGTCACGCGTGCGCCGGTCATTCGCTGCCGAAGATCAACGGGTATGGCGCGGCGCAGGTCGGGACGGCGGACATCGACGCGCGTCAGGACGGAACCGAGCAACGCAGGCTCGAGGCCGCGCACTGTTGTTTCGACTTCGGGAAGTTCGGGCACAAAACCGGCTAGGATGCGTTTGCGACGGGGGCAACCCCCCGCTAGAGCAACCCGATGAACGAAACCGTATCTTTCGGCTACCAGCAGGTCGCCCCCGAAGAAAAGACCGCCAAAGTCGGCGAGGTCTTCACCAGCGTTGCCCGCAACTATGACCGGATGAACGATGCCATGTCGGCGGGCATGCATCGGCTCTGGAAAGACCGCTTCGTAACGCGCGTCAAACCGCGCGCCGGTGAATATATTCTCGATATGGCGGGCGGCACCGGCGACATTGCCTTCCGGATGGCCCCATCGGGCGCTTCGATCACGGTTGCCGATATCAATGCCGACATGCTCGACGTCGGCATATCGCGCGCCGCGCAGCGCGGGATCGACGGGCTTGTTTGGACACAGGCCAATGCCGAGACACTCGCATTTCCCGACAAAAGCTTCGATGCCTGTACGATTGCGTTCGGCATCCGGAACGTGACGGATATCCCGAAGGCACTTCGCGAGGCGCACCGCGTGCTGAAACACGGCGGCCGGTTTTTCTGCCTCGAATTCTCGACGACAGTCTGGCCCGGGTTCGGCGACATCTATGACGCCTATTCGCACCGAATCGTGCCCAAGATCGGCCAGATGATCGCCGGCGATGAAGACAGCTATCGCTACCTGATCGAATCGATCCGCCGTTTCCCCGACATGCCGACGTTCGAAGGCATGATTGCCGATGCCGGATTCGTACAGACCAAAGTTGAACCCATGCTCGGCGGACTCGTGGCGATCCACAGCGGCTGGAAAATTTGACGCAGGCCACAACTCACATCTGGCGCCTGATGAAATGGGCGCGGACGTTGGCGCGGCATGGCGCGCTGACGGGGCTTGAGCGCGATCCGCTGACCCCGCTTCCCATCAAGCGCCTGATCCGCATTGCCCGGTTCGGCGCCCGCGTGCCCAAGCAGCCGGCCTATGCCGACGCTTTTCAGGCG
>JBGSMP010000082.1:0-4326 GCA_041740105.1 Sphingomonadaceae bacterium
GCCCCGGGCGTGATGCCCGGGGCCGGCCACGGCACACGCCGCCACGCGCCAGTTGCCGGTCTCCAGGCTCTCAGTCCTGGAGGGCATCGGCACTTCGCAGATGGCTTGGAGTGCCTGTTCCATCTCACACTCGTGCGCTGATGATGCGGCCGGGCGCGGTAAACTGGACCTCCTCGCCAGCAAACGAATATGATGCGCTTGCGACTGACACACCGATCCACTCGAACATCGCGCTCAGATCCGCGCCGGCCACGTCGAAGACGTGACCATCGGGACCAGCGAATTCCAATAGGACGCTGTGATCTGCACCGTCGGTGGCGAGCGGCCAGAACAGCAGCTTGCCCTGACTCACCATCTTGGCGCAGCGCGCGGCGACGGCCTTATAGTCGTCCGTCGGGGCGCCGTCAGTCATTAGAACAATCCATGGCCGCTTGTAGGTGCCGCCGCTGGCGCGGACGTCCTTCTTGAACTGCTCCTGCTTTTCGAGAGCGATCTGGACAGCGCCCCCCATCGGAGTCAGGCCGCCCGCGATGAGAGAGATCGATGGATCGAAATCGATGCCATCGACAAAGTCTTGCACCACCGTAACGGTTTCCGGTCCCCGACCGCCGAAGGTGATGATGTTGATGCACACCCGGGAGGCCACCAGCGGGTCGCGCTTGATCAGCGCCTTCAGTTTCTCGAACCCCTGATGAATCTGATCGATTGGTCGGCCGCTCATCGACTCCGAGATGTCGAGCAGCAGCGTGAGGGCCGTTCGCTCCTCGTAATTCGCCTCGACGATCGCCGGGATCGAGGGGACGACATTGCCGTCGGAAAAACCATCATAATTCATGACAACGCACTCCGTGTTGTGACAGCCTCCGGATGGAGGGCTGGCCATTACGAAGGCATTTGAATCAACAGGCCCGCGTTTATGGCCGGTTCACACTGATCGAGCTTGTCAGGTGGCGATATTGCTGCGGCTTGCGGTCAGCCAGGAAGCCTTCGACAATCTGCGGTCGCTCCGTTCATAGTCGTCCAGCCAGCCCAGTTGAACGCGACACCATAATCCCGAGCAAGTTTAGTCAGAACGTCCACCGGGACAGTAGCGCCGTCACCCTTGGCGACGATTGCGCCATATTGCGCTAGCACATCGAGGTTGAATCCGCTGACATGCTTGCCGCGCAAGATATCGAGCACGTCGCCTATGACCCCCGGTGTCTGCGGCCGATTAAATTTCTTGTCCATATCGAGCAATTTGTCGGCGAGCGCCGCGAAGGGGGTGCGATTTTGCGGTGCGACCAATAGTACGATCCATTTCCAGCGGCTTCGCCCTATTTGCTGTCGTAGTGCTACGAGCAAGGGCGGCGGCGCTTCGGTTGATACCGGTTTGGGGAGAGGTTGCACGGCGGCAGGTGGTGCAGAGGTCTTTTTGCACTCGGGCTTCACGACTTCAAAGCCGTAGTGCTCGCGCATATAGGATACGACTCCTTCGTTCATATCGTCGTCGGAGCATGAGAACACGATCGTTCCGTACTCTCTGAAATCCTGGATCGGCCCGGCGTCCATTGCTCGATCGAATTCAGCCTCGCGGCCCGATGTCACTCGGATGAAAATGTTCGTTCTTTGACCTGCGGCGTCATCGCTCCAGATTTGCTGTATCGGCGATTTCTTGAAAACCGGGGGAGCCGGCGGCAAGTCGACGGTTGTCGGCCCCACAAAATCCCACTCATAGGTGTCGATGAAATTGTGGTGAACCCACGGGACTTGGTGGACTTCCTGAGCCCGTACCTGACGCGCGACTTCCGCCCCAATTGCGCCGAGCGGGCGACAAGGGCGTTCGAGCGCGGCCCATAGCGCACGACAAAATGGGCTTGTGCCAGTGTCGCTCCCGTCGCCGGCGACTTCGCCTGGCGCGGCCGCGAACATGATCATCGTCTCGTGCACGTGCCGATGCGAATTCGGTTGTGCTTCGACCAGACCGCGATCTCCATTGCGCGTAGTGCTAGGAATCCCGCTTACACGGCAGGCATCTAGCGCGATCAATTTCTGCTGGTCGCTGCGCCAACAAATCTGCGTCAACACTGTGCTGAGCGAAAGTGAGAGCATCGCCCAACTCCCGCCCACGCGCGGCGGATCGACGTCGATCGGCAGCAGATAATTCTCTCCCGAATACTGGATGCCGTGTCCGGCAAAATAGAGCATCACACGGCTTTCGGGGGGAAGACCGACAACCGTTTCGCGAAAAGTCGACACGCTATGGCTCAGTCTAGCGAAACCGGCGTCGTGCACGACGGTCGTATTGAAGCCGATCTCGCGCAGACGCGCGCCGAGATAGTCGACATCTCCCACCGGCGTGTGCAGCGGCGGCAGCGTCTTGTAGCGCGAATTTCCAATCAGCAGTGCGGCGCCCAGCATGAAACACTCCCGTCATTGAAGCTTGCTTAGACATCAAGGGCAGCAAGGAATAGCAATTGGAATTTGTTGCCACACGCTACAAATCGGCTGGAAAGCAACAGGAGCGAACTGATGGCGGCGATTTACGATCTTGCGCTCAAATTCGAAGGCCTCGGGGCGTTCTGCAACGTGAACGTTTCATCAACGACCTTGGGGGCGGTGCTCTACGAGGATGTGATGGACGAGCAGCCGCAGCGGGAGGCTGTTTCAAAAATCAAGAAGGGTGAACGCCAACTGTCGGCGCAGGATCGCATGCGGTTATCGGACTATTTCAACGCAGCACTGGCGAAGGTTGCGAAAAATAATGCGCCGATCGGTGCGCAAATCCGTCCCGAGGATTGGGATCGTCCGTTCACCGACTTCTTTGCCGACGCGCTGAGGGGCCTCCAAGCACCGAACGACGCGTTTGACCGCGCACATGCGGCCATTGTCCTGCAGCTTAACTCATTTGATGAGTTTCGCAGCCGAACAACCCCGCTGGGGCTGCTGCGTCACGTCGGGCAATCGCGCGATCGCGGCCGATTTCCCGCGGCGGCAGCGCCGGTCGATACTGTAACTTTGCCGATCATACCCTTTGCCTATGGAGATGCGATGACGATCGGACTGGCCCAACCCTTGGCTCAGCCCTCATTTGGGTGGATGTTCTTTGTGCGCAATCCCGACTGCCGCGGCTTCCGGCCTGTCAATGCAGATCGAATCTGGAACCAGAATGTCGGCGATGTCATCCGCTGGGCACACTCGCCCTTTCCTTTAGACCAAGGCTTCTTCGGAGCTCTGCCAGGCTATCCATCCGAAGTCGAAAAGCTCGACGGTGAATACACTGCTTACGTGCTGATCGAACCTCGCGAATCCTCGCCGGTCACACGCTTCCTGCAACAGACTAACCGCCAATGGGGCAAGGACACTCCGTCGCTCGACGCGACGATTCAGCTACTTTCGCGGCCGCAAACTTTGTTCAAGGCAATCGATGACGGCTCTACGCCACTACTATTGATGCGACGATACCGCGTACAATCCAGCTAATCGCACTAGGCAAATCTAGATGCGATAGACATCAAGCAAGGGGCACAGTGATGATTGACGATAAGCGCAGCTCCTCATCGGAACTAAATACAGTATATAAGACTAGGTCACCTCGTCATGTCCTCTCGCAGGATGTGATCCTGACCGAAAGCACCCATCGCCAGATCAACGAATGTATCGCTTTGTTGCGTTTTCATCGAATTATCTATGATGACTGGGATTTCGCTGCGGTCGACCATCAAGGCAGCACTGCGATCGTCAATTTCTTCGGCCCCCCCGGGACGGGCAAAACGCTCGCCGCTGAAGCGCTAGCGGGCGAACTGCGGATGCCGTTCCTACCACTTACGATTGGCGATCTCGAGAGCAGCCTTAAGGGGCAGATGTCGAAGAATCTTCAGAAGGCATTCCGCTGCGCGCGAGAAGAACAGGCGGTCCTTTTCTTCGACGAAGCCGACGCGCTGCTCGGCCGGCGAATTTCGGTGTCGCAGGGCATCGACAGCGACATGAACGCGACGCGCAACACGATGATGACCGAGTTGAGCGCGCATGAGGGGCTCGTCATCTTCGCGACCAACTATGCCCGCGACTATGACGACGCGATCAAGAGCCGCATCACTCACCAAGTGACGTTTGAGCTGCCTGACGAAGCGGCGCGGCTCAGATTGTGGGGCCGTTTCATCGTCGACAAGATTCCATTGGCTCTGCCGCGGGCGCATTTGCTGGCGCAGGCCGCAGCCGCCTCGCCGGGTCTTTCGGGCCGGGATATTCTCAACTGCACGCGGCGCGCCTTGCCCCTCATGCTGCTTGACGCCGAACGCGCCGAAGCTCCGCCGCAACTCGGCTTTGACCAGATCGCCGAGGCGA
>JBGSMP010000116.1:0-3580 GCA_041740105.1 Sphingomonadaceae bacterium
ACACCGTCACGGATCATCACCATGCTGCCCTGCGCGAGGCTCGGCGCTATCGGCGCATCGAACCCTTCCATCGCGGCGTGGCCCAATAGCAAGCCGCGCAAAACGCGTGCGGTCATGCCGTGGCAGATAACCAGCATATCATGTTGGAACGCCTGCTCGCTTATCCAGTGCGATAGCCGCGCCGCGACGTCATCATACCACTCTCCGCCATCAGGCCTGACCGAAAAAAGCTTGTGCTCCATATCGACAATCGGGCCAATCTCGGCGGAAATGTCGGCGTAGGTGCGACTTGACCAGCTACCGACGTCGATCTCAAGCAAACGATCGTCGCGGCGCGTCTGGTGCCAATCGGCATCAATCTCATCGGCCACAATCGCCAGCGTCTGTAGCGCTCTTCCGGCGGTGGATGACCAAAGCTGCGGCCTGTCGTCGCCCCCGAGATAATTCGCCAGTGACCGGCCCATCATCTTGGCCTGCACACAGCCTTCCCAAGTCAGCGGCGTATGCACCTCGGCCTGCCCCTGCATCCGGGCGATCTTGTTAAACACCGTCTCTCCATGCCGTGCGATGAAAAGGCGTTTACCATTTGTCGAAATCCCCATAATTGGCCTTATTCCACAGCTTATTACACTTGGCAAAAGCTATCGGCTTGCCCTACCGGACAAAGACATTAAGACAGATTCGGCATAGAAATAGGGTTTTTCGGCGCAGGATTTGGCGCGCCATACCCGATTAGGGGATTAGACATGAGAGCCACGATAGAACGCGCGACCCTGCTGAAAAGCCTGAGCCACGTCCAGTCGGTGGTCGAACGGCGCAACACCATCCCCATCTTGTCCAACGTCCTGATCGAGGCAAGCGACGGCGGCGCGATCAAACTGACTGCGACCGACCTCGATTTGCAGGTCGTCGAAACCTTTGCAGCGCAGGTGGAAACGCCCGGTGCGACTACAGTTTCGGCGCATACCCTGTTCGAAATCGCGCGTAAATTACCGGAAGGTTCGCAGGTTCAATTGCACGCCGCAGATGGCCGGATGGCGGTAAATGCGGGTCGTGCGCGGTTCAGTCTGGCGACACTGCCGCGCGACGATTTCCCGATGATTGCCGAGGGCGATTTGCCCACATCTTTCGAAATTCCCGCATCGTCGCTGATCCAGATTATCGACAAAACGCGCTTTGCAATTTCGACCGAAGAAACGCGTTATTATCTCAACGGTATTTTCCTGCACGTCACCGAGGATGCCGAGCCAGTCTTGAAAGCCGCTGCGACCGACGGGCACCGCCTCGCGCGCGTGACCCTGCCCCGCCCTGCTGGTGCAGAAGGTATGCCCGACATCATCGTGCCGCGCAAATGCGTCGCCGAAGTCCGCAAGCTGCTCGATGAAAGCGGCGACAATGTCATTCAGGTCGACCTTTCGGCGAGCAAAATCCGCTTCACCTTCGACCATGTCATCCTGACATCAAAGCTGATCGACGGCACCTTCCCCGATTACAGCCGCGTCATTCCTACCGCGAATGATAAGCTGCTGCGCATCGACCCCAAGGCCTTCAGCCAAGGCGTCGACCGCGTCGCCACCATCGCCACCGAAAAAACCCGCGCGGTCAAAATGGCGCTCGACAAGGACAAGATTACGCTGTCGGTCACCAGCCCCGAAAACGGGACGGCAGCCGAAGAAGTATCGGGTGAATATAGCAGCGACGGCTTCGAAATCGGCTTCAACGCACGCTATTTGATGGACATATTGAGCGAGATCGAAGGCGACGTTGTCGAACTCCACCTCGCCGACGCCAGCGCGCCAACGTTGATCCGCGAGAATGACAAGAGCGCAGCGTTGTACGTTCTGATGCCGATGCGGGTGTAGAAAGTTTCGGCCAAAGCATTACTTTGGTCGAGATTTCACTCCGCTGCTTCAGCCATTGCGACGTTTTGCGGACCTCGCACTACAATTCCCGGTAGCGCGCCTGTCATCACGCCATCGCGGAACGTGACCACGCCCGACTTTACCGTAGCGACATAGCCGGTCGCCTTTTGCAGCAAGCGTTTGCCGCCCGCTGGCAGGTCGAACGCCAGCCATGGCTTTTGCAACTTCAGTTCTTCAAAATCGATCACGTTTATGTCCGCCAGATAACCCGACTTCAACACGCCGCGATCATTCAGCCCATAGAGCCGCGCTGTGTCGTGGCACTGCCTCTTTACCGCTAATTCGAGCGATATCGTCCCCGCCTTGCGGTCGCGCGCCCAGTAGCTCAGCAGGAACGTCGGTGACGCCGCGTCGCAAATCGTCCCGCAATGCGCGCCGCCGTCGGACAGCGACGCAACGATATCCTTGCGCTGCAACAGCTCTTTGGTGAAGTCCAGATTGCCGTCCATATAGTTCAGGATGGGCAGGTAAATCATGCCGTTGCCATCGTCGGCCATTAACTGGTCATAGGCATATTCGGCGCTGTCTTTGCCCGCGGCTTGCGCAAAGCCGAAGACGCTTTCTTCGCGCGTCGGTTCGTAACTGAACCCGTCGCCGAGCGGGAATTGCATCGCCCACGCAGCGGTTACCAGCATGAAGAACGGTGCCATATCGACCGACGGCGGCGGCATATTGTCCTCCGCCAGCATTGCCGCCTTGAACGCCGGGTCGGACAGTTTTGCCTTCTGCTGTTCCCAAGGCAGCCCCGCGATTTGTTGCCAGCTCGGTTTCCGCATGAACGGATGCACCGTGCCACGCCAATTCATGATCACGCCGATCCCGCGCAGGCCAATCGCCGCGACCAGATTGGCGCCATTGTCATTGGCCGCCTTCATCGCCGCCATTTGCTCGGTCCACGGCATCTGCTTGATCGGCGATTGCAACATGGTGAAAGCGATAGGCAGCCCTGTCTCGCGGCTCAACCGCCCCATCCAGCCGAATTCGTCCCATTCCTCCATGAAGTCTGTGGTCAGTTCGAACACCCCGTGCCCGACCTTGCCCATCGCGCGGCCAATGCCGACAAGCTCGGGCTCGGTCGCAGTTGTGCCGGGGACGAGCTCGCCATCAATCGATTTGTGCAAGATCGTCCGCGAAGTGGAAAAGCCCAAAGCGCCTGCGCGCAAGCCTTCCTCAACCAGCCGCGCCATTTCGGCGATGTCGGCCTTGGTCGGTTCTTCATTATCCGCGCCGCGTTGGCCCATGACATAAGCACGCAACGCGCCGTGCGGAACATGGGTACCGATGTCGATGGTGCGCGGCAGGCGTTCGAGCGCATCAAGATAATCGGGAAAGCTCTCCCAATCCCATCTCATGCCTTCGGCCAATGCAGTGCCGGGGATATCCTCGACCCCTTCCATCAGGCCGATCAGCCAGTCATGCTTGTCCTTCTTCGCGGGCGCAAAACCGACGCCGCAATTGCCCATGACGACGGTGGTGACGCCGTGCCAACTCGACGGGCCCATCTCGCTGTCCCACGTCGCCTGCCCGTCATAATGGGTGTGGATGTCGACAAAGCCGGGCGCGACGATCTTCCCGGTGGCATCGATTTCCTCGCGGCCGTGGGTGGAGATATGCCCGATTGCGGCGATGACCCCGCCGTCGACAGCGACATCGGCGAT
>JBGSMP010000125.1:0-5935 GCA_041740105.1 Sphingomonadaceae bacterium
AACGCGCGCCGAATATTTCGGCGGCGCCGTAACGCGCGTCAGGACGGCTTCGGCCCTCGCGATGGCTTCGTCGGTGCTGTTCATCACACGGGCGCAAACGGGTTGACGGATTCGCTGGCGGACAACCGCGCCTGCGACGCGCCTTCGGCACGGGCGATATAGCCTTTCGACTTTTCGACTTCGCTCGACAGCGCGTCGACCGTGGTTTTCATCGAAACCAGTGATTTCGCCTTGAACACGTCGATCGCGTCCATCGTGTCATAGATATTCTGGAACGCGCGTTTCAGGGTATCGAGCGGGATCGTCGATCCAGCCGCTTGCTCATGGATGGCAGCCGTATTTTGTTTCAGCATCGTGCCGGTCGAATCGATGATGTTTGCCGTCGTGGTGTTCAGCGCGGTGATCTGGGCCAGCACAAGCTTCTGGTTGGTCATGGCCTGTGCCACGGTTACTGCCGTGCGCAGCGCCGACACGGTTGTGGTCGACGCGCGGTCGACACCTTTGACGAGCTCGACATTATTTTTCTTCACGAGGTCGAGCGCGAGATAGCCCTGCACCGTGACCGCCATCTGCGTGAGCAGATCGGTCGTGCGCTGGCGGACATAGAAGAGCGCGCTTTCACGGATGGCCTTGGCCTTGGCAGGGTCCGACGCTTCGAGTTCGAAGGCTTTGGCTTCGAGTTTTGCATCGAGCGCCTTCGACACATGGATCATCTGTTCGAGCCGACCCATTGCTGCCCAAAGCGCCTGACGCTCGACCGAGATCGCGGCATTGTCTTTTAGCAATTCGTCCTTGCCCGACGACAGCCGCGTCAGGATCGAGGCGATGTGCGATTGCGATGACTTATAACCATCGAAATAATTGCGCATCTTGCTGCCGAACGGAATGATGCCGAACAGCTTTTTCGGCGCGAGCAGATTGCCCTGCTTGCCGGGATCGAGATCCTCGATCGTACGGCGCAACTCGGCGAGGTCGGTGCCGACGCCGCCTTCCTTGTCCATCGCGCGGACGGGGCGGTCGAGAAAGCGGTTCGACTGCCCTGCCGCTTCGGCGATCTCGCGGCGACCCATGTCGCTGATCTGATCGACCCGTTTGCCGAATTCGGGCGAGTTCACATCCTGCGCGGCAAGCTCCTCGACGAAGGCGTCGGCCTTTGCCTCGAGCGCGGTGCGCTGCGTGTCGTCGAGCGGAACAAGGCCGCTCGCCTTTTCAGGCGCAACCGTCACGACCGGCTCAGGCGCGGTCAGCACGAGGTCGGTAAGGTCGGCGAGTTGCGTGGCCATGCGCGTCAGCTCCTATTGTCGTTGCCGACAAGATAGGCGCGATAGTGTGTATTATTCAAGTGATACGCAGCGAGGCCGTTACACGCAACGATTTCTGTTGTAGCAGTCGCTACAATTTGCTACCGGCGGACGAGCAAGCAGGAGTTTATCGATGACGCGGATCGGCATGTCGGCAAGGCAGATCACGATCGCCGTCATATTGGGCATGATCCTTTGGTATTTGGCGGCGGTGCTGGCGCGGACACTGGGAGCGATGGGCGCCTTCGAGGGCGCGAACCGGATGATCCTTTATATGGCATTGGTGCCCGCGTCGGTGCCTTCGGTAATCCTCATCTGGAAAGGAGCCGGCCTCGACCGCAGCCAGATCGGCCTCGGGATGGCGATTGCCACGACCGCCGCGATGTTTCTCGACGGCATTGCGCTTGCGTGGTTGCCGTCACTTTATGGCGACAGCGCGGCGCAAACCGCTGCCTCGGGCGCAGTGATCCTGTGGGGCGCGGCCGTCGGCCAGTGTATCGCATTTCTATTCAACCGCCGAGACTGAACCATAAGCCGCGATTGCCGATGTCGCGACATCGTCGAGACCAATGCTTTTAAGCAGCACGACACCTTCGATCATCGCCAGCAATAGGGCCGCATTGTCGGGCGACGGCGGATCAAGCTGACCTTGAACCCAGGCAAGAAATCCCCGCCCGATTTCGTTGCCGACCGCGTGGAAAACAAGATCGCCGCGCGCAGCGAGGCTGGCAACTTCGAGCCAAAGCCGCATGTAGGGCCAAAGCGCATCGTCGCGAACGAGCGTTGCGAGGCGCATGCAGGCAACCGGAAACCTTTCGGGCGTCGCGGGCGCTGCCTCGGTCAGGACAAGGGCGAGGCGGGTAGCAATATGCGCGAGCGTTGCCGAGACAAGCTCATTCTTGTCCTTGAAATAATAGAGCAGCATCCGGTCGCTCGTTTGCGCTGCCTTGGCGAGCGGCCGCAAGCTCGACGCACCCAGCCCTTCGGCCAGTACATAATCGGCCAATCGGTCGAGGATTATCGTCCGGCGGTTGTTCGACTGGGTCACGCGCACGTCATTGCCACAGATCGGTCGACTCGGGAACGCGCGTCATCCTTGCCGCAGCGCACAAAATCGCGTAGGCGCGCTCCAAATTCCCGCACTCAGTTCAGGATTATCAATGAGCCTCCGCAATGTGGCCATTATCGCGCACGTCGATCATGGCAAAACAACTCTCGTCGACCAACTGTTCCGCCAGTCAGGCACGTTCCGCGAAAACCAGCGCATCGAAGAGCGTGCGATGGATTCGAACGACTTAGAGAAAGAACGCGGGATCACGATTCTGGCCAAGTGCACCAGCGTGGAATGGCACGGGAACGGCGTCGATACGCGGATCAATATTGTCGACACGCCGGGCCACGCGGATTTCGGTGGCGAGGTCGAGCGTATTCTATCGATGGTCGATGGCGTTATCCTGCTCGTCGATGCGTCCGAAGGGGCGATGCCGCAGACCAAATTCGTGACCGGCAAGGCGCTTGCGCTCGGTCTGCGTCCGATCGTTGTCGTCAACAAGGTGGACCGGCCGGACGAACGCATTCAGGAAGTGCTCGACGAAGTATTCGACCTGTTCGTTTCCTTGGAAGCGACTGACGAACAGCTCGATTTTCCCGTGCTTTATGCCAGCGGGCGCAATGGCTATGCCAGCCTCGATCCAGCGCGTCGCGAGGGGACGCTGGCGCCGTTATTCGAAACGATCGTTTCGCATGTGCCCGAGCCGTCGGCGGACCCTGACGGGCCGTTCAAGTTCCTCGTGACGTTGCTTGATCGCGACAACTTCCTTGGTCGCATCCTCACCGGCCTGGTGTTCAGCGGTTCCGTGCGGACCAACATGGCGATCCATGCGCTCGATCCCGATGGCAAGATTGTCGAAACCGGTCGCGCGTCGAAAATCATGGCGTTTCGCGGGCTCGAGCGGATGCCCGTGGACGAGGCTCATGCCGGGGATATTATTTCGATTGCCGGTCTGACGACGGCGACGGTCGCCAACACGATTTGCGATCCGAGTGTGTCGGAGCCCCTGCACGCACAGCCGATCGATCCGCCGACCTTGTCGATGCGCTTTGCCGTCAACGACAGCCCGATGGCGGGACGCGAAGGCACCAAGGTGACAAGCCGGATGATTCGCGACCGTCTCTTCCGCGAAGCCGAATCGAATGTCGCGATCAAGGTAACCGAAAGCGCCGACAAGGACAGTTTTGAAGTGGCCGGCCGCGGCGAATTGCAACTGGGTGTGCTCATCGAAACGATGCGCCGCGAAGGCTTCGAGCTGGGCATCAGCCGCCCGCGCGTCCTGTTTCGCGAGGAAGACGGCAAGCGCACCGAGCCTTATGAAACCGTCGTCATCGACGTCGACGAGGAATATTCGGGCACGGTCGTCGAAAAGATGAACATGCGCAAAGCCGAGCTGACCGACATGCGGCCGAGTGGCGGCAACAAGACGCGGATTACCTTCAGCGCGCCCGCACGCGGCCTGATCGGCTATCACGGCGAATTCCTGTCCGACACGCGCGGCACGGGGATCATGAACCGGCTGTACGAAAAATACGGGCCTCACAAGGGCGTGATCGAAGGGCGCAAGAACGGCGTGTTGATCTCGAATGGCGCGGGCGAAGCGAACAGCTATGCGCTGGGGCCACTCGAGGAACGCGGCATCCTGTTCGTGGCGCATCAGGAAGCGCTTTACGAGGGCATGATCGTCGGCGAAAATGCCAAGACCGACGACCTCGAAGTCAACCCGATGAAGACCAAGCAGCTGACCAACTTCCGCGCGAGCGGCGGCAAGGACGACGCGATCCGGTTGACGCCGCCCAAGCGGATGACGCTGGAACAGGCGATCGCCTATATTGACGATGATGAATTGGTCGAGGTGACGCCGAAATCGATCCGGTTGCGGAAAACGCATCTGGACCCGAACGAGCGCAAGCGGGCGTCAAGGTCGAAGGTTGCTGCGTAAAGGCTGTCGCCTTAGGATGGGATCATGGCAACCCACCTGAAACCCGTCCCCACGTCTGTTGATGACTTCGGCCTGCCCGGCTGGACGTACCATGACCCCGATTATTTCGCGGTCGAGATGGAGCGGGTGATTCGGCCTTCGTGGCAGATTGTTTGTCATGAGTCGGACATGCCGGGCGCGGGCGACTGGCGGACGATTGACTTGCTGGGTGAGAATATCGTTGTCGTGCGCGGCGATGATGGCGTGGTGCGGGGGTTCGTGAACGTATGCCGGCATCGCGGGATGCGGATTGTCGATGGCGACGCGGGGTGCGCGAAGAAGCTGGTTTGTCCCTATCATGCGTGGGTTTACGAGCTGGACGGGCGGTTGTCGGGGGTGCCGATGCGCGGGGATTATCCGGCGCTGGATATGGCGGCGACGGGGCTGGTCGCGGTTGATGTCGAGGTTTGGCAGGGATTTGTTTTCGTGCGATTGCGCGACGATGGCGGGCCATCCGTAGCGGAAATGATGGCGCCTGCGGAGGCGGAGATCGCGCCGTATAAGTTTGCCGAAATGCAGCCGATCGGCACGCCATGGTCGCGGCCGCGGGGTGTGAACTGGAAGAATGTCGGCGACAATTATTCGGACAATCTCCACATTCCGGTGGCGCATGACGGGCTGTCGCGGTTGTTCGGCAAGAGTTACGCGATCGAGGCGCATGGCTGGGTCGACCGGATGTCGGGCGAGATTGCCGACCGTCCGTCGGTCAATTTCTGGGAATGCTTTTACCAGACGCATCTGCCGCGCGTCGATCACCTGCCCGAGGCGGCGCAACGGCGTTGGGTTTACTGGAAACTATGGCCGAACATGGCGTTCGACATTTACGGCGACCAGATCGATTTCATGCATTGGGTGCCTGTATCGCCGACAGTGACGATGCTGCGCGTGATGAGCTATGCGCTGCCCGATGACCGGCGCGAAATGAAGCTGGCCCGCTATGCCAACGGAAGGATCAACCGGGTGGTGAATGCCGAAGACACGTGGCTGATCGAGCGGGTTCAGGCGGGGATGGGGTCGGCCTATTTCACGGCGGGGCCACTGGCAGCAAGCGAGGTGTGCTTGCGCAGTTTTGCAAACCGGCTACGCGGGATCATCCCGGAAACGAGGATGCAGACCCCACCGGAGCGCTACGCCACATGACCAAGACATATGATGCCGTGATCATCGGCGGCGGGCATAACGGGCTTGTCTGCGCGTTTTATCTGGCGCGGTCGGGTATGAAGGTTCGCGTTCTCGAAAAGCGCGACGTTATCGGCGGGGCATGCGTTACCGAGGAATTCCACCCCGGTTTCCGCAATTCGACCGCGAGCTACACCGTCAGTCTGCTGCGGCCCAAGGTGATCAAGGATATGCGGCTGCACGAGCGCGGCTGGAAGATTATCGAGCGGACCATCTCGAACTTCTTCCCGTTCGAGAATGATTATCTGAAACTCGGCGGCGGGACGGCGCGGACGCAGGCCGAATTCGCGCGCTTTTCGGCGAAGGATGCGGCGACGTTTCCGGCTTATGAGGAAGCGCTGGAGCGGGTCGCCGAAGTGCTGCGCGGGATTTCACTGAAGACGCCGCCCAACGCCGGCGGTGGCGTGCGCGCGTTGCTGGCGG
>JBGSMP010000152.1:0-12086 GCA_041740105.1 Sphingomonadaceae bacterium
GGCTGCCGCAGCGCCGGTTACTTCGATTTCATCAGCCATTTAGAACTCCAATCCGCCTTCGCGCGCACCATCGGCGAGCGCCTTGACGCGACCGTGGAACAGAAACCCGCCACGATCGAAAACAACTTGCGTTACACCTGCAGCTTTGGCCGCTTCGGCCACCGACTTGCCGACTTCGTTGGCGGCCGCGACGGTTGCGCCTGCCTTGCCGAGCGTGGAAGCCGCCGCGACGGTCTTGCCCGCCGTGTCGTCGATGATCTGCGCATAGATATGTCGACCCGAACGGTGAATCGACAGACGAGGACGCAATGTGCCCTTGACCCGCAGCTTGGTGCGGACGCGCTGGCGCCGCTTCTCGAAAAGTGACAGCTTTGCCATTACTTCTTCTTACCCTCTTTCCGGAAGATATACTCGCCGCGATATTTGATGCCCTTGCCCTTGTAAGGCTCCGGCTTGCGCCAGCGACGGATTTCGGCGGCCAGTTGGCCAACCTTCTGCTTGTCGATGCCCGTGATATGGATCGTCGTCTGATCGGGCGTTTTCACGTCCAGATCCGACGGCACATCGATATCGACGTCGTGCGAATAGCCAAGCTGCAACTTCAGCTTGGGGCCCTGCGCATTGGCACGATAACCAACGCCGGTGATTTCCAGCGTCTTGGTGAAACCATCGGTAACGCCCGTGACGAGGTTTTGAACCATCGTCCGCTGCATACCCCAGAACGCGCGCGCAGCCTTGGTGGCGTTAGCAGGCTTCACGAGCACACCACCGTCATCAAGCGTGTAGCTGATTTCTTCGCGCATCGGCATCGACAACGTGCCCTTGGGACCCTTTACCGAAATGATGCCGTCATCCATCGACGCCGTAACGCCCGCCGGAATTGCGACTGGCTTTTTCCCAATGCGGCTCATCAGAATACCTCCGCCAAGACTTCACCGCCGACATTGGCCTCGCGCGCTTCGGCATCCGAAAGCACACCGCGCGGCGTCGAAACGATCGTGATGCCAAGGCCATTGCGGACACGCGGCAATTCCTTGCTACCCGAATAGACGCGACGACCTGGCTTCGAGACGCGGGCAACATGCTTGATCGCAGGCTGGCCCTCGAAATATTTCAGTTCGATGCGGATGCCGTCGTGGCCTGCAACCTCTTCGGCGGTCCAGCCACGGATGTAGCCTTCACGCTGGAGCACATCGAGGACGCGCTGACGCAGTTTCGAACCCGGCGTTGTCACGCTGTCCTTGCGCGCCTGCTGGCCGTTGCGGATGCGGGTGAGCATATCACCCAATGGATCGGTCAATGACATATCTTAACCCTTACCAGCTCGACTTCGTAACGCCGGGGATCAAGCCTTTGTTGGCCAGATCGCGCAGCTGAATACGGCAGAGGCGGAACTTACGATAATAAGCGCGCGGACGACCCGTCAGCTCGCAGCGGTTGCGGATGCGCGTCGGATTGCCGTTGCGTGGCAGCGTCGACATTTTCAGGCGGGCCATCAGCCGCTCACCGTCATCGACGCTTTCGTCGTTGGCGATTGCCTTTAACGCCGCGAGTTTCGGCGCAAAACGCTTGACCATGGCCTTGCGCTTCTCGTTCTTGTTGATCGAACTTTTCTTGGCCATCGCTTATGCCGCCTTCTTTTCTTCGGCCACCACTGCAGGCGCCGGGATCGGGAACGGGAAACCGAACATTCGGAGCAACTCGCGTGCTTCGTCGTCGGTGTTCGCTGTGGTCGTGACAATCACGTCCATACCCCGGATCTGATCGACTTTGTCATAGCTGATTTCGGGGAAAATCAGCTGCTCCTTCAAACCGCACGCATAGTTGCCGCGACCATCGAAGCTCTTGTCACTCAACCCACGGAAATCGCGGACGCGCGGCAATGCGATCGTGATGAAGCGGTCGAGGAACTCATACATGCGCTCCTTGCGCAGCGTCACTTTGCAGCCGATCGGCATGCCTTCGCGCAGCTTGAATTGCGCGATCGACTTCTTGGCCTTCGTGACGACAGGCTTCTGGCCGGCAATCAGTTCCATTTCGGAAACCGCCTGATCGACCTTCTTCTTGTCCTGCGTTGCGTCGCCGACACCCATGTTGATGACGATCTTGTCGATCCGCGGGACCTGCATCGAATTCTTATACCCGAACTTTTCGGTCATCGCGGCGACGATCTTGTCGTCGTAAAGCGCTTTCATCCGCGCCTTGTAAACTGCATCAGCCATTGATCTGCTCCCCGGAGCGCACAGCGATCCGAACTTTCTTGCCGTCCTTGACTTCAAACCGGACGCGCGTTGGCTTGCCCGTCTTGGGGTCTTCGATGGCGACTTTCGACGCATGCATCGGTGCTTCGAACTTATCGAGGCCACCTTGCGGATTTTCCTGGCTCGCCTTGCGGTGACGCGTTGCGATATTGACGCCCGACACGATGACCTTGCCATCCTTGGGGAACGCCTTGGTTACTTCGCCGTGCTTGCCCTTGTCCTTGCCGGACAGGACGACAACCTTGTCGCCCTTCTTGATCTTAAGCGATGCCATTACAGCACCTCCGGCGCGAGGCTGATAATTTTCATGTAGTTCTTGGCGCGAAGCTCACGAACCACCGGACCAAAAATACGCGTGCCGATCGGCTCTTCGTTCTTGTTGACCAGCACGGCAGCGTTCGTGTCGAAACGGATCGTCGAGCCGTCGGCGCGATGAATATCCTTAGCGGTGCGGACGATGACGGCGCGGTGAACGTCGCCCTTCTTGACCTTGCCGCGCGGTGCCGCTTCCTTGATCGATACGACGATGACATCGCCGACGCCGGCAAAGCGACGCTTCGATCCGCCCAGCACCTTGATGCACTGAACGCGCTTGGCACCGCTGTTGTCAGCGACTTCCAGGTTTGATTGCATCTGGATCATTATGCGTTGTCCTCAACACCGGTGTCGGCAACGCCGCTACCGTCGATGACTTTCCACGTTTTCAGCTTGCTGATCGGCGCGCATTCTTCAATGCGGACGACCTGACCAAGCTTGAACACATTGGCTTCGTCATGGGCATGATATTTTTTCGTGCGGCGGATGATCTTGGCGTACAGAGGGTGCTTCACCTTCCGCTCGACATTGACGACCACCGTCTTGTCGCCCTTGTCCGAGACAATGACGCCGGTGAGAACGCGCTTGGGCATTACTTCACTCCTTCGGCGCTGCGAGCAGTCTGCAGCGTCTTGATCTGGGCAATCGTGCGGCGAACGACGCGGACACGGGCGGGCTTTTCCAGCTGGTTGGTCGCAGCTTGGAAACGCAGATTGAATGCCTCGCGCTTCAGTTCGCCCAACTGGCCCGACAGTTCATCGTCGGTCTTGAGTTTAAGGTCGGCAATCTTGGCCATCTTATTTGGCTCCCAGATGCGAGAAGTCGCCCAAACGCGCGACAACCTTGGTCTTGATCGGCAGCTTTTCCATCGCACGGCTGAACGCAACCGCCGCGATCGGCCCCGGAACTCCGTCGAGTTCGAAAAGAATACGGCCTGGCTTTACCCGCGCTGCCCAATATTCGATCGCGCCCTTGCCCTTGCCCATGCGGACTTCAGCAGGCTTCGACGTGACGGGAACATCGGGAAATACGCGGATCCACAAACGTCCCTGACGCTTGATGTGGCGCGTGATCGCACGACGTGCGGCTTCGATCTGGCGCGCGGTAATCCGGTCGGGCTCCATCGCCTTCAGGCCATAAGACCCGAAATTCAGATCGGTCCCGCCTTTGGCGTCGCCGTGAATCTTGCCCTTGAAGGTCTTGCGGAACTTCGTTTTTCTAGGTTGCAGCATATCTATATTCCCTAGCGGCGATCATCGCGTGCCGGGCGAACACCCGACGTCTGCGCTTCAAGCATCAACCGTTCCTGCGACAGCGGATCGTGGCCAAGGATTTCGCCCTTGAAAATCCAGACCTTGATCCCGCAAACGCCGTATGCGGTGTGCGCTTCGGCTTCGGCATAATCGACGTGCGCGCGCAGGGTATGCAATGGCACACGGCCTTCGCGATACTGTTCGACGCGGGCGATTTCGGCACCGCCCAAACGACCACCACACATGATCTTGATACCTTCGGCACCAAGCCGCATGGCCGATTGCATCGCGCGCTTCATCGCACGACGGAAAGCGATACGACGCTCGAGCTGATCGGCGATCCCCTGCGCGACAAGTTTTGCGTCGATCTCGGGTTTGCGAATTTCAACGATGTTCAGCGACACGTCAGACGACGTCATCTTGCCGATCGTCTTGCGCAGCACTTCGATGTCGGCACCCTTTTTGCCGATGATGACACCGGGCCGCGCCGCGTAGATTGAGATACGGCACAGCTTGGCCGGACGCTCGATCACGACTTTGGAGATCGCGGCCTGCGGCAGCGTCTTCATGATGTGCTGACGGATGCGCAGGTCTTCGAGCAGCAACCGACCATAATCGGCGCCTTCGGCATACCAGCGGCTGTCCCACGTCCGATTGATCTGAAGCCGAAGCCCGATCGGATTTGATTTATGACCCATATTAGGCTTCCTGATCCTGAACTTCGCGGACGACGACGCGCAGACGGCTGAACGGTTTGACGATCCGTGCCGAGCGGCCGCGGGCCCGTGTTGCAAAGCGCTTCATCGACAATCCCTTGCCGACGCTGGCTTCGACGACGACGAGACTGTCGACGTCGAGATTGTGGTTGTTTTCGGCATTCGCAATGGCCGACGCGAGGCACTTGCGCACGTCGATCGCCATACCCTTGGTCGAGAACTGGAGGATGTTCATCGCATCGCCCGCCTTGCGGTTGCGGATGAGCGCTGCAACGAGGCCGAGCTTTTGCGCCGAACCACGGATCGCGGTGGACATGGCCAGCGCTTCGTTATCGGCAACCTTGCGAGGGTTCACTGTCTTTGACATCAGCGCTTGCCCTTCTTGTCAGCGGCGTGACCGGGGAAATAGCGCGTGGGCGCAAATTCACCGAGCTTCATGCCGACCATGTCTTCGTTGACCGAGACCGGCACGAACTTGCGACCGTTATAAACGCTGAACACGAGGCCAACGAACTGCGGCAAAATCGTCGAACGACGCGACCAGGTCTTGATCGGCGTACGGGCACTTGTTTCGGCGGCGGTTTCTGCCTTTTTCAGCAGATGCAGGTCGACAAACGGACCTTTCCAGACTGAGCGAGCCATAACTACCTCTTCTTCTTGGCGTGACGCGACTTGATGATCATCGTGTCGGTCGATTTGTTCGAACGGGTGCGCGCACCCTTGGTCGGCTTGCCCCATGGCGTCACGGGATGACGACCGCCCGAGGTCCGGCCTTCACCACCACCATGCGGGTGATCGACCGGGTTCTTGGCGACACCGCGCGTCAGCGGGCGGATGCCTTTCCAGCGGTTGCGGCCTGCCTTGGCGAGATTGGTATTGGCATTGTCGGGGTTCGACACCGCGCCCACTGTCGCCATGCAATTGGCGTGGATGTAACGCTGCTCGCCGGAGTTAAGACGGACGATGACCATCCCACGGTCGCGACCGACGACCTGCACATACGTGCCTGCCGAACGCGCGATCTGGCCACCCTTGCCGGGCTTCATTTCGACATTGTGGACAATCGTGCCGACAGGAACCTGTCCGATTTCCATCGCATTGCCCGGTTTCACGTCGGTCTTCTTTGCCGCGAGCACCTTGTCACCAACGGCGAGACGCTGCGGCGCGATGATGTATTTCACATCGCCTTCGCCATAGCTGATCAGCGCGATGAAAGCGGTGCGGTTGGGATCATATTCGATCCGCTCGACGGTGCCTTCGACGTCCCACTGGCGACGCTTGAAATCGATGAAGCGATAGCTCTGCTTGTGCCCGCCGGCGATCCCGCGCGACGTCACATGACCCTTGTTGTTGCGGCCGCCCGTCTTCTTCTTGCCTTCGGTCAGCGCCTTGACGGGGCCGCCCTTCCACAATGCCGACTTGTCGACGAGGATCAGGCCGCGCCGTGCGGGGCTGGTCGGATTATATGTCTTAAGTGCCATGGTCCTATATCCCCGTGGTCACGTCGATCGACTGACCTTCGGCCAGCGTCACGATTGCCTTTTTGAAGTCAGACTTGGTGTAGGGCGTGCCCTTCCACTTCTTGGTCTTGCCCTTTTGGACGATGGTGTTGACCTTCGTCACGCTGACCGAAAAGAGCGCTTCGACAGCAGCCTTGATCTCGGGCTTGGTGGCGTCGTTCGCGACCTTGAACACAACCGCGTTGTGCTCGCTCATCATCGTCGATTTTTCGGTGATATAGGGGGCAACGACCACGTCATAATGACGCAGCGAGATGCCGCTCTTTGCGGGCTTCTTAGCCATTAGTTAGCCCCTCCTGGGAGGGCGAACCGCGCCTCCAGCTTTTCGACGCCCGCGCGGGTCAGGACCAGCGTGTCGTGCTTCAGGATGTCGTAGACGTTTGCGCCACCGGCCGGCAGCACATTGATCATGTGCAGATTTGCCGCCGCCGTCGCAAAGCTCGTGTCGACAGTATCGCCGTCGATCACCAGCGCCGTCCTGCCCCAGCCGAGATTGGCAAGGTTCGCAACCAGCGTTTTGGTCTTGCTGTCGGCAACGGCCAAGCTGTCCATGACAATTAACGTGCCGTCCTTGATCTTCGACGACAGCGCCATTTTCAGGCCGATCGCGCGGATTTTCTTGTTCAGCGACGGATTGAAGTCGCGAACGCGGGCACCGTGCGCTTTACCACCACCGATGAAAATCGGCGCACGACGGTTGCCGTGACGAGCGGTACCGCCGCCCTTTTGATTGCCGAACTTCTTGCCCGTCCGCGCAACGTCCGAACGTTCGCGCGTGCCGCGTGCGGTCGCACGACGCTTTTCGAGCTGCCATGTGATGACGCGGTGCAGAATGTCGGCACGCGGCTCGAGGCCGAACACGTCGTCATTCAATTCGATATCAGCGCCCTTGGCCGCGGCGCCATCGAGGGTTTGAACTTTCAGTTTCATGTTCAGCCCTCTTTACTTGTATCTGAGCCGTCAACGGCTGCCGCGTTATCGGCATCGGGAAGCTCCGCATCGATGTGCCCGGCACCAGCCTGATCCGCGGCCTCGACACCGATCTGCACTTCTTCGGCGCTCGGCAGCGGCGGAATTTCGTGCACCGCACCCGCTTCGACCATGCCAGCATCGGCTTCTTCGTGCACGATATGCATGCTTTTCAGACCAGCAGGATAGGGTGCATCAGCGTGGCGATCGACCTTGACCGCGTCCTTGACCATCAACCAGCCACCTTTCGATCCGGGCACCGAGCCCTTGACGAAAAGAAGGCCGCGCTCCGGATCGGTGCGAACGATTTCCAGATTCTGCTGGGTGCGCTGCTTGTCACCCATGTGTCCGGCCATCTTCTTGCCCTTGAACACCTTGCCGGGATCCTGACGCTGCCCGGTCGAACCCAGCGAACGGTGCGAGACCGAAACGCCGTGGGTGGCGCGCAGACCGCCGAAGTTCCAGCGCTTCATGCCGCCCTGGAAACCCTTGCCCTGCGTATGGCACGACAAGTCGACGATCTGCCCGGCAACGAAGTGGTCAGCGGAAATTTCTGCGCCGACGTCAACCAGTGCATCTTCGGTGACGCGGAATTCATGGACGCGCGCCTTGGGTTCGACTTCGGCCTTGCCGAAATGCCCGCGCTGCGGCTTGGCGACGTTCTTCGACTTGGCTACGCCTGCGCCGACCTGCACCGCGATGTAGCCATCACGGTCCGTCGTGCGCTGCGAAATCACCTGGTTGTTCTCGAGTGCGAGCACGGTCACGGGAACGTGCCGTCCGTCGTCCTGGAACAGACGGGTCATACCCATCTTCTTTGCAATAACTCCGGTCCTCACCGGCATACTCCTCATGTCAGAGGCGCACGCAGAATAGCTCCACGCGCGCTTGGCCTTGCCCAAATGTCTAAAACGGCCCCGTCCGGGCATTTTCTCTCGTGAGAGAGAGGACGGGGACGCAGCCGGCGCAAGCGCCGCGGTATCCCTTATCTCGTCACTGTCGAATCATGCGACCCGTCAGCGGAGAGCGGCCATTAGGCCAGCTTGATCTCGACGTCAACGCCAGCGGCAAGATCGAGCTTCATCAAAGCGTCGACCGTTTGCGGTGTCGGCTGGATGATGTCGAGCAGGCGCTTGTACGTGCGGACTTCGAACTGCTCGCGCGACTTTTTGTCGACGTGCGGGCCGCGGTTGACGCAAAACTTGTCGATGTGCGTCGGGAGCGGAATAGGACCGCGGATCAGCGCACCCGTGCGCTTGGCCGTGTCGGCGATGTCGCCGGTCGCCTGATCGAGCACACGGTGATCGAATGCCTTCAAACGAATACGAATATTCTGCGTTTCCATGTCCACTACCGATGCGAAAGAGCCATGCCCGCATTCACGGGCTTACAAAAAAAGCGAACCGCCCGACTCCCTTCAAGAAGAATCGGGCGGCTCTGTAAACTCACCTATTACTTCGTGATCGAAGCGACAACCCCCGAACCGACGGTCCGGCCGCCTTCGCGGATCGAGAAGCGCAGACCCTGCTCCATCGCGATCGGCGCGATGAGCTTGACGCCGAGCTGCACGTTATCGCCTGGCATCACCATTTCGGTGCCTTCAGGCAGAACGACTTCGCCCGTCACGTCGGTCGTGCGGAAGTAGAATTGCGGACGATAGTTCGCAAAGAATGGCGTGTGACGGCCACCCTCGTCCTTCGACAGGACGTAAACTTCGGACGTGAATTCGGTGTGCGGCTTGATCGAACCGGGCTTGCAGAGAACCTGCCCGCGCTCGACTTCTTCACGGCCCACGCCACGGATCAGCGCACCGATGTTATCGCCGGCCTGACCCTGATCGAGCAGCTTGCGGAACATTTCGACGCCGGTGCAGACCGTCTTCTTGGTGTCCTTGAGGCCGACGATTTCGACTTCTTCACCAACCTTGACGATGCCCTGTTCGACACGACCGGTCACGACCGTGCCGCGACCCGAGATCGAGAACACGTCTTCGATCGGCATCAGGAACGGCTTGTCGAGCGGACGCGCAGGCTGCGGGATGAACGAGTCAACCGCTGCCATAAGCTTGAGCACGGCGTCATGGCCGATTTCAGGGTTTGTATCATTCAGCGCGCAGGTCGCCGAACCCTGGATGATCGGAATATTGTCGCCGTCGAAATCATATTTCGACAGAAGCTCGCGGATTTCCATTTCGACCAGTTCGAGAATTTCGGCATCGTCGACCAGATCGACCTTGTTCATGAACACGACGAGCTGCGGCACGCCGACCTGACGCGCGAGCAGGATGTGCTCGCGGGTCTGTGGCATCGGGCCGTCCGTTGCCGACACGACAAGAATACCGCCGTCCATCTGCGCGGCGCCGGTGATCATGTTCTTCACATAGTCCGCGTGGCCCGGGCAATCAACGTGCGCATAGTGACGCGCTTCGGTTTCATATTCGACGTGTGCGGTCGAAATCGTAATGCCACGCTCGCGCTCTTCGGGTGCCTTGTCGATGTTGGCATAGCTGGTGAACGTCGCGCCGCCGGTTTCGGCCAGCACTTTTGTGATCGCCGCGGTCAGCGATGTCTTGCCATGGTCGACGTGACCGATGGTGCCGATGTTGCAGTGCGGTTTATTCCGCTCGAATTTTGCTTTTGCCATTGTCCTACCTTCTTCAAATCTAAAAAGTTGCGAACCGCGCCGCACCGGCGAGGCCCATAGTCACAAAAAAAAGATTATGCCAGCTTCGCTTTGACTTCGTCTGCGACGTTGGCCGGAACTTCGTCATAATGCGAAAACTGCATCGAATATTGCGCACGCCCCTGCGTGAACGAACGCAGCTGGTTTACATAGCCGAACATGTTGGCCAGCGGCACGATCGCATCGACCGTCTGGGCATTGCCGCGACTGTCGGTGCCCTGAATCTGCCCGCGTCGGCTGTTCATGTCGCCGATGACATCGCCCAGATAATCTTCCGGGGTAACGACTTCGACTTTCATGATCGGCTCGAGCAGCTTGATCCCGGCCTTCTGCGCCACTTCGCGCATTGCACCACGTGCACAGATTTCGAATGCCAGCGCGGAGGAATCGACGTCATGATATTTGCCGTCGGTCAGATGCACTTCGAAATCGATGATCGGGAAGCCGATGAGCGATCCGGTCTGCGCCGTTTCGCGCATGCCCTTTTCGATGCTCGGAATATATTCCTTCGGAATATTGCCGCCCTTCACTTCGTCGAAGAACTGGAAGCCCGAACCACGTTCACCGGGCTTTACCGATACGCGCACTTCGCCGAACTGACCTGAACCGCCCGATTGCTTCTTGTGCGTGTAGGTCAGGTCGACCGGCTTAGCGAGATATTCGCGATAGGCCACCTGCGGCGCGCCGACATTGGCTTCGACCTTGAATTCGCGCTTCATGCGATCGACGAGGATTTCGAGGTGAAGCTCGCCCATCCCCTTGATGATTGTCTGGCCCGATTCATGATCGGTCGTGACGCGGAACGACGGGTCTTCGCGGCTCAAACGATTGAGCGCAACGCCCATCTTTTCCTGGTCGGCCTTGGTCTTTGGCTCCACCGAAAGCTCGATGACCGGTTCGGGGAATTCCATCCGCTCGAGAATGATCGGATCGTTGATCGCGCAAAGCGTTTCGCCCGTCGTCGTGTCTTTCAGACCCGCCAGAGCCACAATATCGCCGGCATAAGCAACCTGAATGTCTTCGCGGTCATTGGCATGCATGAGCAGCATGCGGCCGACTTTTTCCTTCTTGTCCTTGACCGAGTTCTGGACCTGCGATGCAGTTTCCAGCTTGCCCGAATAGATTCGAGCAAAGGTCAACGTCCCCACGAACGGATCGTTCATGATCTTGAACGCGAGGGCCGAGAAGGGTGCGTTGTCATTCGCTTCGCGCGAATCTTCGGTCACACCGTCGAGCTTGGTGCCCTGAATAGCGGGCACGTCGAGCGGCGACGGCAGATAATCGACCACCGCGTCGAGCAGCGGCTGAACACCCTTGTTCTTGAACGCCGAGCCGCACAGCACCGGCACGAACGCAAACGCCAGCGTACCCTTTCGGATCAGACGCTTCAGAGTCGCGACATCGGGCTCATTGCCTTCGAGATAGGCTTCCATGACATCGTCGTCTTGTTCGACAGCCATTTCGATGAGTTCCGAACGTGCGACCGCGGCCTTGTCCTTCAGATCGTCGGGAATATCCTGATACTCAAACTTCGCGCCAAGCGACTCTTCGAGCCAGACGATCGCACGGTTTTCGACCAGATCCACGAGCCCCTTAAAGCTGCCTTCGATGCCGATGGGAAGATACAGCACAGCAGGACGCGCGCCGAGGCGGTCCTTGATCATTTCGACGCACATGTCGAAATTCGCGCCCGTCCGATCGAGCTTGTTCACAAAGCACATCCGCGGAACTTTATACTTGTCCGCCTGACGCCACACCGTTTCCGACTGTGGCTCGACTCCTGCAACGCCGTCGAAACACGCAACGGCGCCGTCGAGCACGCGCAGCGAACGCTCGACTTCGATCGTGAAGTCGACGTGGCCCGGCGTATCGATGATGTTGATCCGGTGATCGTTCCAGAAACATGTCGTCGCAGCGCTCGTGATCGTGATGCCGCGCTCCTGCTCCTGCTCCATCCAGTCCATCGTCGCCGTGCCTTCATGCACTTCGCCGATCTTGTAGGACTTGCCGGTGTAATACAGGATGCGCTCGGTCGTCGTGGTCTTACCCGCGTCGATGTGCGCCATGATGCCGATATTGCGATACATGCTCAATGGATGGCTGCGTGCCATGATTATTCTCCAGGGCCAGCCGAATAGCCGGCGATAAAACTACCAGCGATAATGCGAGAAGGCGCGGTTGGCTTCGGCCATGCGGTGCGTGTCTTCACGCTTCTTGACGGCGTTACCACGGTTGTTCGCGGCATCCATCAATTCACCCGAAAGGCGCGCGGCCATCGTGTGCTCGCTGCGGTTGCGCGCCGCCGTGATCAGCCAGCGGATCGCGAGCGCCTGCGAACGCTCGGTCCGCACTTCGACCGGAACCTGATAG
>JBGSMP010000159.1:0-2104 GCA_041740105.1 Sphingomonadaceae bacterium
CCGCTGAATGCGATCCTCGGATTTGCCGAAATGATTGATCGTCAGTTGTTGGGGCCCGCAGCCACTGCCTATCGCAACCAAGCGCAAATCATTGTTCAGGATGGCGAACGGCTACTGGCGATGGTCGATGACCTCGATCAGGCCGCACGCGCGCGTCGCGAAATTGCGTCGCCCGACGAGACCAGCGACGTGCGTATGATGCTGCACCGCATCGAACAGGGACTGAAAACGACGCTCGCCGCGCGCGATGTTGCCTTGCGGGTGGCGGCCGATGAGCCGGTTGCTGTCTTGGGTATCAGCGCACCCGTGTTCGAACGGATGATTGCACGCCTTGTTGCCGCTGTCGTCGCGCTGGCTGAATCGGGTGAAACGGTCGACGTGGCGTTTTCGGAATCATCGGCGGCGCGCGCGATGTTATCGGTGGCCCGTCCGGCAAAACTTGCAGGCGTCAGCACTGCCGTGCTGCTTGATCCTGCTTACGAGCCGGAAATGCCCTATCCCGATGCGCCGCTGCTTGGTCTTGGTTTCACGTTGCGACTTCTCGACAGTTTGGCGCGCGATATCGGCGGCCGCTTTTCGATTGCACCTGATGCTTTCGTGCTGACATTACCCGGTGCGCGGATGCATGCCGACTTGCCAGCGGGAACGCCTTAGCGCTATCGCGGCGCGTTGCTGGGGGCCTGTAGCTCAACGGTAGAGCCGGCCGCTCATAACGGCTAGGTTGCGGGTTCGATTCCTGCCGGGCCCACCAGCGCGTTTCGGCTAGAAATAGCGAAGCTATTTCAAACGCGAATCGCGCTCGGCCAGCGGCCCGACGGCGTTGACTGTCCTTTATTGCATAAAGGCCGTCCGGAACCGTTGCGTGTGCCGCATAGCTTCGCTATGCGCTCCGCTCCGGTTCGGGGAGTGGCGCAGCCTGGTAGCGCATCTGGTTTGGGACCAGAGGGTCGCAGGTTCGAATCCTGTCTCCCCGACCATTATCACATGTTTCAGCCCTTCCGGCCGAGCGCTGTCGGGTCTTGATCAAAACATCCGACCTTTATCCCCCGTCTTAACCCACTGTCATGAAGGCCGTGATCGTCAGTCGCCCTCGCGACGGATCGGCTGAAAGCGGCGTGGACGGTCTGATCGCTCCGCTGTGCCACTGCTGCCCCCGATACAATATGGCTCGGTTGAACTTGCCTTCAACTTCGTGGATTTGCTCGAACAGGTCGGTACTGCCGCAAATATACTCGCATGTCGGCGTCTCCTGGCTGCCGAGCTCATCATCCAAATGCTGGAAATAGCTTTGGCGATCATATTCTGTGACGGATTGCAGTCCGGTCGATCGATGGCGATAAACGGCGGTCCCCTCGGAAAGATCGTGCGAAAGGTAATGAACAAAGGCAATCTGACGCGGGTTGAACGCGTTGGGATGTGGCAGGCGTTGTCCGACGCTGAGGCGTTCGCGCGGCGTGGCGACGAGCGAGAAGCTCGCATCGATGAGGTTGATCGCACCGGAAAGTGCAAAGCCTTGCGCGATGGCAAGTTGCAGAGTCCGCGTTTTTGCGTTCGACCAGTAATCGACAGGCAATGGGGCGCGAATTCCGGGATATAGATTGCGCGCCACCTCGAAAGTCGACGTCTGCGCAAAAGCAACAAGTGCTGCGCCGTTCGAAAAGAAATTATCGAAGACAACGACGGGTTGGTTTTCCATTCCGATCCGCGTCACTGAAATTTCCGGCTCAAGCGTGACCGGCACAGGGCATCTTGAGTATGCGATATCTGTCATCGCTCAGGTCGTTTGGGCGGTTGCATCCGTGCCGTCCTACCCAAAATTCGATCTCCCAGGCCATCGACTTTCGGGCCCGCTGCCGTGCATAGCGCGCTATGGTCAGCAACTCCGGGCTCTATGCTCCCCCCATCGCCGATGCCGTTCCGCGTGATTTGTGTACCGATTGTGGCATCTCGCGGACAGTTGACGCCAAGCGCTGTGGCAGTGCTTGTCAGTTTATCAAGCCGGATTACGCCGCGCTCGAAGTCAAAGTGCACGGGCGCGTTCGCGATCCCGGACGTGCCGATGAGCTGCATTTCGGGCCGTTCCGCCGGATGGTGCGCGCACGTC
>JBGSMP010000179.1:0-5302 GCA_041740105.1 Sphingomonadaceae bacterium
GGTGCGCTTGATCAGGCCGGGGCAACGCGTGCTGCAGCTGGCATCCGCTCGAATGTCGGTGACCCGGCGACCAACGTTGCAGACAAGGGTGCCGTGACACGCGACATCATTGCCGCGCCCGAAGGCGACGGACAGGATGCACGGGCCACAACACCCAAGTGAGACGTTGAAGGGACGACGATCCGCCGCCCCTTCGCTTCGCCCCCGCAGGCCTAGAAACTCACGCCCAGCGTCGCGACGACGCCGCCTTTGGTGACGTCCTTGCCCGATGCCGTGACAAACGGCGATGCATCGGTGTCGACATATTGCACGCCCAAGGTCAGGGCCTTGTACGTGACGGTCGCGCCCAGCGCCCAGTCGGTATATTCGGTTTTCGGCACAGGCACGAGCCAGCTTGGCCCGAATGTATGGCCGATATGCGCCGTCAACCCGATTGGCGTCCCCGGAATAGCCGCCGAAAAGTCACCCGCGATGTAGACATTGTCCTGGCTTGGCAGCAGGCCGGTCGCGCCCTGATCGAGCGCCAGTGCCTTTTGCTTCGGCGCATAAGCTACGGTCGCCTTGGCTGTCACCGGACCCGCTGTCCCTGAAACGGCCAGATAGGGCTCGATGAAATCGGAGCTTGAATTATCGCCCGGCAACTTCGACTTTGGATAAACGTAATAGAGCGCACCGATATCGATCGTCGCGCTGCCGAAGGTCTTTTTGAAGCCGACGATCAGATCGATTTCCTGATTGCTTTGCAGCGACGCCGTTACATAATCGTCGACCGACGATCCCCAGATTGTCGCGTAAAAGCCCGACTGATGGCTGACGGTGAGCGATCCCTGCACCGCGAAATTCTTGTCGGTCTGCGAAATGCCGCGGAAACGATAATCGCTGACGACAGTGGCTGTACCGTTGATCGTGATCGCGGGTGGTGCATCCGTATCTTGAGCCAGAACGGGCGAAGCAGCCACAAGGGCCGTAAAGCTGGCAAAGCAGCCGAGGCCAAAAGGCCTGAGGAACGTGCGCATGAATATTCCCTTTGAAAGAATGCGTTACGTTCCGCCTGCGTCACACTTCACGTCCTCTTGCGGGATGCGATAGCTCTGACGGTTGCAAGTTGCCCAAAAATGTTGCGTTGCACAACAAAAAAACGAACGACCTTTGTATCGAGGCGGAAATGTGTTGCATGATCGCCACAATCACGCGCGGGCGATGGCCTGGGCGAGGTCGTCGATCAGATCACGCACGTCTTCGAGGCCGATGCTCAAGCGGATGACAGTGCCGCCCTGCCACACGGTTGCTGATCGATACCGCGCGGGGTCAGCGGGCAGCGCAAGACTTTCGAAGCCACCCCAGCTGTAGCCGATCCCGAAGAGCGCGAGTGCATCGACCAGCTTGTGCGGATCGCCTTGCGCAAGCGTAAAACTGAACAGCCCCGTCGAGCCCGTGAAGTCCCGTTTGAAATGCTCGTGCCCCGGGCATTCAGCCAAAGCGGGGTGGAGAACCCGTGCCACTTCAGGCCGGGCCCGCAGCCATTGCGCAATCTCCAGCGCAGCCGCCTGATGCTGACGCAAGCGAACATCGAGCGTGCGCAACCCGCGCGTTGCCAAATAGGCATCGTCTGGGCTGACATACTGGCCAAGCACCTGCGCGGTTGCGCGCAAATCGTCCCACGTCTCCGCCGATGCCGTGACCGAGCCGATCATGACATCGGAATGCCCCGCAATATATTTGGTGCAGGCGATGATCGACAGATCGACCCCGAGCGCAGCCGTCTGGAAGAACAGCGGCGTTGCCCATGTGTTGTCGATCAGCGTGACCAGACCATGTTTTTTCGCAACCGCAATGATCGCCGGCACATCCTGGACTTCGAACGTCAAACTGCCGGGCGATTCCATAAAAATGGCACGCGTTGCCGGTGTGATCAGGGTTTCGATGTGGGCACCGATCACGGGATCGTAGTAAGTCGTGGCAATCCCGTGGCGTGCAAGAAACTTGTCACACAGGCCACTGGTCGGATCATAGGCGCTGTCCACCATCAGCAGATGATCGCCCGGCTTCAAAACGCTAAGCAGAGCACCGGCAACCGCAGCCACGCCTGAGGGATAAAGCATCGTTCCCGCCGCACTGGGATCAAGCGCCGTCAGCGCCTCCGCAAGTGCCCACTGCGTCGGCGAGCCGCGCCGCCCGTAAAACCAGTTTCCGTCGGCATTGGACTTCACGCCGTCTTTGAGCGCGGCGACGTCGTCATAAAGGATCGTTGAAGCGCGCCAAACGGGCGGGTTAACGACTTGGCCCGTCCATTCCTTACGCCGGCCGCTTTGAACGATTGTTGTCGCGGGGCGCTTCTTGTCGCTCACGCGCCCCGTCTCATCCCGCGCCGATTTGCTTTGGCATATCGTTATCGGCGCCCCATTCACTCCAAGAGCCGTCGTAAACCGCCACTTTGTCATTGCCGAGCAAATGCGCACCGAACGCGATCGTCGTTGCCGTGATACCCGACCCGCATGTCGCGGCAATCGGCGCATCGACGGCGACCCCTGCATCGCTGAACGCGTTACGTAGTGTATCACCAGTTTTCCACGTGCCGTCCACGTTGAACAAGCCGCTCATCGCCAGGTTTTTGCTACCCGGTATATGTCCTGGATTTACGCCAAGCCGCGGTTCGGCTTCGCGCCCTTCAAACCTGCCAGCGCCGCGTGCATCGACGATCTGTTCGGCCTTGCTGTCCATCAACGCCCGCATCTGCTCCTTGGTGCGGATATGGCTGGTGTCTTTCCAGACCGTAAAGTGCCGGTGACGCAGCGTCTCCTTGCCCGTTGCCGTCTCGCGACCTTCGGCTTTCCATTTGGCCAGGCCGCCATCGAGAATCGCAATCTGGTGCGCCCCGAACAAGCGCAGCATCCACCAGGCACGCGCTGATGTTTTCAGATCTGAATCATCGTAAAGAACAATGCGGCTGCCATCGCCCAGCCCCAGTGACTGCATACGGCTCGCGAATTTTTCGGGCGCGGGCAGCATCATCGGCAGGTCCGATGTGCTGTCGGCAAGACCGCCCAGGTCCATGAACACGGCGCCGGGGATATGCCCCGCTTCATAGTCCGCCGCTGCATCGCGTGCATCAAGATGCCAGCTTGCATCGACGACGCGCAGGTCGGACGCTCCCAGTTCCTTGGCCAGCCACTCGGTGGAAACCAGCGAATCCATTTGAAACTCCCTTTATCTTGGCTTTGCCTCTAAGCGCGCCCGTCGCCCGCGTCGAGACCATCCAGAAAATCAGCCGCCGAAGCGCGTAACGCCTTTTTCGTCGCGTCGGTCATTTTCGCCCAATTGCGATAGGGCATGGCGAGACGGACATTTTTGCCGAGTTTATCTTCGTTGCGCGCGAGGAAGTCCCAATAAAGCGCATTGAACGGGCAGGCATCGGGCCCCGTGCGCTGCTTCACGTCGTACCGGCAATGGCCGCAATAATCGGACATGCGGTCGATATAGGCGCCTGACGAGGCATAAGGCTTCGAGCCCAGCACGCCGCCGTCGCCGAACTGGCTCATGCCCAGCACATTGGGCAGCTCGACCCACTCATAGGCATCGGCGTAGACTTCGAGATACCATGTTGCGACAGCTTTGGGGTCAGCCCCGATCAGCATCGCGAAATTGCCCGTGATCATCAGCCGCTGGATATGATGCGCATAAGCGAGGTCGATCGTCTGCCCGATTGCCTGGCTGAGGCATTTCATGTCGGTCTCACCAGTCCAGTAAAATTCGGGCAGCGGGCGATACGCGTCGAGGAAATTGCGCTCGATATAGTCCGGTCCTTCGCGCCAATAGATGCCCCGAATATATTCGCGCCAGCCGATGATCTGGCGGATGAACCCTTCGGCTGCGTTGATCGGCACGCGGCCCGCGCGATACTCGGCTTCGACGGCACGACAGACTTCGAGCGGGTTGAGCAAGCCATTGTTGAGATAGGGCGAGATCAGCGCATGCCACAGAAGCGGCTGATCGGTAACCATCGCATCCTGGAAATCGCCGAATTGCGCGAGGGCAACATCGATGAATCGGCCCATTGCATGCAGCGCATCGCCGCGCGTCACAGCCAGTCCGAAATCGTCAAGGCTACCGATATGTTCGGCAAAGCGCGCCGCAACCATTTCAATCACGGCTTTCGTCTGCGCATCGGGCGCATAATGCGGCGGGTCAGGCACCAACAGATTGTTCCGTGCAGGCTTGCGGTTCTCCTTGTCGAAATTCCATTCGCCGCCTGCCGGCTTGTCGCCGTCCATCAACAGCCCGGTTTTGCGCCGCATGTCGCGATAGAAATATTCCATGCGCAGTGCCTTGCGGCCTTCGGCCCAGTCGTTGAATTCGCGGTGCGTCGCAATAAAACGCGTGTCGCTGCGGATGTCGACGGGGATGCCGAATACCGTCTCCCACGCATCGAGCATCGCTTGCACCCGCCATTCACCGCTTTCGGTCACGACGATCCGATCGGGGGCATGCCGCTCGACGGCACGCGCGATTTCGCCCGTAAAGCTGCCTGAATTTTCCGGATCTTCGAGCGTTACATAGTCGACCGTCCAGCCAGCCGCGCGCAAGGCGTCGGCGTGATGGCGCATGGCGGACAGGATAAACGCGATCTTGCGCTTGTGATGGCGAACATAAGCGGTCTCCTCGGCCACTTCCATCATCAGGATGATCGAGTCCGCAAGGTCGGCGCCATCGAGCGAAGACAGGTCGAACGACAATTGGTCGCCAAGGACCGGTATCAGAGTCGTCATCACGATTCTTTGCCATTAAAGGCGGGGCGATGACACCGAAATTTCTAGGCCAGAACAGCAGTCTGCCCGCTTCGCCCGAGGAAGCAACGCTCGATTATGTGCCCAATCCGCGCCCCGGACGGCCCTATCTCGTGCGTTTTACCGCGCCTGAGTTTACGTCGCTGTGCCCCGTCACGGCGCAGCCTGATTTTGCGCATCTGGTAATTGATTATGCCCCTGACGCGACGATCGTCGAGTCAAAATCGCTGAAGCTTTTCCTCGGCAGCTTCCGTAACCATGCAGCGTTCCACGAAGATTGCACCGTTGGAATCGCCGAACGGCTGTTCGCCGAAATGGCCCCGCACTGGCTGCGCATCGGCGGCTATTGGTACCCGCGCGGCGGCATTCCGATCGACGTGTTCTGGCAATCAGGCGAACCGCCTGCGGGGCTTTGGCTCCCCCCGCAGGACGTTCCCGGTTACCGCGGTCGCGGCTAAGCGAGCAGCGCGCGCGCCCGGCGACGCATTGCGGCGCCGACGATGCCGAAGCCTGCAATC
>JBGSMP010000216.1:0-2128 GCA_041740105.1 Sphingomonadaceae bacterium
AGCTGCCCGACCGCAACCGGCCAGCCCCGGCGCAACGCATCGATCGCGCGCGCGGCAGATTTGGGATCGCTCAGAACGCGAACTCGGTGACGAGCGGCACGTGATCCGACGGCTTCTCCCAGCTACGGCATGTCTCGTGCACGGTGTGCATCGTTGCCTGCGCCGCGACATCGGACGTGGCCCACATATGGTCCAATCGCCGCCCGCGATCCGACGCGGCCCAATCCTTCGCGCGGTAGCTCCACCACGTATACAAGCGCTGTGGCGCAGGCGTGAAATGGCGGCCGAGATCGGTCCATTTCCCCGCAGCCTGAAGCCTTCCGAGTGCCGCAACTTCGATGGGGGTGTGACTGACGACGTTCAACAATTCGCGGTGCCCCCACACGTCGCTCTCAAGCGGTGCGATGTTGAAATCGCCGACGATGATGGTGGGTTCGGCGAGCGTCTGCGACCAGCGCGTCATCCGCTCGACGAAATCGAGCTTCTGGCCAAACTTCGGATTAAGATCGCGATCGGGAATATCGCCGCCCGCCGGGATATAGACATTTTCCAGCCGAACACCGTTGGGCAAGCGCGCGCCGATGTGCCGCGCTTCGCCATTGTCCTGCCAGTCGTGACGGTTGTCGTCGATCAGCGGCACTCTGGAGAGGATGGCCACACCGTGATGCATCGGCTGGCCGCAGAGCATCTGGTGGTTGTAGCCGAGCCGGAAAAACATATCGACCGGGAAGACCGCATCCATTGCCTTGGTCTCCTGCAAGCAGAGGATGTCGGGCGCTTGTTCGATCAAAAAACGTTCGACAAGGGCGAGGCGGGCACGGACCGAATTGATATTCCACGAGGCAATTTTCATGGGGTGCGGTCTAGCGGGCGGCGCGATGTCGCGCCAGACATGTGCGACCAAAAACACAAAGGCCCCCGCTCCGGGGGCGTGGAGCGAGGGCCGACCAGCGTTCGTCACGCGGGCGTGTCGCGGCGGCAGTTCAGGGCAACAGGGGGGAAAATCCCGTCATCGCCAGCCGCGATTACGTTTATCTAATATCCTACCGAAGCTGTCGTGAATATGAACATGCCGATTACTTACGCGGGCCGAGGGGTCGCGGATCGCGCCACGTAAACGCTTTATCGCTGACGGCAATGTTGAAGCGCTGTTCGGTCAAGCGGACCGAGGTGCGGTTGTTCTGCGCGTCAAGCGCAACCCAGCCTTGCAGACGCAGCCCCGAGGGTGCGGCGGTGTCGCGGGCAAAAGCAAGCGTGATCGAGCCATATTCGGGGCGGCGTGGGTCGCGTGCTTCGGCGAGCACGATGCGGCTGTCGCCGGCCGGGACGATCCGGGCAAAGCGCGTGATGTCGCGTGTCGGATAGAGCAGCACGCCCAGCGGCGAATTGCCGATCGGCCAGCGCGAGACTTGTTTAACCGAATAGTCGATAAAGGTCAGCGCTTTGCCGTCGCCGACGATCAGAAGCGGTATCCCTTGCTGATATTGAAAGCGGATTTTGCCGGGGCGCTTCAGCGTCAGATTGCCGCTTAGAACCTTGCCCGCGCGGTCGGTCTGCGTGAACGCCGCAGTCATCGATGTAACAGATTTCAGATGCGCAGTGACAAGCGCAAGGTCGCCGGTTTGCGCCGACGCCGGGAGAGCGATGGCGACGGCAAGCAATAGAGCGGCGCGAAAAGGCATTGCGGTCTCCGGTATCGACGTCACCCAGTGGTGGCCCAAATGATTTGAACGGGTGGTGAATTGCGCAAAACAAAGGGGTCCGGCGCGTTGTTGCGCCGAACCCCCTGTGAAATTGCAGCGTGAATCGTCTTATTGCTGGCCCGGAACCAGATTTACCGCCGCATGCTTACCGCGACGATCGACTTCGATTTCGAATTCGAGCCGGTCGCCTTCATTGAGGCTGGTCATGCCGGCGCGCTCGACGGCCGAGATATGGACGAAGGCGTCGGGCTGTCCGTCGTCGCGCTGGATAAAGCCGAAGCCTTTCATCGCATTGAAGAACTTGACCGTGCCGCTGGCTTTTTCACCTGTCAGGGTCCGCTGCGGCGCGCCGCCACCGCTGAAACCGCCGCCGCCTTCGCGCGGTGCATCGCGGTCACGCGGAGGGGCACGATCGGTGACCGGCA
>JBGSMP010000249.1:0-2324 GCA_041740105.1 Sphingomonadaceae bacterium
CGCACGAGCATCAGCGCCAGCTGGTTTGCGAACACTTCGTCATAGGCAAGCCTGTCCCGCGCTGCAGCGTCTTCCGGCGTATGATGCGCGGCTTCAGTCGCAATGCGCCACGACGGCCAGCCACGCTGGGCGATCAGGCTCGGTTCGATCCATTCGGGAAGTTCAGGTGCACGGCCAATTGCCTGCACCGCCAACTGGCCAAGACGGCGGGTGGTGAGCCCGTCCGACAGCGGGTAAATCGCTTCTTTCAGGATGACGGACTCGCCCGGATCGAGGATCTGGTCGGGGTGGACCATCTGGCGCTCCTGCCCATAGAGTTCGAGCTTTCCGGTGACGAGCTTGGCCTCGCCGAGCGGCAGGAGCTTGCGGGCATAGCCGGTATGGCCACCGAAATATGTGAGGCTGAGATAGTCGCCCGCACTATCCACCGCCTGAATTCGCAGCGGCCCGCGCATGCCGCTTTGCTTATACTCGACGGGCGTCACGACAATGCCGATCTGGGTGCCCGGCACCGCGTCATCGAGGCGATCGACACGCGTGCGCACCACCGATCCGGTCGGCAAATGAAACAGCACATCGATGACACGCGCAAGCCCGAGCCGCGCCAACGGTTTTGCGAGCGCCGCGCCCACACCTTTCAGCACTTCGATTTCAGCGAATAGCGGATTGAGAAGATCGGGTCGCATGGTTAGGGCCGTCCTACACCAACCTCCCCGCGTTTGTCGCGGGGGGGCATTTTGCATTGGAGATACTCGTTGGATCGGCAAACCCGCCTGAAACGCCTTCGCTTTCGCAGCTGGCATCGTGGCACGAAGGAAGCCGACCTGATGGTCGGGGGGTTTTACGATCGTTATGCCGCGCATTGGAACGAAGCCGAGATCAGCTGGTACGAAAGCCTGATCGATGAGGAAGACGTCGACATCATGGCGTGGGCAATCGGCAGCAAAGAACCGCCGGCGCGGGCCGCCGGGCCATTGATGACGGCCATGCAAAAGCTCGATTACATCCCGACGCCTGAATGACCGACATTGCCCGAATCAAATCAGCGTCATCACCACTGACGCTTTCCGGTGTGCCCGATGGCTTTTTGCCATCGCTGATGGCCGACCTGAGTCGGACCGCCGACACACGCGCGGTAATGATTGCGGCTGACGACGCGGCAATGCGTGCCGTGGCAGACGCTGCCGCATGGTTCGCGCCCGAAATTGACGTCCTGCAGTTTCCGGCTTGGGACTGTCTACCTTATGACCGGGCATCGCCGAGCTTGCGCGTGACGTCCGAGCGGATGGCGACGCTGGCGGCTTTGCAAACCAAAACGACGAAGCCGCAATTACTCGTCACGACCGTGAACGCGGTTACGCAGCGGACACTGACGCCGTTTCGTCTTCGGGCACTAACCGCAAGGCTCGCCCCGGGCGAACGGATCGACCGCGATGCACTGGCCAGGCTGCTGTCGGCAAATGGCTATATCCGCAGCGAAACTGTTGCCGATGCAGGCGATTTTGCGGTGCGCGGCAGTCTCGTCGATCTTTACCCCGCCGGGATGGCGCATGCCTTGCGCCTCGATTTCTTCGGTGACGAAATCGAAAGTGTCCGCGCGTTCGACCCGGCCGATCAGCGCACCATCGCGCGGGTCGACAGCTTTACATTGCTGCCAGCGTCCGAATCATTGCTCGACGAGGAATCGGTCAAGCGCTTCCGCACGCGATACCGCGATCGGTTCGGGGCGACGGCAACAGGCGATCCGCTCTATCAGGCAATCAGCGAAGGCCGCCGCTTGTCGGGCATGGACCACTGGCTTGCGCTCATCGAAGAGCGATTGGCCACCTTGTTCGACCATCTGACCGACAGCGACATCATCGTCCGCGATGCCGGGAGCATTGGCGCGGCCGAAGCGCGTTTCGATGCGATTACCGACTATCATGCGAATCGCGTGCGGGCTGCGTCATCGGATCCGGGGAGCTACCGGCCCCTGCCCCCCGAAGCGCTGTATCTGACGGCCAAGGACTGGGACAGCGCGATTGCCGACCGTCCGATCCATTTGACGACGGCATTTCAGGAGCCCGCGTCCCCGAAAGTCTTGAATTTCGGCATCGAAGGGCCGCGCGACTTCGGGGCGGAGCGCAGCCGTTCGGAAAATGTCTACGAAGCGCTTGCGGACTATGCCAAAAGCCTCGGGAAAACCGGCTTGATCCTCGCCAGCTATTCGACCGGATCGCGCGAACGCATTTCGGGCCTGCTTGCCGAACACGGGATCGCGCGCACGGCGATGGCCGACAGCTGGCAGGACGCACAGGGGATCGCTGCGACCGGCACCGTGGCGC
>JBGSMP010000260.1:0-2991 GCA_041740105.1 Sphingomonadaceae bacterium
GTCGTCAGCCAGATCACCGACGACGACAACGCGCGCTACGGCGGACGCGTGGGGGAACTCGCGAAAGCGGCATTCGTTCAATGTTCACCGTTCGAACTTCCACCCGAGCTGTATGAGGGCTGGAAGAACATAATATTGAACTATAAATTGCCCGGCTAATTGCGAGGATGATTGATTGAAAACCCTGAGATCATTGCTGATGGCACTTGTGGCGGTCCCTGTGATGGCAGCCGCCCAAACGCCTGCCACGCCGCCCGCCGGAACCGCAATCGAAGTCGACGTGGTCGGCGGCACCACGGCCGACGTCGTCATCGCGGTCCCTGTCATGCCGACGCCACAAATCGTGCCGACCGATGCCGGCTCGACCGAAGCGCTCGGTCGCCAGATTGCCGAAGTGATTGCCTCCGACCTGCGTGGATCGGGCCTGTTCAGGCCGCTTGGGCCCGGCGGCATTAATGCCGTCGCCTTTCCCGAAGTGACCGCCCCGGTTTTCGACAAATGGGGCAATGCCGCCGCGCTCGTGCAAGGGTTTGTGCGTGCAAACGGCAATGGCGAACTGACCGTTGGCTGCTACCTCTACGATGTTGCGCTGAAATCCGAACTCACGCGCAAGGGCTTTGTCATTGCTGCGCGCGACTGGCGGCGGGCTGCGCATAAATGTGCCGACGCGATTTATGCACGCCTGTCGGGCGAAAGCCCGTTTTTCGACAGCCGCGTCGCTTATATCGCCGAAACCGGGCCGAAGGAAAACCGCGTCAAGCGCCTCGCCATCATGGATTCGGACGGCGCAAACCACCGCTTCCTGACCAACGGCCAGAACATCGTGCTGACGCCGCGCTTCTCGCCCGATTACAAATCGATCGCCTATCTGAGCTACGCCGGCAAGCGCCCGCGCATTTATGTTTACGATATCGGCACGGGCAAACAGCGGATCGTGACCGAAGGCGGTTCGGCGGCGTTCGCGCCGCGCTGGTCGCCCGATGGCCGCACGATCCTCTATTCGATGGCGATTGCGGGCAACACCGACATTTATGCCGTGCCTGCCGCCGGTGGCACGCCGCGCCGCCTGACCAGTTCGCCAGGGATCAATGTGGGCGGCAGCTTTTCACCCGACGGTCGACGCATCGTTTTCGAGAGCGACCGCTCCGGCTCGCAGCAGCTTTACGTGATGAATGCCGATGGATCGAACCAGCAGCGCATCAGCTTTGGCGGCGGGCGCCATGCCACGCCCGAATGGAGCCCGCGCGGCGACCTGATAGCGTTCACCAAGATCGCAGGCAATTTTCGCATCGGCGTCATGAACCCCACGGGCGGCGGCGAACGGCTGCTGACCAACAGCTGGCAGGACGAAGCCCCGACATGGTCGCCCAACGGTCGCGTCATCCAGTTTTTCCGCACCAGCCAGGGCCGCGGCGGCAAGTCCGCCTTGTGGCAGGTTGACCTGACCGGCGTGAACGAACGCCGCCTGCCCACGCCGGTCGATGGATCAGACCCGACCTGGGGGCCACTTCTCCCGTAAGAAAGGACCATAAGATGCATTCCACGACTACATTGATGATTGCCGCGTCGGTGCTTGCGCTCGGCGCTTGTGCGAAAAAGCCGCCCAAGGAACTGCCGCCCGCGCCGGTCGAAACCACCGGGCCGGTAACGACCGAGACCGCCCCCGGCGCGGTTGTCCCCGGCAGTCAGGAGGATTTCGTTGCAACAGTCTCGTCCGACCGCATCTTCTTCGACACCGACAGTTCGGACGTCGACGGTGCCGATCAGGCCACGTTGCAATCGCAGGCCACCTGGCTTGGCAGATATGCCGACAAGCGCATCACGGTCGAAGGGCATGCCGACGAACGCGGGACGCGCGAGTATAATCTGGCGCTGGGCGAACGCCGCGCCAATGCCACGAAGAACGCACTCGTCGCGCTCGGTATATCCACCGCGCGGATCACGACCGTCAGCTATGGCAAGGAACGCCCCGACGCGACCGGATCGGACGAGGAAGCCTACGCCCGCAACCGGCGCGCCGTCACGGTGACCGTGCAGTAAGGCCGTTTACCTTCTGCTCGTATAATGCCGTTATAGGCATTTTCGGGATCAACGGAGGGGGCCATGGCTGAACGGGGTGAAGCGCCGATACTGAATGCCAGCCGCGAAGTCGTCGCGTCGACATCGAGCGGCTATCTGATGCTGCTGCTGCTGTTCGGATCGCTTGGCACGATGTTTTTCGGCATCAACTGGATGGCGAGCTCTGGCGGCGATCCGTCGATGTTATTCATCGGCATCGTCGCGTTCCTGCTGACCATTCCCGGTTTTTACATGCTTCAGCCCAATCAGGCGGCCGCTATCACCCTGTTCGGCAGCTACAAGGGCACCGACCGCGCAACGGGCCTGCGCTGGGTCCTGCCGTTTTTTGCCAAGCACAAGATTTCGGCGCGCGCCAACAACCTGATTTCGGACAAGATCAAGGTCAACGACCTGCGCGGCAATCCGATCGAAATGGCAGCCCAAGTCGTCTGGCGCGTGACCGATACCGCGCAGGCGCTGTTCGACGTCGACGATTACAAAGCCTTCGTGATGGTCCAGATCGAAGCCGCCGTGCGCACAATCGGGTCACGCTATCCCTATGACGATTTCACGCATCAGGAAGTCACGCTGCGCGGCAATCACGATCAGGTCGGCACGGAACTGCGCGCCGAACTGATCGAGCGGTTAACGGTTGCGGGCATTACGGTCGACGAATGCGGCTTCACCCATCTTGCCTATGCGCAGGAAATTGCAGGCGCGATGCTGCGACGGCAGCAGGCCGAAGCGGTCGTGGCCGCGCGAAAAACGCTGGTCGAAGGCGCGGTCGGCATGGTCGAAATGGCGCTCGACATGCTGTCCGAAAAGAAAGTCGTCGAACTCGATGGCGAACGCCGCGCGGCGATGGTCAGCAACCTGATGGTCGTGCTGTGCAGCGAGCGCGACACGCAACCGATCGTCAACGCCGGAGCGGTG
>JBGSMP010000301.1:0-3522 GCA_041740105.1 Sphingomonadaceae bacterium
AGGCCTTGTCAAGCGGCGCGACAGTGAAATGTGGTGCGAATGAATACCCTCCGACCCGCGGACCGGCGCGAACAGATACTGGAACACGCGCTGCGCTTGTTTGTCGCGAATGGCATCCAGCATGTGTCCACGAGGCAGATTGCGCAGGCCGTGGGGATCAGCCAGCCGTCACTCTATGCCCATTTCAAAAGCCGCGACGCGATTGCCGTCGAACTCAGCGAACGCGCGTTTTCACTGTTCAGCGAGCGGATGGCGGACGCCGCCGCAGCTGGGGGCACGGCAACGGAGCGCCTGCGCCGTATGGGCAAGGAATATGTGGCCTTCGGCCTCGAACATAGTGCCGCTTACCGGGTGGCGTTCATGCTCGAACGGCCAAATGCTGGCTTGGCGGGGCACGACGCAGTCCACAAGGCGGGAATGGCCAGCTTTCAGATCCTGCACGACCTGTTTCGTGAAGTGCACGGCACCGATGACGATGTCACGGCGGCCCGCGCGCAATCGACATGGGCAAGCATGCACGGACTTGTTGCGCTGCTGCTCGCCCGCGAGGAATTTCCGTGGGTCGAACGTGACATGCTGATCCGCCTGCACCTCGACCGGGTTTGCGCGCGCGCTTTCGACTGACGCCGTTTTCGCCGGTTTGGCGGAAATGTGAGTCATCCCGATAGGCTAACAGGCCAGTTCGTGTAGCCTGATGACCGAGCAAAATTTTCCGGTCGGAACAATCTTTTCAGTCGCGCTCGACTTCTTCGGTGTCACATAAGCGACAAACGCTTTGGCCGGAGCAATATTGTGAACTTCGAAAACGATCCGCTTGCTGCGCTCTGGATGCCGTTTACGGCCAATCGCGCCTACAAGGCGACGCCACGTCAGCTGAAATCCGCAAAGGACATGCATTATTTGAGCGATGACGGGCGGCAGATTCTGGATGGCACGGCGGGGCTGTGGGCAGTGAATGCCGGCCATTGCCGCGCGCCGATTGTCGAGGCGATCCAGAAGACGGCGGCTGAACTGGACTATGCCCCGCCGTTTCAACTGGGCCATCCGCTGGCATTTGAACTGGCCTCACGCGTTGCTGCGATGATGCCGAAGGGTGTCGACAGGGTGTTTTTCACCAACAGCGGATCGGAATCGGTCGATACAGCGCTCAAGATCGCGCTCGCCTATCAGCGCGCCATTGGGCAGGGCACGCGGACAAGGCTGATCGGGCGCGAGCGCGGCTATAATGGTGTCGGTTTCGGCGGGATTTCGGTGGGCGGCATCGTCAATAATCGCCGCCAGTTCGGGATGCTGCTGGCAGGCGTCGATCATCTGCCGCATACGCACAGTCTGGAGCACAACGCTTTTTCGCGCGGGCTTCCCGCTTGGGGCGCGCATCTCGCCGACAATCTGGAGGCGATTGTCGCGCTGCACGGCGCGGAAACGATTGCCGCTGTAATCGTCGAGCCAATGGCCGGTTCGACTGGCGTGCTGCCGCCCCCGATCGGCTATCTCCAGAAGCTTCGCGACATCACCTTAAAACATGGCATCTTGCTGATCTTCGACGAAGTGATCACCGGCTATGGCCGCCTCGGCGGTGCCACTGCATCCGAAGTTTTCGGTGTAACACCCGATATGATCACGATGGCCAAGGGCATGACCAACGCCGCTGTGCCGATGGGTGCCGTCGCGGTCAGCAGACATGTCCATGACGGCGTCGTGGAGGGTGGCCCTGACGGGATTGAGCTGTTCCACGGTTATACCTATTCGGGCCATCCGCTGGCTGCCGCAGCCGGCCTCGCGACGCTTGATCTCTACAAATCCGAAGGCCTGTTCGAGCGCGCGGCAGATATGAGTGGCTATTGGGAAGACGCTGTCCACAGCTTGGAAGGCAAGCGCCATGTGATCGACATCCGCAACATCGGCATCGTCGCGGGTATCGAACTCGAGGCGCGTCGCGGCGCTGTCGGCAAACGCGCGATGGAATTGTTCCACACATGCTTTGACACCGGGCTGCTGGTCCGCGTTACCGGTGATATCATCGCGCTTTCCCCGCCGCTGATCCTCGAAAAAGCGCATATCGATGAGATGATCGGGCGGATCGGCGACGTGTTGGAAACCGTCGAGTAGCAGGGCCGGCATGAGCCTTACCATATTGGATGGCGGTATCAGCCGCGAGTTGCAGAAGCTCGGCGCACCTTTTCGCCAGCCCGAATGGTCGGCGCTGGCGCTGATCGAGACGCCCGATCTTGTTGCCGCGGCGCATGATCTGTTTGCCGCTGCCGGTGCCGATGTCATCACGACCAACAGCTATGCGATCGTGCCGTTCCATATTGGCGCAGAGCGCTTTGCATCGGATGGTGCGAGACTTGCCGCGCTGTGCGGGCAACTTGCGCGCGACGTGGCGGACCGGCGCGGGGTAAGGGTCGCCGCTTCGCTTCCGCCGGTGCTTGGCTCGTATCGTCCCGATCTTTTCAACGCCGATGAAGCCCGCGCGATCCTCGACGTGCTGGTTGCAGGCCTGTCGCCCTATGGCGATATCTGGCTCGCTGAAACGCTCAGCACGCTGGCCGAAGCGCGTTTGATTGCCGAGATTTTGGCGGATGACGCGCGCCCCCTCTGGCTGTCGTTCACGCTCGCCGATGCCCCCGCTGCATCGCTTGCGACATTACGATCAGGCGAAAGCGTAAAGGCCGCTGCGGCGCTTGCGATGGCCGTCGGCGCCGAGGCATTGCTCTTCAATTGCAGCAAACCCGAAGTGATGGACGCGGCCGTCCGCGAGGCCAGAACTGCACTCGGCGGCATCGACATCGCCATCGGTGTCTATGCCAACGGCTTTGGCGACGCGGATGACGTCGTCGCTGCCAATCAAGTCATCCGCGCTATCCGCCGCGACCTCGATCCCCCGCGTTATCTCGTCTGGGCGCAGCAGTGGGTTGAGTCCGGCGCGACAATCGTCGGCGGGTGTTGCGGGATTGGGCCGGATCATATTGCGGCGTTGGCACACAGGCTGCCAAGGTAGTACTATGTGGCGGACTGCAGTGTGAGCACGATCTTCCCCACATGCTGTTTGGTCAGAAATGCGCCCTGCGCGGCGACGATCTCGTTCAGCGGGTAGGTCGCAGCGACCAACGGTTTGATTTCGGAGCGTTGAATATAGCTGACGAGGTTGGTGAAAACCTTAGGCTCCAGAACGGTGCAGCCGATGAGCCGCAGATCTTTCAGATACAGCGTGCGCAGGTCGAGATCGACGATCGGGCCGGATATCGCGCCCGACACACCATAACGGCCGCCGCGTTTGAGCGTGTTCAGAATCGCACCGAACTGTGCGCCGCCGACAACATCGACGGCTGCATCGAAATGCTCCTGGCCGAACAAGGCTTCCAGATCGGCATCGCGGGAAACGGCATGCGTTGCGCCCAAAGCACAGACGGCATCGGCCTTGTCTTTACGTGCTATCGCAATCACTTCGGCACCGCGCCTTTTGGCGAGCTGGACGGCAGCGGAGCCGACGCCGCCCGACGCGCCGTTGATCAGCACGCG
>JBGSMP010000320.1:0-4201 GCA_041740105.1 Sphingomonadaceae bacterium
TCGATCATCAAGCCCGACGCCACCCGCCGCAACCTGACCGGCGCGGTCACCAAAATGCTCGAAGAAGCCGGGCTGCGCGTGGTCGCTTCGAAGCGCATCCACATGACGCGCGATCAGGCCGAAGGTTTTTATGCGGTCCACCGCGAGCGCCCGTTTTTCGGTGAACTCGTCGAGTTCATGATCTCCGGCCCCGTCGTCGTGCAGGTCCTCGAAGGCGAAAACGCGATGCAAGCCAACCGCGACATCATGGGCGCCACCAACCCCGCGAATGCCGAACCCGGTACGATCCGCAAGGAACTGGCGGAGTCGATCGAAGCGAACACGGTGCACGGGTCGGACAGCGACGAGAACGCGGCGATCGAGATTGCTTATTTCTTCAAGCCGGAAGAGATTGTCGGGTAATTATAGACCTGTGAAGGCAATGTTTCCGGTAGTCCAGACAACGCGACCTACGGCGTCCGTTTTCCAAGTTACGCTCGCATGGGCAGATTGATAGTCTGATACGCCGTTGTGCCCGGTTTGCTTGAATACCGCCAATTTGACGTTTTGAGATTTGCAAGAATGTAGCACAAACCCTTGGCTGATAAGGGCGCGTTCAAGCTCGGATGCTGAGGAGCCGCGCGGAAATTGTTTTTGAAGTCGAGCAACTATCTCTGGGGAATGCGCAACGGTATCCCGCGTTTCAGCGATTTTATCCTGCATTTTGAATGTCAGAGGGTCGCAAAGGAAGTCTGACCCGCCTCCAGCGGTTGCTCCTCGCAGTAGCGGTGGAAGCGGCGGGGTTGGTGCCTTGCTGCACGATATCAGCAGCCAGGCGACAAAAATTGCCGCGAGAAATTTGTCACACATCAAAACTCCCCCGCCACGTCCATCAGCCGCATCAGCTTTTTCGGCGCAACCGCGCGCCAGCTTTTGCTGAGCCACTCGCCGATGTGGTCCCAGTCGGTGTCGCCGAGGTCGAGCCGGATCGCGATCCAGCCGTCGCCGAAATAGGCGGGGCGGTAGTAGCGGTCGGCGTCGCTTTCGATCAGCATTGCCTGTTCCTCCGCGCCGCTGATCTTGACGAGTAGCGCGGTGCGGCCGTCGCCGTGGTGATCCATCGAGACATAAGCGAACTTCTTGCCGCCGACGATCCCGAAGCAGGGCATGCCGTGCGACAGCGTTTCCTCGGCCTCGGGCTGCGTCATCGCGCGCTCGCGGACGCGGGCAACGAGCCATGCCGGATCGGTTTCGCGCGAAACGAAGGCGGCGAGTGTGCGGGGATAGAGCTGATGCTCTGCAATCAGCACGCGCGCGGCCAGTGTTTCGGGCGTGTCGCCGGGCAGGATGGCCACCTCGGTCTGTCCCAAAACGGGACCATCGTCGAGTTCGGCCGTCACGACATGCACCGAACATCCTGCAATCCTGTCACCGTTCGCCAGCGCGCGCTCATGCGTATCGAGGCCTTTGTAAGCGGGCAGGAGCGAGGGGTGGATGTTGACCAGCCGGTCTTCCCACTCGGCAACGAATTCGGGCGAGAGCAGCCGCATGTAGCCCGCCAGTGCGACATATTCCGCGCCGTGATCGCGCGCGGCCGCGCTCATCATGGCGTCGAACTGCGCACGCGGGGTGCCCTTGTGGCTGTGCGCAAAAGTCGCGATGCCTTCGGCCTGTGCTAGGACCAGCCCTGCTGCATCGGGATCATTCGCGGCAACCAGCACGATCTCGAACGGGCAATCCGCAGCCTTCGCTGCATAGAGCAGCGCCGCCATGTTCGAACCGCGGCCCGATATAAAAACGGCCACAGGCGCCCTAGCCATGATGTGTGGCCGACCACGCCGCCCGTGCGCTCCAGGTTTCGACCGAGCCTTTGACAGTGCAGCCTTTTTCAGCCGTTGTGACATGACCGATGTGGAAAACCGTCTCGCCAGCATCGATAAGCGACGTCGTGACGGCTGCGGCATCGTCTTCGCGCACAAATACCGCCATGCCGATGCCGCAGTTGAACGTTCGCGCCATTTCGACAGGCTCGATTTGCCCCTGCGCTTGCAGGAACGCCATCAGGCGCGGCTGCGCCCACGCGTCGGCATCGATATGGGCATGAAGACCGGCAGGCAGCACCCGCGGAATGTTTTCGAGCAGCCCGCCACCCGTGATATGCGCCATAGCCATTATCTGTCCGGTGCGCACGAGTGGAAGCACCGACCTCACGTAAATCCGCGTCGGCGCCATCAGGGCATCGATGAGGAGCACTTCCTGATCGAACAGCGCGGGGCGATCCATGCGCCAGCCGCGATCCGCCGCCAGTCGCCTGACCAGCGAAAAGCCATTCGAATGCACACCTGAAGATCCAAGTCCGAGGATCACATCGCCCGCTGCAACCTTGTCAGCAGTCAGTACTTGGCTACGTTCGACCGCGCCGACGCAGAAGCCAGCCAGATCATAATCGCGATCGGCATACATGCCCGGCATTTCGGCTGTTTCACCGCCGATCAGCGCACAGCCGGCAATTTTGCAGCCTTTGGCGATGCTCGCGATGACGCGCTCGGCAATCGCGGTATCGAGTTTGCCGCTCGCATAATAATCAAGGAAAAACAGCGGCTCGGCGCCTTGGACGATCAGATCATTGACGCACATGGCGACAAGATCGATGCCGACTCCGTCATGCGCATTGTGCTCGATCGCCAGCTTCAGCTTTGTTCCGACGCCATCATTGGCGGCCACAAGCAAAGGATCAGTGAAACCCGCTGCTTTCAGATCGAAAAAGCCGCCAAAGCCGCCGAGGTCTGCATCGGCACCCGGGCGACGCGTGGCTTTGGCAAGTGGCGCAATCAGGCGCACAAGCGCGTTGCCTGCGTCGATCGAGACACCCGATTGGGCATAGGTATAGGGCTTGGGGTCGGTCATCCTGACAGCGCGTAGCGACAAGAGGCTTGGATTTCCACGGGCAAGGCGTCAAAAGGCCGACAGTGACGTCCCGATTTCTTCCTGTTGCGCTGTTTATTGCAGCGCTCGGCCTCGGTGCGGTTGTCTTTGCGCAGATCGATGGCGGCGATCGCGGGGTCGCGCCGCTTGATTCCTCGGGCAGTTTCGAAGTGACCGGGATCAGCGTCGACGTTGCGGCAAAGTCGGCAACCGCTGCACGGCTGGGGGGCTGGCGGCTTGCGCAGCGCAAGGGCTGGCAAATGCTCTGGGCAAAGACGCACGGTGGCAATGGTGGGGCACCGGGGCTGTCCGATTCGGCGCTCGATTCGATCGTGGCCGGGATCGTCGTCGATGAAGAACAGATCGGTCCGAATCGCTATGTCGCAAAGCTTGGGATCTTGTTCGATCGCGCCCGTGCGGGGCAGATTCTGGGCGTCAGCGGCAATGTCTCGCGTTCGGCGCCTTTGCTTGTCATCCCGGTGCAATGGTCGGGCGGGACGGCGCAGGTCTTCGAATCGAAAACCGAATGGCAAAAGGCATGGGCGCGGTATCGCGCTGGATCGAGTCCGATCGATTATGTTCGGCCGACCGGCACCGGCCCCGATCCACTGCTCCTGAATTATGGTCAGACGATGCGGCCGGGCCGGGTCTGGTGGCGCTCGCTGCTCGATCAATATGGCGCAGCTGACGTGCTCGTGCCGCAGGTTCGGCTCGAACGGCTGTGGCCGGGTGGTCCTGTCGTCGGGCATTTCTCCGCCCGATTCGGCCCCGATAGCCGTGAAATAACCTCGTTTGCGTTACGCGTAAATGCCAGCGACGCCATTCCTGCAATGTTCGATGAAGCGGTGCGGCGCATGGATGCCGCTTTTGCAGGTGCGCTCGCGCTGGGCGTGCTGCGGCCTGATCCGTCGCTGGTCTTCGAAGAACCGATTGATCCATCCGAACTGCTCGGTAATTCCTCGGAGGCGCTTGCGACAGACGGTGACCTCGATGCGATCGAAAATGGCAGTGCAGCTACTGGGGGGACGACCGAAACGACGATCTATACCGTTCAATTCGATACGCCCGATGTCGGGTCGGTAACGAGTAGCGAAGCCACGGTGCGGGCCGTGCCGGGCGTCCGGGCAGTCAATACGTCAAGTCTTGCACTCGGAGGAATCTCGGTCATGAAAGTTTCGTTCGACGGTGACATCAATGCACTTCGTCAGGCGCTCAGCGCGCGTGGTTTTCGTGTCGACGAAGGTGGCGGGACGCTTCGCATCCGGCGTGTTGCGTCGCCGGCCGGCACGCCGAAAGC
>JBGSMP010000067.1:0-7796 GCA_041740105.1 Sphingomonadaceae bacterium
CGCCTCGCCGCAATCGTTCGGGCCGAGCTGCAGTCGTCCTTGCCCAAGCGCACACGCGTATCGCGCCCGAAAAAATAAACGGTCAACGCGATCCGCCGCGCGGCTGCCTACGCCCGCCCGCCGCGCGCAATCACCATATCCTCGCGATTGCTGTCGAAATCGCCTGCATCGTGCCGTTCGCGCAACTGCGTTTCGGGCGTGCCGAATGTCCGGTTGACCATCCGTCCCCGCTTTACGGCGGGGCGTTCGCCCACCAGATCGACCCAGCGGCCGAGATTCGGATACTCGCCGACGCTCAAAAACTCCTGTGCGCCATAAGCTTCACGCATGATCGCGCCATACCAAGGCCATATCGCCATGTCGGCAATCGTATACGCCTCACCGACCATATATTCGCTGGCTGCCAGATGCGTATCGAGCACATGTAACTGCCGCTTGGTCTCCATTGCATAGCGATCGATCGGATATTGCATCTTGAACGGGGCGTAAGCGAAGAAATGCCCGAAGCCGCCGCCAACAAATGGCGCGCTGCCCATTTGCCACATCAGCCAGTTGAGTGTTTCGGTGCGCTTGTGCGTATCCGTGGGCAGCAACGAGCCGAACTTTTCGGCAAGGTAAATTAGCATCGAGCCACTTTCGAACAAGCGCACCGGCGGATCGATTGAGCGGTCCATCATCGCGGGGATTTTCGAGTTCGGATTGATGCCCACAAAGCCGCTGCCGAACTGGTCGCCATCGCCGATCTTGATGAGCCAGGCATCATATTCGGCACCCGCGTGACCCGCCGCAAGCAGTTCCTCGAGCATGATCGTGACTTTCACCCCGTTCGGCGTGCCCATCGAATAGAGCTGGAACGGGTGCTTGCCGACCGGCAATTCCTTGTCATGCGTCGCGCCCGAAACGGGCCGGTTGATACTGGCGAATTGGCCGCCGTTCGGTGCATCCCATGCCCAAATCTTTGGCGGCACATAGCCGGCGGGCTGATTGTTCGCGGGGTCGGGTTCGTCGGCCATGGCGTGCTCCTTACGGACGGTCGGCGAATGATAGAGCGTTGCGGTCCGTCATGCATCTGCGAAAAACCTCTGTCCTACATAAAACCAGATAGGTTATCATCGGAGGCGAACAGGAGGATCGAAATGGACGTCACCCGATTGATAGACGAGGTTATCGGCCGCGAGGGCGGCTATTCGAACCACCCGGCGGATCGCGGTGGCGCGACGCGCTGGGGCATCACGGAAGCGGTGGCGCGCGCACACGGCTATCGCGGTGAGATGCGCACGTTCCCGCGCGACGAAGCCGTTCGGCTTTATAAGCGCATATATTGGGATCGCCCGGGATTTGACCGGATTGGTGGAATTGCGCCCGACATCGCTGCCGAACTTTTCGATACGGGTGTGAACATGGGGCCGGGTGTCGCCGTCTCGTTTTTGCACCGCGCCCTCAACGCCCTCAATCGCGGCGCTTCCGATTATGCCGATATCGTCCCCGGCGTCCGCATCGATGATGCAACGGTCAATGCGCTTTCCACCTTTCTGAAGAAGCGGGCGCCGCATGGTGAAGCCGTGCTCATGAAAGCGCTCGAGGCGCTTCAGGGCGAACGTTACCTTGACCTTGCCGAGCGGCGCCCCGCGAACGAAGCGTTCCTCTATGGCTGGCTTGCGAACCGTATCGGCTGAATTGCGGGACTTTTGGACTAACTTTTGACTAACTTTTGAAAGGACAGAAATGGCTCTTCTCGACGCATTGATCAGCCCGATCGCCGGCCTGATCGACAAACTTATTCCCGACCCGAAAGCGCGTGATGCGGCCAAACTCGAATTGTTGAAACTCCAGGGCAGCCAGGAGATGGACGCGATTAAGACGCAGATGACCGCCATCGTCGCCGAGGCGCAAAGCAATGATCCATGGACCAGCCGCGCGCGCCCAAGCTTTCTCTACGTGATGTACACGATGATCCTGTGGGCGATCCCTATGGGCCTCATTGCCGCCGTCCGCCCCGAAATGGCAAAGGGCATTGCTGATGGCATGAATGCCTATCTGGCGGGCATCCCCGAACCGATGTGGGCGCTTTTTGGCACGGGCTATCTCGGCTACACCGCCGCGCGCAGTTGGGGCAAAGCCAAGGGCATCGACAAATAGCACGTTGCAATCGGCGGCGGTGCTTCCCAATTATGGAATATGAACGAACGCACGTCTTCCATGCCGGTCTGGCATGGCACCACCATCGTCTCGGTCCGCAAATCAGGCAAAGTCGTCATTGCGGGCGACGGGCAAGTTTCGATGGGCCAGACCGTCATGAAACCCAACGCCAGGAAAGTGCGCCGTCTCCACGACGGTTCGGTGATCACCGGCTTTGCGGGCGCGACCGCCGACGCGTTCACCCTGTTCGAGCGGCTCGAAAAGAAGCTCGAAGCGCATAATGGCCAGCTGATGCGCGCGGCGGTCGAACTTGCCAAGGACTGGCGGACCGACAAATATCTCCGCAACCTCGAAGCCATGATGATCGTCGCCGATAAGGACGTGACGCTGATCCTGACCGGCAACGGCGATGTGCTCGAACCCGAAGCGGGGATCGCGGCCATCGGATCGGGTGGCAACTTTGCGCTGGCGGCAGCAAAGGCATTGGCCGATTACGAGCCCGATGCCGAAACGCTGGCGCGCAAAGCCATGGCGATTGCCGCCGAGATTTGCGTGTATACCAATGACCGGCTGACGGTTGAAGTGATCGACGCGGTTAACGGCGAGCCTACGCACGCCTGACGAGTTTGCGCACCATCGCCCCGATTTTTCGAATTCTGCGATGTGGCGGGAGGAATGACCAGTCGGGCGAACTTTTATTATAAGACTGGCTACTCCAATCGGTCGAATAATTTGCGTCAGCCGTTTTTCGAAATACCGACGTGTCACCAAGGAACGTTTCAAGCGACCAATTATGCTCGCGCACCAAAAAATCATGGAGCATGCGGCAGGTGGGGATCTGGACGTCGTCGACGAGCATCAAGCCGCCAACCTTCAGCCGGCGCTCCGTGTAAACCCAGTCGATGCACGGGAAGGGAAAGCGGTGCGCGCCGTCAATATAAACAAAATCCAACGGCCCGGCATCCACCAGTCGCGGCAGAACATCTTCCGACTTTCCGATCGTAAAACTTGTCCGCGACATATCGATTTTGTGTTCGTTGCAGTAGGCAGTAACGCGCTCGGTTTCGGCTTGCGCGGGCGTTACGACGGTATGTGTCCAGCCGACGGCCGCGAATACGACTGATGAATAACCGCATCCTGTTTCCAGCGATGCGCCGCCTTTCACGCTGTTGTCAGCGATAAAATTCAGAACCTCGGCCTGCGATTGCCATGAAATTGGATTGCCACCTTGAGAATGAAACTTCGGGCGCTCCGATTGAAGTTTACCGATTATTGCATGACCCATTTTTGATCCCCGACACGCGACCTTTTTGGCCTTAGAAGCGGTTCATTGCATTGAGATGTCGGTTGAGGTCTTGGTTACGGCATCAGCCCAACCTATGTCCCGGGTCAGTCGTATCGGTGAACCTCATGCAAACTTCGCTCACCCCAAAAGCAATTGTTGCCGCGCTCGATGCCCATATCGTTGGGCAGACCGATGCCAAGCGCGCCGTTGCGGTCGCGCTGCGCAATCGCTGGCGGCGGCAGCAATTGCCTGCCGACCTGCGCGACGAAGTCAGTCCGAAAAACATCCTGATGATCGGGCCGACGGGTTGCGGGAAGACCGAGATTTCGCGGCGGCTGGCCAAGCTCGCCGACGCGCCGTTCGTCAAGGTCGAAGCAACCAAATTCACCGAAGTCGGCTATGTCGGACGCGATGTCGAACAGATCGCGCGTGACTTGGTCGAAGAAGCGATCCGCCTTGAAAAGGAACGTCGCCGCGTGGCGGTTATCGACAAGGCCGAGGAATCGGCCATGGGCCGCTTGCTCGATGCGTTGACCGGCAAGGGCGCATCCGAAGCGACGCGCGCCGCGTTTCGCCAGCGCTTTCACGACGGGCATCTGTCCGAAACCGAAATCGAGATCGAACTCGAAGCCGCCCCGTCGATGCCATTCGAAATCCCCGGTGGCGGCAATGTCGGGATGATCAATCTCGGCGAAATGATGGGCAAGCTCGGCGGAAATCAGTTGAAGCGCCGCAAGATGACGGTGCCGTCGGCCTGGTCCAAACTGGTCGAGGAAGAAGCCGACAAGCGCCTCGATCAGGAAGAGCTGAGCCGCGTGGCACTGGCCGACGCCGAAGCCAATGGCATCGTTTTTCTCGACGAGATCGACAAGATTGCAGTGAGCGACGTGCGCGGCGGTTCGGTCAGTCGTGAAGGCGTCCAGCGTGATCTGCTCCCGCTGATCGAAGGCACGACGGTTGCAACCAAATACGGGCCGATGAAAACCGACCACATATTGTTTATCGCATCAGGCGCGTTTCACGTCGCCAAGCCGAGCGATCTCCTCCCCGAACTGCAGGGCCGCTTGCCGATCCGCGTCGAACTGAAAGCGCTGACCGAGCAAGATTTCGTCCGCATCCTGAAAGACACCCGCGCCTCGCTTGCTGATCAGTATCAGGCGCTGCTGGGCACCGAAGGCGTGACGATCAGCTTCACTGACGACGGCATCGCCGCGATCGCGCACATCGCTGCCGAAGTGAACGCCAGTCTCGAAAACATCGGCGCGCGGCGTTTATCGACGGTCATGGAAAAGCTGCTTGAGGACGTCAGTTTCAATGCCGAAGACCGGCAGGGATCGACGCTCGTCGTCGATGCCGCCTATGTCGATGCGCAACTGGCGAGCGTCGCGCGCAATACCGACCTCAGCAAATATGTGCTTTAAGGCGCTTTCTTCTCCGGCAACACGACCATCGAAAAGCTTTTGCGCGGGACTAGCCAGCGCTTTGCCGTCGCTTGCAAATCCTCTGCGGTAATGGTCGCAAAGTCCGACGGCAGCGATCGCAGTGCGGCGATCCGGCGCGGATCGGTGCTCGCGCCGCCCAGTTGCGACATCCAGAATGTATTGCCGCTAGACGCCCGCGCAATCAGCTGACGCATGGGGTTTACGGCGCGGGCCAATTCGTCGGCGCTGACCGGCTTTGCCACAAAATCGGCGGCAACCGCACGGGCAATCGTGAAGAACTTATCCACGGTTTCGGGGCGCAGCTGTGACGACACGATAATATTGCCGCCCGATGCCATGCCGACCGGCCATTGGCTCGAAACATTAGGGCTGTAGCTCGCGCCTTCGGCTTCGCGAAGCTGGTCGAACAGCCGGTCGCTGAAAATCGCCGCAAGCATGTCGAGACGGCGGCTTTCCGCAATATTGTCGAGCCCGCCCGCTGTCGGCCAGGCCAGTACGGCAGCGGCCTGATCGGGTGAACCGCGATGCGTGCGGACAAGTGGCGTGCGGTTCGGTTTTACACTGGACGACTTTGGCGAACGTGGGCGTTCGGCGCGGCGCGGGGGCAGTGCACCAAATGTTGCCCGCGCGGTTGCGATCGCTCTTTCAGGGTCGATATCGCCAAAGATCAGCACTTCGATCGGCCCCGACTGCAGGATGGGCTCCCACAGCTTGCGAAACGACTGCGGCGTCAGCGCGTCGATATCCTTGCGCGTCGGCGTTGCCCAGCGCGGATCACCGCCATGCAATATCTGCGACAAGTCACGGCCCAGCACCGATTGCGGCGAGGTTCCCAATGTTGCGATTCCGACATTCATCGCAGCGCGCGCGCGGACGACCGGCAGGGGATCCCAGCCCGGAAAAGCAAGTTTGGCGGCAAGCAGCTTCATCTGATCGTCGAAGTCGGCCGGACGCGTGATGGCGCGCAGCGTAAACGCGTCCTCGCCGATGTCGAAGCCCATGTTGATCCGACGCGCGCTCGTGAGCCGGTCGAGCTCTTCCTGTCCGAGGTCGCCGATGCCCGACGAAACAAGCGCGGTTTCGCCTGCCCAAGCCGCGGTCGTCCGGTTCTTCGGGAAGGCTTGAAGCCCACGGCCAAAGCGCGCGGTGACCATGACTTTGCCGCTTTCGGCCTGATTGGTGAACAGGACAAGGCGAACGCCGTTCGACAATTCGACGAGTTCGATGCCCACCGCCGGGACCGGCGCACGTTTGAGGATCGACGCCGGTGCGCCGAATTTGGGGATGCGGTCGAAATTGACCGGCAAAGTGATGGCGGCCGATGGCGCGGCTTTGACATCGGCGGTCAGCGCGGCAAGTAGTTTTGCCTCGGCTGCCGGGTCGGCTGTAGGCAAAGTCAGGATGGCGCGCATCGGCGTTCCCGAAAGCAGCCTGCGCGTCGACGCCATGATCGCGGCGGGCGTCAATCGGCCCTGCATGTTCGAGAATACATCGCGCGCGACTTCGGGGCTGGCCACGGTTTCGCGGATATTGACGGCCTCGACCAGCGTGTCGGCAAGTTCGCCGCCCGCTTGCGTGCCTGCGCTTTCGACGCTGATCTGCAATGCCGACGCAAATTCGGCAGCTTCGCGGTCGATGTCGGCCTGGCTCGATGGGTTGGTCAGTGCATCGGCAATGGCCGCACGCACGTCGCGGACGGCGGCTTCCCAGTCGCTGGTCAACGGCACGACCTGGATAAACGTGCCGTCGACCGTCCGCGAAACATCTTCCTGATCGATGCCCGCTTGCAGGAAACTGCCCCCGGCGCGCGCGGCGCGTTCGAGGCGGCGGTTGATGATCCGTGTGGCGAGCGTATCGATCAACTTCCCGCGATTATATTCGATCGTGTCGTTTTTCTGTACCCAGGGGCGCAGCACGGCCATGTTGACGATCGTCGGCAGCCCGGCCTCGACGACCACCCGCGCGCGCGGTGCATCGTTCACGGGGCGTCCGAAATCGGCGACAGGGACCGCCGGACCGGCGGGCTTCCAGTCGGCAAAATATGTCTTGATCAGCGCTTCGAATGTCGCCGGATCGGCATCGCCCGAAATCACGACAAGCGTCTTGTCGGGGCGATACCAGCGGTCGCGGAAGGCTTTCAGCGATGCCGCCGTCGCGCCGTTCAGCGTGGCAACCGTGCCGATGGGCGAGCCCTTTCCCAAAGCCTGCCCCGCAAAGAACAGTTCGCGCGTGGCATCGCCGACTTTCTGCTGCGGACTTGTTCCTTCGCGCAGTTCGGCGAGCACGGTGCGCCGCTCGGTGTCCACAGCACTTTGCGTCACGAAGGCCCCGGACATCATGCCCGACAAGATCTTGACGCTTTCTTCCAATCCTTCGGGCGTCGCGCTGGGGAGGTCGAGCTTGTAGATCGTCTGCGTTGGCGTGGTCGAAGCATTGGTGTCGGAACCGAATGTCGCGCCGAGCCGCTGCCAGACGCGCTTGGCTTCTTCGTCGGCGACAAATTTCGACCCGCGAAAGCTCAAATGCTCGTTGAAATGCGCAAAACCACCTTCGCCCGGTTGCTCCATCAGCGATCCGGCATCGATCGCGACGCGGATCGACACCTGACGCGGGGGCACGCCATTGCGGCGGACCGCATATTGCAGGCCATTGGCAAGTTCGCCGAACGTCCAATCGCGGTCGACCGGAATATCGCTGCCCCGATAGAGCCACGGCACGGGCGCAGGCACCGGCGCTTTTGCGGCAACGACCGGAGCTTTGCGCTGTGCAACCGCCGGAACGGTGGTCGCGAGCGCAAGAAGGATCGAAAGGGCGATGCGCGGGAAGCGCGATACGACGGACGGCATCACGCTTCCCTAATGACTGAACCTGAACAAGGCCAGTATGGCGTTACCGGCCGCCGGTGCGCCGCACGGCCGACTTGTGTGCGC
>JBGSMP010000076.1:0-5698 GCA_041740105.1 Sphingomonadaceae bacterium
GCGGGGTCGCCGCCCTCGACAACCAGCGCCGCAGCGCCTGCCGTATCGTCATAGGCAACCGGCCTGATCCCGCGCGCGCGCAGCCATTTTCGGCATTGCCCCAGTGCCTGCGGATGGCTGACCGCCTCACGAACCTCATCCGTCACGCCAAGGCCCATCAGCGCATAACGGATCGGCAGGAAATGCTCGCCGGTGATGACAAGGCCCGATTCAGGCAGCAGGAAATGGATATCGGCCACGCGCCCGTGCAGCGAGTTCTCGATCGGGATCATCGCGCAGTCGGCGGCCTCGTCCTTCACGGCATCGATCGCATCCTCGAAGGAAAAGCACGGCATCGCGAGCCCGCCCGGAAAAGCTTCGCCGACAGCAATATGCGAATTGGCCCCTGGTGCGCCCTGAAACGATACCGCACGGCCCGGTTCGGCGGCGCAGGCTGCCAGCATCGCCGTGACGATCGGACGGGCGGGGGCGGGATAGCGATCCATGCCGTGCGGTAGTGCTGTGCGGTGTGTGCTGCAATGCAAAATTGCCCGCCCTTCGGCGCTTGCGTAAAGCCGATCATTTTCCTAGATGAACGCGCAATTCAAAACCCAAAGGCTTCTTCACGATAATGGATAGTCGCAGCAACGTAATCGCAATGATGGTCCTTGGCGCAGGGATCGTCGCGCTCGGCTCGACGATCGTGGCAGGCGAAATCTTCCACAACGAACGCCCCGAAAAAATGGGTTACATCGTCGAAGGCGTCGAAGACGTCGCTGGCGGCGATGCGCCTGCGGTCGTCGTGCCGATTGCCACGATGATGGCATCGGCCGAAGTGACGAAGGGCGCTGAAATCTTCAAGAAATGCGCGTCGTGCCACAATGTGACGCCCGGCGGCGCAAACGGGATCGGCCCTGCACTCCACGGTGTGCTCGGCAAGCCGCTCGCGCAGGTGGCTGGATTTGCCTATTCGGACGCCCTGAAAACCAAAGGCGGCATCTGGGATTTCGAGGCGATGAGCGCGTGGCTGCTTAAGCCGTCGGCTTTTGCCAAGGGCACGAAAATGAATTTTGCCGGGCTGTCCAAGATCGAGGACCGTGCGAATTTGATCGCCTATCTCAACGCGCAAGGTTCGAACCTTCCGCTCCTCGCCGCACCCGCAGCTGCAGCAGCCGCCGAACCGGCAGCGGACGAACCGGCAGCCGCGCCGAAGACCTGATCAGACAGCGTAAAACGCCTGCACGATTGCCCAGGCTTCTTCGGCAGAATCGACAAATTGCATCAGCTGGAGATCCTGCGCCGACACGACCCCTTCGTCGACCAGCGCATCGAAATTCACGACGCGGTTCCAGAAGTCGCGGCCGAACATCAGGATCGGCATCGGCTTGATCTTGCCCGTCTGGATGAGCGTCAGCAGTTCGAACGTCTCGTCGAACGTCCCGAACCCACCGGGAAACACCGCCACGGCGCGCGCGCGCAGCAGGAAGTGCATCTTGCGCAGCGCAAAATAGTGAAACTGGAAGCTTAGCCGCGGCGTCACATAGCTGTTCGGCGCCTGCTCGTGCGGCAGCACGATATTCAGCCCAACCGATTCTGCCCCGATATCGGTCGCCCCGCGATTGGCCGCTTCCATGATCGACGGCCCACCGCCCGAACACACCACGAAATGGCGTTTTCCGTCTTCATCACGCGGCGTCGCACTCGCTAGCGCGGCCAGCTTGCGCGCCTCATCATAATAATGCGACTTCGCTTCGAGGCTTGCGGCGATGGCGGCACTTTCATGTCCTGAAGCCACACCCGGCTCGGGAATCCGCGCCGATCCGTAAAACACCATCATCGAACCGATATCGGCCTCGTCGAGCAGCAATTCGGGTTTGAGCAATTCCAGCTGGAAACGAACGGGGCGCAAATCTTCGCGCAACAGGAAATCCATGTCCTGAAACGCCAGATTATACGCCGGGTCCATCGTCTGCGCAGTGTGGACGCCGTGCTTGGCGGTTTCGGCTTCGGTGCGCGCACGTTCGAAGATACGCGCGGGAATATGGGTTTCGGTCATGGAGGGTCCCTAGCGACAGAACGGGCCGCGGCCCATATCGAAATGGAAATGATCGCGGTGATCAGCATTATAATCGGGGCTGAGCACGGTATTGAAACGGCGGCACGCCGACGTTCGCACCGATTTCAGGAAACGCGCTTCGCGCTCATCACCGTTCCATCCGTTGAGCACACTCACGCGCCGCCCGTCCGCGAGCACGAACGCCGCCACATCGATCGCATTGGCGCTGCCATGTTCGGACAAGCGACCTGTTCCGGCAATCGGACGGCATGAATAGGTGCCCATCGCTTCGATCTTCACGACCGCACTGCCGAATTCGCCGATCGCCGGCACCTGCAGATCGCTTTGCACCCATTGTGTAAACGCATAGGCCAAAGGACAGGTCATCGCCGTGATCCCGGTGACAGGCACCCCGATATCGCGCAATTGCACGGCCCCCAGCGCAGAGCAGCCACCCGAAAATGTCTGATCAGGCAGCAAAGCATAGCGCGCGACAACACGGTCGAGCTTTGCGACACACAGTTTCAGCGCCGCCGCATCGATACCACTCACCGGCTTGACGCGCGGGCGCTGCATCGTCGGGCCGTCAATGCATCCGACAACGAGCAACGCGGTAAGGAGGGGGAACAGGGCAACATGACGCAGGACCATTGCGGCCGTCTAAGCCAAGAACTATTTGATCAGCAACTCGATTGCGACTAGCGGTTTAGCGTGTTGCGAATCGTTCTTAACAACAGGCCGGTGTTTTGGGCTTTGCTGGCGCTCCCGGCACTCGTCATTGTTGTAAGGTGGGGAAGCGGTGGCATGCAGCCGGTCGATCTCCTGCAACCGACTGGTGAGACATCGGCGCGGCTGTTGATCGTTGCGATGATGATTGCACCGCTGATCGCGCTCGTCGGGCCACTAGGATGGTTGCGGTGGTTGCTTGCCCGGCGGCGTTCGATCGGGGTTGCGGCGTTTGCTTATGCGATGCTGCATCTCGTTCTTTACATTGTCGACATGGAGCTGCTGTCAGCGATGCTCGCCGAAATTACCGCGCCCGGCATCTGGACCGGCTGGGCTGCGTTCGTCCTCATGATCCCAATGGCGTTGACCAGCAACAACGTCGCGGTGCGCACTTTGAAATCAGGATGGAAGCGCCTGCAACGGCTGGTTTATCCCGCCGCGTTGCTGACGCTGCTACATTGGGTTTTCGTCCACAATAATCTTGTCGCAGCGCTCGTTCACTTTGTGCCGCTTATGGTGCTCCTTCTGCTCCGTCTCGCCCGTTATCCCCGTTCAACCCTACAAGGATCAACATGATGAAAAATGCTTTTGCTCTATCTGCTGCGGCAGTCATGGTCGCCGTTGCCGCACCGGCACAAGCCACTGGCGTCATCAAATGCGACGCGGGGCCCCAATCGGCCTGGAAATCATCGGCGGTGCTCACCGAAAAGCTGACCAAGGAAGGCTGGCAGGTCCGCAAGGCAAAGGTCGATGGCGGCTGCTACGAAGTTTACGGCACGACACCTAAGGGTGAACGCGTTGAAGCCTACTTCCATCCCGTTACGCTGGAGAATCTATTCATCGGCCAGCGTGGCAAAGTGATTTTCCGCAAAACCGGCTATTGACGAGACCACGGCCGATCGCTGCTGCAAAAAAAGCAGCGATTGGAAACACCGTGCTGTTCAGGCAATGGCCAAACGCGTTTGACGACGACGCAGCGTGCTGCCGACGATACCGAAGCCGAGAAGCATCATGCCCCATGTTGCAGGCTCGGGAACGGCACTTCTCGAACCGAAGAACGTAAGGTGCGAGAGTTCCTTTTTCTTGCCCTTGTCATTAACCAATCCGGCCGTTGACCAGTCACCCGAGAATGCCGGCGTTGCGAGCTGGTACAGGATAAACTCAGGACCAGCCTTGACCCCGATGAAATTGATCAGAAACCCTGGCGTTGACCATGTTCCGCCGGTGTTCGACGCGTCGCTCGACAAAGTAGTTCCGAACGGAATGGTATCGTCGGATTTACCGAGAAACGTTAACGTAATGTCTGGGTTCCGGAGCGCATTATATAGCACCTGTGCATCCGCGGCATCGCTGGCGTTGCCAAGGTTTCCCCCAAACAAACAGCCCGCAGCGTCTGTGACCGATATGCACTTTGAAGCGTCAATTGTAATTGCCGCCGCTAAAGCGGGTGTTGCAACGGCTGATGCCGAGAAAACGGCAAATGCTGCCGCGAGCGCCAATTTTTTCATCTGCTGAAACCCCAATTGTTAAATCGATGCGACTCGATTCGAATTTTTTCGTTGAGGGCACGTAACAACTTTTCACAATGGTTGCATCTGGGTTTACCAAAAAAAAATCACCATGTGTCGAAATGAGACAACCGCGCGGCACGATAGGCGCGGTTGACTTACCCATGACCCCCGCTAATGGCGGCAACGGGCCACGCGGTCCCAACGCCGCGCTGCTCTCTGTGAGGAGAGAATACATGACTGAGTTGTTACGTCCCCCCGAGGATGCGCTTTCGCAACCGACCCGCCCAGACCACAAACCTGCGCGTCCTTTCTTCAGCAGCGGACCTTGCGCCAAGCCTCCCGGCTGGGATGCCGCGCGCCTCGCGACCGGTTCGCTGGGCCGTTCGCACCGTTCCAAAATCGGCAAAGCGCGGCTGCAGCACGCGATCACGCTGACGCGCGAGATCCTCGGCGTTCCTGATAGCCACCGCATTGGCATCGTGCCCGCATCGGACACCGGCGCCTACGAAATGGCCATGTGGACGATGCTCGGCGCGCGGCCTGTTACCGCCGTTGCGTGGGAAAGCTTCGGCGAAGGCTGGGTCACCGATGCCGTCAAACAACTGAAACTCGACCCGACTGTCCTGCGCGCCGATTATGGCCAGATCGTCGATCTCACCAGTATCGACCAAAGCCACGACGTGCTGTTCACATGGAACGGCACCACCTCGGGCGTCCGCGTCCCCAACGGCGACTGGATCCGCGACGACCGCGAAGGGCTGACCTTCAACGACGCGACCAGCGCGGTGTTTGCCTATGACATGCCGTGGGACAAGCTCGACGTCACGACCTTCAGCTGGCAGAAAGTGCTCGGCGGCGAAGGCGCGCACGGTGTCATCATCTTGGGGCCCCGCGCGGTCGAACGGCTGACCAGCTACACGCCGCCATGGCCGTTGCCCAAAATCTTCCGCCTCGTCTCGAAAGGTGCACTTACCGAAAGTGTGTTCAAGGGCGAGACGATCAACACCCCTTCGATGCTCGCGGTCGAGGATGTCATCTTCGCGCTCGAATGGGCGAAGGGCTTGGGCGGCTTGCACGGATTGATCAAGCGGTCCGATGCGAATGCCGCTGCGCTTGATACCATCGTCGCCGAACGCGCGTGGCTCGGTCACCTCGCCGCCGATCCGGCAACGAGGTCCAAAACGAGCGTTTGCCTTACCGTCGAAGGTGCTGACGAGGCGCTAATCAAGACGTTCGCAGGCCTGCTCGAAACCGAAAACGCCGCCTATGACATCGCCGGATACCGCGATGCCCCGCCGGGTCTGCGCATCTGGTGCGGCGCGACCGTCGACACCGCCGATATCGTTGCGCTTGGCCCGTGGCTCGATTGGGCCTGGGCACAGGTTTCTCAATAACCGTCGTGCTCCTGCGAAAGCAGGAGCCCTGC
>JBGSMP010000096.1:0-6915 GCA_041740105.1 Sphingomonadaceae bacterium
GGGCCTGTCGCTCATTGGCTGGGATGGCGGCGACCTGCCAAGCGATCTTGCGCAAGGCCGCGCGCGCGATGCCCCTGCCGGACGCACCTTGATCGGACCGCATCGTCAGGATCTGGCCGTCACGCATCTCGCCAAAGCGCAGCCTGCCGCTGCAAGTTCGACCGGCGAGCAGAAGGCTTTGCTGCTCAACATCATCCTCGCCCATGCCGACCTTGTCGCCGAAGCCGCCGGACGCCGCCCGGTTCTGCTCCTCGATGAGATTGCCGCACATCTCGATCCGTCACGCCGCGCGGCACTGTTTGACCGCCTCGGCAGCGGTAAGGGACAAGTCTGGATGACCGCCACCGAAGCGGCACTGTTCACCGATGTCGCCCAGACGGCCACCCGTATCCGGGTCAGCAATGGCGGCCTCGAACAATCCTGATCAGGCGGCAGCCCGTACCGATGCTCGCCGCCCGCGGCGCAGCGCAACACCGGCGAAAGCAAAGCCCGAAAGCATCATCAACCAAGTCGCAGGCTCGGGAACAACCGGACCGACAGTCGGCGCGGCGGCGTAGACGAGATTATCGAAGTTGTAGCCCGATGGCGCATCGGCCTCGACGCCGAACGTGGCTGTCGAAAAGGACGTCGTCGAAATGATCCCAAGGAAGTAAAATGTCGTCAGGTCAGCGAAATCGCCCGGACCGCCACCATCGGCAACGGTACCAGCCGCTGTCAGCCGCAATGTGTTCGACGGCGAGGGCGCGACATTGAAATAACCGCCGACGGCAAGAACCGGCGCCGCGAACGTCACCGAGAAACTCTGGCCCGCATCGAAAAAGTTGGGATCGCCCAAAGGATAAAGCCCGCGGGTCCCGATATTGTTGTAGTCATTGCCGATCCGCCCGGTCCGACCGTCCGAGAAACCGTAGGTGATGCCGTTCAACGCCGTGCCCGGGGCAATTGTTGTCCCCAACGCCGTCGATTCATAATCTTCGGTTTGCGCTGACGATGAACCAAGTGCAGCAAAAAAGCTGCCCGGATCACGGTAAATCGTGGTTGCCGCCGAACTTGCCGTCGGCGTGATGACAAGCAGAGAAGCAATCAGATAACGATATTTGCGCATCAGTAACATCCCGGCACACGCACTCAAACAGCGCATGCGAGATTATGTTTCCTTCGTGACATTTCTCTTTCAGCGACAGCCCAAAATGCTTGTGGGCCGACCGTGGACCCGCCACCAGTCAGGGGATGCGGTCGTGCCGCAGTTTGAGCACGGCGTTCAGCAAAGGCGTCGGCGTCTTTTCAAACATGCCCGGCGTCATGTTGATGAAATAGCGGAATTCGCGATTGATATGCGACTGGTCCGAAAAGCGCAGCGCGGCGCGCTCTTCTTCGCCCGGATCGCTTATCCCGCGAACGGCGGCGGCCATGTCGAGAAAGCGGCTGCGGCGCAGGACGGCTTTGGGCGTCAGCCCGAATGTCGCGCAGCAGCGCCGTTCCAGTGCCCGCGGCGACAGGCCCACGCGGTCTGCCGCATCGGCCACACGCATCGTGCTGTCGGTATTGGCAATCGCTTCAAATGCAACCATCGTTTTGTCGACGGGCAGATTGCCGAACTTTGCGAGTTGCCCGCGCCAGAAATGTTCGAGGACGGCGACGATTGCGTCGTCGTTATCCGCCGCGTGTATGTCTTGCATCAGCGTATCGGCGTCCTCGCCCCAAGTCGCGCGGCCGGCAAACATGCCATCGGCGAACTCGCTTGCCTTACGGTTGCAAAGCGCGGTCCAGCCGCTGGGCCGGATCGCTGTCCCTGCCACGACAAAGGGGCCGCGTACCCTGACATTGAAACAGCGCGAATTATTGCCGAACAGGATTGTCGGCCCCTCGACCTGCCAAATGCCGGGCGTGAATTCTGCGGCCCAGTCACCTTGCAGAAGGACCCGCAGCATCGCCGTTTCAGAGAGCAACGGGTCAATGAGTTCCATATCCGCGGGCAAGGCGGCACGGAATACGAAATGGTTTCGTAAATACGGCGCCAGATCGGAAGACGGCGCAAAGTTCCGGGACTGCAACATTTTGCAGCTTACTCCTGATTCTTACGCGACTTGCCAACGTTCATTCACGGCTTTGCGCCGCAATGCAATCCCCCAGCCCGCGCACGCATATCGGGCGCATTTTCCTTGGGTTTTTGTGACAGTTTCCCTATAGGCTTGTCATGACAGATACACCCCAAACACCGCCCGAAGATACCGTCCCCGACAATACCCCCAACGCCAACGCCTATGATGCCGATTCGATCAAGGTTCTCAAGGGGTTGGATGCCGTCCGCAAGCGCCCGGGCATGTATATCGGCGATACCGATGACGGCTCCGGCCTCCACCATATGGTGTTTGAAGTCAGCGACAATGCCATCGACGAAGCGCTGGCGGGCCACTGCGACCGGATCGAAATTACGCTGAACGCCGACGGCTCGGTTTCGGTCGAAGATAATGGTCGCGGCATTCCCACCGGCATGCATACCGAAGAAGGCGTCAGCGCCGCCGAAGTCATCATGACGCAGCTCCACGCGGGCGGCAAGTTCGAGAATACGTCTGACGACAATGCCTATAAGGTTTCGGGCGGACTCCACGGTGTTGGCGTGTCGGTGGTTAACGCGCTGTCCGAATTTCTCGATCTGACGATCTGGCGCGACGGGCAGGAGCATTACATGCGCTTTGCCTTTGGCGATGCGGTGGCACCGCTCAAGCTGGTCGGGCCTGCGCCTGAAGGCAAGAAGGGGACCAAAGTCACGTTTCTGCCGTCGCCTGCGACGTTCAAGATCATCGAATTCGATTTCGAAAAGCTCGAACACCGCTACCGCGAACTGGCTTTCCTCAATTCAGGCGTGCGCCTGTTCCTGATCGACGCGCGCCATGCCGAGCGCAAGGAAGTCGAGCTCTATTACGAGGGTGGCATCGCTGCGTTCGTCAAGTTCCTCGATCGCGCGAAGAACCCGCTCTTTCCCGACCCAATCGCGGTGCATGGCCAGCGCGACGGCGTCGGCATCGATGTCGCGCTCGAATGGAACGACAGCTATTACGAAAACGTCCTGCCGTTTACCAACAACATCCCGCAGCGCGACGGCGGCACGCATTTGTCGGCATTCCGCGCGGCGCTGACGCGCACGCTGAACAATTATGCCGAAAAATCGGGGTTGATGAAGAAGGAAAAGGTCACGCTGACCGGTGAGGACATGCGCGAGGGGTTGACCGCGATTGTTTCGGTCAAGCTGCCCGATCCCAAATTCTCGTCGCAGACCAAGGACAAGCTGGTCTCCTCCGAAGTCCGCCAGCCATTGGAAAGCCTGATGGCCGACAAGATGGCCGAATGGCTCGAGGAAAACCCCGCCCACGCCCGCGCGATCATCCAGAAGACGATCGACGCTGCTGCTGCACGCGAGGCCGCCAAAAAGGCGCGCGAGGCCAGCCGCAAATCAGTGATGGGTATCGCCTCGCTCCCCGGCAAGCTCGCCGATTGTCAGGAAAAAGACCCCGCGAAATCCGAACTGTTCCTCGTCGAAGGCGACAGCGCCGGCGGCTCGGCCAAACAAGGCCGCGACCGGCATTTCCAGGCGATCCTCCCTTTACGCGGCAAGATCCTCAACGTCGAACGCGCGCGGCTCGACCGGATGCTGTCATCAAAGGAAATCGGCACGCTCATTCAGGCAATGGGCACCGGCATCCACGATGATTTCAACATCGAAAAGCTGCGTTACCACAAAATCGTCATCATGACCGACGCCGACGTCGACGGCGCGCATATCCGCACGCTTTTGCTGACCTTTTTCTATCGCCACATGCGCCACGTCATCGACAACGGCCATCTCTTCATCGCGCAGCCGCCGCTTTACAAGGCATCGCGGGGCAGGAGCGAGATGTATCTGAAGGACGACAGCCAGCTCGATACTTACCTCGTCAAAGCGGGCGTTGCCTCAACGCGGCTCGAGGGACCGAGCGGTCCGCGCTTTGGTGCCGATCTCCTCGAACTCGTCGAACATGCCCGGCGGATGCGCACGCTGATGCGCTACGTGCCGCGCAAATATGATCCGACGATCATAGAAGCCTTTGCGTTGATGGGCGCGCTCGATCCCGATTTGCCCGTCGATGCGCGGCAAGCCGCTGCCGAACGCGCCGCCGGGTGGCTCGACCGCGCCGATCCCGAAGCGAAATGGACGGCCGAAATGGCGGCCGAAGGTGGCTACCACCTGACCCGCCTGTGGCGCGGTGTGACCGATCACCACATCATCGAAAGTGCGTTTCTGTTCAGCCAGGAAGCTCGCCGCCTCCACACGCTGATGGCCGAACAGTTGGAAAGTTACGCGGGGACGGCGCGATTGGTGACGGTTGCCAAAAGTGCTCCTTCGCAGGCAGGAGCTCAGCCGGACGACGCCGTCGATCCCGAAGAAGAACTGCCAGTGAGCACGAAAGGCGCATTCATAACCCGCCCGAGCGATCTCCTCGACGCCATCCTCGCCGCGGGGCGCAAGGGCCTGAGCATCCAACGCTACAAGGGGCTCGGCGAAATGAATGCCGAGCAACTGTGGGAAACCACGCTCGACCCGCAAAACCGCGCGATGCTCCGCGTCGAAGTGACGCAGGCCGAGATGGCCGACGAAATCTTCACGCGCCTGATGGGCGATGTCGTCGAGCCCCGCCGCGAATTCATTCAGGACAATGCCCTGAATGTTGCGAACTTGGATGTTTAGGGTTTAGCGACCCGGAGGCGGCGGTGCCGGTGCCACTTCGGCACCCGGAGGCAATTGCCCCTGCGCCTGCATCTGTTGCATTTGCTGCTGCATCGCCTGAATTTCGGCCTGACTGCGGAAATCGAGCAGCGTCACGTCGAAAAACAGATTGGCGTTTGCCGGGATCGGCCCCTGCCCCGCGGCGCCGTAAGCCAGTGCGGACGGGATACAGAAGCGGTATTTCCCGCCGACCTGCATCAGCTTCAGCGCTTCGGTGAACCCCGGGATCATGCCGGCAACCGGCAGCGGCGCACGTTCATTGGCGTCGAATTGCGTGCCGTCTTTCAATGTGCCCTTGTAATCGACAAGCGCCACGTCGGTGTCAGTCGGCTTGTTGCCGGTGCCCGGACTGATGGTCTGGAACAAAAGTCCCGACTCAGTCGCAACAGGCTTTGCGCCCTTGAAATCGGCAACGCTGCAGCCGGTGCCCGAGACATCGGACGTTCCTGCCCATGCCATCGCGCCTGCGGCCAGACAGGCAGCACCAACGCCCAGCCATAGCCGCGTCAACGAGCCCTTTTTAATCGGGCGGAGCGGCACGGCGGTCACGTCGGACATCGGCTTATTTTACGCCGTCGCGCTCGAGGCGCTTGCGATCCATCTTGCGCGCGCGGCGGACAGCGGCGGCACGTTCGCGCGCGCGCTTTTCCGATGGCTTTTCATAATGCCGACGCAACTTCATTTCACGGTAGACGCCTTCGCGCTGCAGCTTTTTCTTAAGCGCGCGCAGCGCTTGGTCGACATTGTTGTCGCGCACCATGATTTGCATAAAGTCGTCAGCTCCGGAGTCAGAAATAAACGCCACGCGCGCATTGGCCGTGGCGGAAGTCGGTGCCGTTAGCAGTGGATTCGGCAAAATTCAAGGGGAAAGCCCCTCCTTCGGCGCATCATGTGCAAAAGGAGGGGCAATTCATTAGGGCATTACAACCGTGTCAATGACGTGAACGACGCCATTCGACTGCTTGACGTCGGCCATCGAGACCATCGACATGCCGCCCTTGGCATCGGTCAGCATCAACTTGCCGCCCATCATGCTTGCGGTCAGCTGGCCGCCGTTGACGGTTGTCACCATCGCTTTGCCGCCGCCAGCCTTGATCGCGGCTGCAATGTCGGTGCTCATCAACTTACCCGGCAGGACGTGATACGTCAGGATCGACGTCAGCGTGCCCTTGTTTTCAGGCTTCACGAGCGTTTCGACCGTGCCGGCAGGGAGCTTGGCAAACGCCGCATCGCTCGGCGCGAACACTGTGAACGGGCCGGGACCGGACAATGTTTCAACCAGATCAGCTGCCTTGACCGCTGCAACCAGCGTGGTCAGGTTGTTTGCAGCCGATGCGTTCTCGACAATCGTCTTTGTCGAATACATCGCCGCGCCGCCGACCATGGGGGCCTTCATGCTGGCTTTGGTCGACTTCATCTTTTTGCTTTTTGACCCGTCCATATGGGCGTTGGCCAATGCCGGCGTGGCAAGGCTCGTCAGGGCAATCAATGCACCAAGCGCAAATTTCTTCATTGGGGGACTCTCCGAAATGCCTGAATGCAACCACGTCTGGCGGTCGCTGGCTCAAGCTACGGAGTAATAACACCCTTGGATGCGTTTAGCTCCGAAATATTTTGCCGGTCGCAACAATTGCCCCCGCGGGCTGTCCGCTTGGCGAGCCGCCCTTTGCTTCCTGCGATATGGCCAGCGTCGCGCCGGGTTGGATCAGCGCCAGATCGGCCTGCGGAACGTTATACGGTTGGGCCAGTTTAGCGTTCACGACCCCGAGTGACCGTGGTTTTCCGCCTTCAGGAATGACCCAAAGCTCCGCGTCCCCCTGACCCGGATCGAGCGTCGTGGGCGCAACCGTCAATGTGCCCGACGTCGCATCATAGCTCACGGCAACCAGCGCACCCTTTTCGCCCGACAGCGCTGCAAGCATTGGCGCCGCTGCCGGTGCAGAGACCGGCGCGACAACAACCGGTGCCGGTGCAGGCTGAAGCACGACAAAAGCGAGGAGCCCGGCCGCCACCAAGCTCGTGGCACTGGTCGCCCATTTCCACGGACGCGCCGTGTCGACATTGTCGTTACCGGGCAACTGCGCTTCGATTTTCTTCCAGACGCCGGGTGGTGCCGGTGTCGCGACTTCGCCGACCAGCGGTGCCAGCTG
>JBGSMP010000102.1:0-5748 GCA_041740105.1 Sphingomonadaceae bacterium
GAGCGCGGCGCGGACATGACGATCTTCTCCCCGCGCGCCTCGGCGATGGCGCCGCATGTCGGAGATCAGGGCGTGGCGATTGCCTGGGCGCGCGCGTGCAACAATTTGATCGCGCGCGTGGCAGGGCTTTATCCCGAGACCTTCGCTTCCGTGTGCATGCTGCCGCAATCGCCAGCAGCGGACCTAAGCGCGTCAGTCGCCGAACTCGAGCGCTGTGTCGACATGGGCTTCATCGGCTGCAACCTGAACCCAGATCCCGGCGGCGGACATTTCGCGTCGCCGCCGCTGACGCACGAATACTGGTTCCCAATCTACAAAAAGATGGTCGAGCTCGACGTGCCCGCAATGATTCACGTCTCGGGCAGTTGCAATCCGGGGCTTCACGCCACCGGCGCCTATTATATCGCCGCCGATACCATCGCATTCATGCAGCTGATCGAGGGCGATTTGTTCGCGCGCTTCCCGACGCTCAGATTCATCATTCCGCATGGCGGCGGCGCGGTACCCTATCACTGGGGGCGCTATCGCGGCCTCGCCGACATGCTCAGAAAGCCCGATCTGGCGGGGCATGTCATGAACAACGTCTTCTTTGACACCTGCGTCTATCACCAGCCGGGAATCGACCTGCTGGCGCGCGTGATCGAAGTGAAGAACATCCTGTTCGGGAGCGAAATGGTCGGCGCGGTGCGCGGTATTGACCCAACCACGGGGCATTATTTCGACGACACGAAGCGCTACGTCGATGCGCTCGATATCTCCGACGCCGACCGCCATGCGATTTTCGAGGGCAATGCCCGGCGCGTGTTTCCACGCCTGGATGCACAGCTAAAGGCGCGCGCGCTTTGAACGACATCCACGCCTATCTCGCCGAGTTCGACGACATTCCGGGGACTCGCGTCTTTACGGCGAAGCGCGCGCGGCAGGGCTACCACCTCAACCAGTTTGCGATGAGCCTGATGAAGGCCGAAAATCGCGCGCGCTGGCTCGCCGACGAGCGCGCCTATCTCGAAGGGTGGCTGCTGACCGACGACCAGAAGGCCGCGGTGCTGGCGCGCGACTACAACCGGCTGCTTGATCTCGGCGGTAATATCTATTTCATGGCAAAGCTGTTCTCGACCGATGGCCAGAGCTTCCTGCAGGCGGTCGGCACGATGAGCGGCATGGCCCCAGAGGAGTATCAGGCAATGATGATCGCGGGCGGCCGTTCGCCCGAGGGGCTCCGCTCGATACGGGCCAACCGCATCGCCTGCGCTGCGGAACAGCAGAAGCATAGCTGATGGCGCGCATAACCGCAGGCATCGGCTCGAGCCATATTCCCGCGCTCGGTGTAGCGATCGACCTTGCCAAGCGCAGCGAGCCATATTGGGATGCGGCACTCAAGGGCTATGACTGGACGCAGCACTGGGAGCGCGCGGCCAAGCCCGACGTCGTCATCCTCGTCTACAACGACCACGCCTCGGCCTTCGACATGCGGATCATCCCGACCTTTGCGATCGGGTGCGCCGACGCCTTTCGGTCCGCCGACGAAGGCTGGGGCCCGCGCCCGGTGCCGGTGGTCGAGGGTCACGCCGATCTCGCCTGGCACATCGCGCAATGCCTGATCCTCGACGAATTCGACATGACGATCGTGAACGAGATGGATGTCGATCACGGGCTGACGGTGCCGCTGAGTCTGATGTTCGGACAGCCCGAAGCGTGGCCGTGCAAGGTCATTCCGCTCGCGGTTAACGTCGTCACCTATCCGCCGCCGACGGGCAATCGCTGCTGGCTGCTGGGAGAGGCGATCGCGCGCGCGGTCGCCAGTTTCCCTGAGGAGCTGAACGTGCAGGTTTGGGGCACCGGCGGGATGTCGCACCAGCTGCAGGGGCCACGCGCGGGGCTGATCAATCAGCCCTGGGACACGACCTTCCTCGACGACCTGACCGCCGATCCGCAGCGCCTGCGCCACATCCCGCACATCGAATACCTGCGTGAAACGGGGAGCGAGGGCATCGAGATGGTGATGTGGCTCATCATGCGCGGCGCATTGGGCAGCAACGTGCGCGAGCTGCACCGCCATTATCACGTCCCCGCGAGCAACACTGCCGTCGGGCATATCGTCTTGGAGAAGCTGACATGAGGATCGCGCTCGCAGGCGCCGGCGCGTTCGGGGAAAAGCACCTCGACGGGCTTCAAAAGATCGACGGCGTCGAGATCGTTTCGATCGTGAGCCGCCGGCTTGACCAGGCGCAGGCAGTCGCCGACAAATATGGCGCACCGCACGCCACGACCGAACTCGAAGACGCGCTCAACCGCGACGATGTCGATGCGGTCATCCTCTGCACGCCGACCCAGCTCCATGCCGAGCAGGCAATCGCGTGTATGGATGCTGGCAAGCACGTCCAGATCGAGATTCCGCTCGCTGACAGCCTTGCCGACGCCGAAGCCGTCCTGGTCAAGGCGCAAGCGACGGGGCTGACTTGCATGGTCGGCCATACGCGGCGCTTCAATCCGTCGCATCAGTTCGTCCACAATCGCATCGTCGCGGGTGAATTCGCGGTCCAGCAGATGGACGTGCAGACCTATTTCTTCCGGCGCCAGAACATGAACGCCAAGGGCGAACCGCGCAGCTGGACCGACCATCTGCTCTGGCACCATGCCGCGCATACCGTCGATCTCTTCGCCTGGCAGACCGGGCCGATCGTGAAGGCCAACATCGTCGAGGGGCCGCACCACCCGACCTTGGGTATTGCGATGGACATGTCGATCCAGTTGAAAAGCGAAAGCGGCGCGATCTGCACGCTCTCCTTGAGCTTCAACAACGACGGACCGCTCGGCGCCTTCTTCCGCTACATCGGTGACAGCGCGACCTATATCGCGCGCTACGACGATCTGGTGACGGGGCGCGAGGAGCCAATCGATCTTACGGGCGTCGCGGTGTCATCGAACGGCATAGAGTTGCAGGATCGCGAGTTCATCAGCGCGATCCGCCAAGGCCGCGAGCCTAATGCCAGCGTCGCACACGTACTCGATTGCTACCGTGTGCTCGGCGATCTCGAGCGACAGCTGCAGGCATGAGGACGCAGGTCGCAATCATTGGCGCTGGCCCCGCTGGATTGTTGCTTGGGCATTTGCTGCGTCAGGCGGGCATCGACTGCATTCTGGTCGAACGGACATCGCAAGCGCGCGTCGAGGCACGGATAAGGGCGGGCGTCCTCGAGCGCACGACGACCGATCTGCTCCACCGCCTCGGCATCGACGCGAGGCTCAACCGAGAGGGGATGCGTCACGACGGGCTGACGCTGGTCAATGACGGTGTGGTCATCCCCGTCGCGGTGCACGCCAATACCGGGCATCACGTCGTCGTTTACGGCCAAACCGAGATCACGCGCGACCTGATCGCCGCCGCGCCCGCGCGCGGGCTGTCGATCTTGTGGAATTCCGAAGCGGTCACGCTGCACGATGTCGCGAGCGATGCGCCTTGGATCGGGCTGATGCACGATGGCAAAGCATTGCGGATCGATTGCGCGGCGATCATCGGCTGCGATGGCTTCCACGGCCCGTCGCGCGCCGCAATCCCCGACCAGCGCATTTTCGAGCGTGCCTATCCATTCGGCTGGCTGGGCGTGCTCGCCGATGTGCCGCCGTGTCACGATGAAGTGATTTATGCCAGCCACGAACGCGGCTTTGCGCTCGCATCGATGCGATCGCCGACGCGAAGCCGCTATTACGTTCAGGTCGGGCTCGACGAGTGTGTCGAGGATTGGCCCGACGATCGCTTCTGGGACGAGTTGTGCGTCCGGCTCGGGCCGACGATCGCCGCGCATGTCGTGCGTGGACCGTCGATCGAGAAATCGATCGCGCCCCTGCGCTCTTTCGTGTCCGAGCCGATGCGCCACGGCCGGTTGTTCCTTGCAGGCGATGCCGCGCACATCGTGCCGCCAACAGGGGCGAAGGGTCTGAACTTGGCAGCGGCCGACGTGACCTATCTCAGCGCGGCGTTGATCGCCTGGTTGAACGATGGCGATCCGGCGGGGATCGACGGCTATTCGGACCGGGCGCTGAAGCGCGTCTGGAAGACCGAGCGGTTCAGCTGGCAGTTGACCAAACTTATGCACCGCTTTCCCGAAGACGGGCCGTTCGAGCGGCGAATGCAGATCGCCGAACTCGATTATATCGCCAATTCGGTCGCCGCGCAGACGAGCATTGCGGAGAATTACGTCGGGCTGCCGCTCTAGCGCCTTCAGGCCGAGCGCTGCGCCAACCTATAGTTGAACTGCGCGCGTGTCAGGCCAACCGCGCGCGCGGCCGCCGAGCGATTGCCATTTGCGCGCATGAGTGCCGTGCTCAGCAGGTCGTGCTCGACGTCGCCTAGGCCGCGATGCTGATCGAGCAGCATGTCGATTGGTGATGCCCCCGGCGCAGCGGCTTCGCTCGCCGAATGGACCCGGCCATCGACGCCGAGATCGAAGCGCTGATCCCCGAGCCGCTCGCCGCTGGTGAACAGATGGTGCAAGCGGATCGGTTCGTCGTTGCGACCGAGGATGACGCCGCGCCCGATGATGTTTTCGAGCTCGCGGACATTTCCCGGCCAGTCGTAGCTCAGCATCGCCGACACCGCCTTTTCGTCGAAGCCGGTTATCCGCTTGTCGTACTTCGTGCGATAAACGTCGAGGAAGTGCTCCATCAACAGCGGAATATCTGCGCGGCGGTCGCGCAACGGGGGGATACGCAAGGGAAAGACGTTGAGCCGGTCGAACAGGTCCGCGCGGAAGTGCCCTTGGGCCACGGCCCCGCGCAGATCCAAATTGGTCGCAGCCACGACGCGCACGTCGATCTTGCGGGTCTTGGTGTCGCCGACGCGCTCGACTTCGCCCTCTTGCAGCGCGCGCAGCAGTTTTGCCTGGGCAGTTAGTGATAGCGTACCGATTTCGTCGAGGAACAGCGTGCCCTGTTCGGCACGTTCGAAGCGGCCGGGGCGCGTCATGGTCGCGCCGGTGAAGGCCCCTTTCTCGACGCCGAACAATTCGGCCTCGATCAATGTCTCGCTGATCGCAGCGCAGTTGACCGCGACAAACGGCTTGTCGGCGCGCCGCCCCATCAAGTGGAGGTTGCGTGCAAACATTTCCTTGCCGACGCCGCTTTCCCCCTCGAACAGGACGACCGCATCGGTGTCGGCCACGTCGCGCAACATATCGAAGGCGACGTTAAACCCCGAAGAGGCGCCGACGACGCGCCAGCGATCGCCTTTGGCCGACACAGCGGGCGCGCTTACGGACACCTGGCCAGCGGCGTGCAGCTGTTCACTGCGCATATAGCGCAGATCGTCGGCTGCATCTTCCCACTCCTCGGCTGGCTTGCCGACGATCCGGCAGTGGGCGTGGCCCATCGCGATGCACTCGACTTCGCGGTAAACGATGGGGCGACCGAGATAGACGCTGGCATAGCCGCTCGCATAGCCGATCTGGCCCCACCCGGCCGACGTCTGGCCGACGCCGAATACCACGATGTGCTCGGCGCATTCGGATGAGTTTCGCCAGCGATATTCGGCGTAGAATTTGCCCTTTTCGACATCGACGACGAACGCAAGTGGTTCGACCAGCACGGCACCTTCGAGCGCATGAAGTTGGGGTCCGACCGAAAACGCGTCGTAAACACTGTCGTTCTTGCGCACCGATCCCGCGACCTCGGCGTCCATCGCCCCGGCTTCGTACCCCTGCCGCGTGAACACCGCACGGGCCCGGTCGTAGCCGACGGCATTGACGATCT
>JBGSMP010000103.1:0-10604 GCA_041740105.1 Sphingomonadaceae bacterium
GCTCGCGGCATTGGCCGCTGAGCCCGAGCGCTGCGTCCTCGTCGGGGCCTATGCGCTCGGCAAGGCACAGCGGGTGATCGCCGAACTGCGTGCGCTGGGGCACCACGCGCCGATTTACATCCACGGCGCGATGCAGCGGCTGTGCGACCTGTATCGCGAATGGGGTGTCGATCTGGGCGAGCTCCGCCCCGCGCTGGTGGCGAGCAAGGAGGAAATGCGCGGGGCCATCGTCATTGCCCCACCGTCGGCACTCAACGACCGCTGGTCACGCCGCCTGCCCGATCCGATTACGGCAATGGCAAGCGGGTGGATGCGCATTCGCCAGCGCGCCGTGCAGCGCGGCGTCGAGCTGCCGCTGATCCTCTCCGACCACGCCGACTGGGACGAGCTGACCGCAACGCTGACCGAAATCGCGCCCAAGGAAGTGTGGGTCACGCACGGCCGCGAAGAAGCACTGATGCATTGGTGCATGACCCGCCAGATAAAAGCGCGGGCGCTCGATCTGGTGGGATATGAGGATGAGGATGATTGAGGGGGTCGTGCGGACCGACCGCCTTTGGGGAGCGACAGCGCTAAAGTAAGTATTTGTGCACAATACCGGACGATTACGTCGCACTCACTCAGGCAATTCAAGGCCTTCGCACCCGCCGCCAAAAAAGCAGCAACAGACCCTTACATAAATCAAGTCAAGTTGTGCAAATTTAGAAATTTAGACCGTAACCCACCTGAAAGATGAACTAACCCAAGCATGGTCGTGCGTTCACTTCAAAGGCATGCACACAATTTGGAAAAACTTTAGAGCATAAGGCGAATTGTGCTTAGGACCGTGTTGCTCTGGATCGGACAGTCCGGAAACAACTGAACCGGGCGGGCAACTAGCGACACCTGGAAATCTCATTTTGGTAACCGTGGCGCTGGTTGCAATAGCGTTCAGCGCGGCCCTGGCCTTGGCCGTCTCCGCCTTAGCTTCTGCAACTTCCGTCCCGAGGCTAGAAACTTCGTCACGCAACCGCTGAACAAGATCGATTGGCACACCTTCTTTGGTGTACGCTGCCCACGGTACCGTAATCTTGCCGCTACCATTCTGAAAAGCGACCGCGACGAATGATTTTGTAGCAGCGTCAGTTCTCTTGCAGTTGAGCGTTGTTGAGCCGGGTGAAGTGACTGCTACCTTGTTTGATATGCCGTCATCCCAAGTGCACACCACTCCTTGAGACGGTGAGGCTAACAGGTTCGCGGTCTGTTGCCCTGCTTGCTTAAACGTTACAATCATTGAGAATTGATTGGGTAAGACGCTATTTGGGTCAATAGCAAAGTCGATAACCTTGTTCGAAATGCACTGTTGATAAGCGCTAAAGGCTCCCGGAGCTATGTTATCCACATATATTTCATACGCGTTGTCCGCCGCAGAGCTGAGATCAGATGCCGAGCAAAACTTGCTCGCTACTTCGGATTCAGAAGCTTTTGATCCGCTAAAGGAACCTGCGAGCGCCTTATATCTAGCACTAAAACCAGACGAGCGCGACTTCGAGTTACCCGAGGAATATTCCTTGCAGAAATTAGTCGCATTAAGACGAACGTCGCTAGACGATGAAAGGGTTGAATTCTGATTTCGCGACAGCGCCAAGACCGAAGCACAGTCCTCCGCACTCGCTAGTGCAGGGCTGATAAACGTGACTACAACTAAGCATGCCTTGAAAAGAGGGCGCATATTTCACTTCCCCTTATATTCCGCAAAATAGTCGTGCCACAAGATGGATGCTTTTGCAATTGCGGAAAACATACGAAGCCCAAGAAAATTTAGCCGCTGAAAACCAACTGACCGGCGCCTACCTCTCCTCACCAAAACTCAACCCTGCATTCGCCTCGAGCCGCGTCAGCAGCGCCGCCGCCATCAGCCCGCCCGGCGTGAATATGCCGCCGCCGCTTTCCGTTTCATTCAAAGTCAGTGCCGCTTCGGCAATCATTTTCGACGTGCTGCCGTATCCGGGGTCGCGGTCGCCTTTGACGACGAGTTTGACGGGGTCGCGGCCTTCCAATTCGGCAGTGAACAGGATTTCGTAGCTGCCGTTTTCGCGCTCGTCTTTCGATGGCCCTTCGCCGGGTTCGGGCATTTTGCCGTCGCCGAAGGGGTTCATCTTGGCGACCGCTTCGGCCATGGCCTTGCCCGCCTCGCCGATCGTGGTCAGCATCATTTCATCATAGACGAAGTCCGCGCCGTAGCCGTCGTCACCCAACAGGAAGTTCGAGCGGTGGACGTTCTTCGTGTTGATCGGCGCCATGACGAAAGGCACGGCCCAGCCCTTTTCGGCGCGGTCATATTCGGGGATCAGGCCGGTTGGCTGGTGCGGGCCGTCGAAGCCCGGCGTCAGCGCGAAAGGATTGGTGAGCAGGCCAAACAGTTTCGGGTTTTTGCCGACTGCGGCCATGGTCGCTTTCATGCTTGCAACCGTTCCGCCCGACGCACCGCCCTTCATATTGCGGACGCGGCATTTGATGCGCTTGGCGGGCACGCCGTAACGGTCCTTCACGATCTCCTGCAATTTCCAGACACCGAGATCGAACGGGATCGAATCGAAACCACAGGAGAAAACGATGCGCGCGCCCGATGCTCTGGCGGCATCCTGATGCGCGTCGATCATCTGGCGCATCCACACCGGTTCGCCACACAGATCGACATAGGACGCGCCCGTCTCGGCGCAGGCCGCGACAAGATCGTTTCCGTAAAGCTGATAGGGGCCGACCGTCGTGAGGATCGTCCGCGCACGATCGCACATCGCGCGGATGCTCGCAGAATCATCGGCATCGGCTACCACAAGCGGCGTATCTACCGGCGCACCGATCAGGTCACGGACTTCGGCGAGCTTAGGCGCGGATCGGCCCGCCATCGCCCAGCCGGTTACGCCGCGCTGCGTAAGATATTCGGCGACAAGACGTCCGGTGAACCCGGTCGCGCCGTAAACAATGATGTCGAATTCAGCGATGCGCATCGTCTTGATCCTCTTCTAGAATATCTTGTCGGCCATGATCCACATCGTCGTCAGCCCGGCGAGCGCGCCGCCCGCGACCGTGATGCGCGACGCCTGTGTCAGCAGCTTTCGCTGGGCATCGACCGAAGCGCAATAGGCGGCAAACATGCGCTGGATAATGGCCTGGGGGTTGTCCTCGATCCCGGCATCGCTGAACTCCTCACCGATCATCATCGCGCGGACGCAAAGATAAGCGGCAATCGACAGGATGATGACCGACAGGGTGATCAGGGCGACGGCGATCGGCTGGGTCGGCGCATCGAGACTGAGCGGCGCGCCTGGCGACGAGACGATCGGGTTGGTCGCGACCGTGACGAGCAGCGCATCGAACGCGAGCATCGCGCCGAGCCGGACCGAAAGATCGAGATCCTTGGCCTGAAGCAGATCGAGATCCTGTGCGAGGTTGCCGCTTTTGTCCTCATGCTGCAGGCGCTGATACGCGCGCAGCAGGGTGCGGGTCGACATGGTGCGGGCGCGGCGCGGCATGGCGTGCATTGTGACAAAAGAAAACGCCCCCGGCAATCAAGCCGGGGGCGTTTGCTGTTTTGTCAGAAGGCCGATCGCTTAGGCGACGGCAAGCTTGGCTGCCTGACGACGACGGAGGATCGAGCCGACGAGGCCGAAACCAAAGATCATCTGAAGCCAGGTTGCGGGCTCTGGCACAGCCAGCGCAGCGCGGATGAACTTTTCGTGGATGTAGGTCGGCACATAGCCGCTGTATTCACCGAACGAGCTGTTCAGACCGGGCGCGAAGTCACCAAAGCCTGCACCGAAGCTAAGGCCATAAGAGGTGACCGAAACGATTTTTCCGTCGACGAACTGCGGACCCCCTGAGTCACCACCGGCAACGCCAGCTTCACGTGCACCACGTCCAAGGTCACAAAAAGCACCGGTGCCGAAGAAGCCCCCAAGCAAGCACGAAGCGTCGTTAGCGGCCAAACCATTGTCGAAATCGGACAGGTAGGAAAACTCATAGTCGGCAAAACCGAAGAAGCCTTCACCAGTCGCGTCGCGATCTGTGAAAAATCCGCCGAATGCAGCATCGCCCAGACGATTGTCGAACATGTTGTCGCCTTCGCGCAGACGTCCAGCGCCGAGGTTGGCACCAACCGAACCGCCCGTATCCGAACGACGCCCATAACCGGCAACCGTGAAATCAGTGCCCGTCAAGCCACCGCTGAAGTCGACGTCATACGAAGTTGCCCAAATGGGGGCCGCGTCCGACAGGCGAAGAATTGCAATGTCATTTTGGTCGATGACTTCGCCGGTATAAGCCGAGTTAACGAAATAACGCTCGACCGTGATTGCGGTCACGTCTGTGCCACCAGCGCTGGGAATAGTGTCTGCGTTGCCGGTGTTATTGAAGAATGCTGTCGTCGTCATCGGATTTGCTGTGCCAGCACCGTCGCTGACGCAGTGCGCGGCGGTCAAGATCGAACGACGATCTGCCAGCAATGTGCCCGAGCAGATGAAGTTACCCGCTGCGGTGTTCATGATCAGTGAGACGACACCCTTCTGGCGGCTTGCGCTCGGTGTGTAGATGGGATCGCCACCACCGGCGATCGTGGCTGTCGATGTCTGGCCAACAAGATTGCTTTGTGCTGTGTAAGTGAATGCACCCGATCCACCCGTTATCGTCTTACCTGCCCCACCAGCGTTTGCTGCCATTGGCATTGCGAGTGCGGTTGCTGCCAACAGGCCTAAAATCTTTCCGCGCATAAAACCTCCCATTAAACCACCGATTGAACCGGTCTGCTTGCTGCCCCTGCCACTCGCCAGACACCACGTCTGATCCGCGCCCCCGGGAAACGGGGATATCGCGACTCAAAATCGCGATATGATGAACAGATTGTTAATCTACCTGCGAATCATGTCAAAGCAGTTTGCGACAGAAAATGTCTCTTTTTGGGAACAATCGGAAATTCGCGGGCGAACGTGGTTAAAACACGCGCCAAAACAGCAATAACGCGCGCGTTCAGGCCGCCAACTTCCTCAAAACATACTGCAAAATGCCGCCGTTGATGAAATATTCGACTTCGTTTGCGGTATCGATGCGGCACAATGCCGTGAACGAGAATTCCGACCCGTCGGCGCGCTTCACATGCACGGTGACGTCCTGTCGCGGCACCAAGGCGGCAACGCCCGTGACGGTGAAACTGTCATCGCCCGTCAGACCAAGCGTCGCCCGCGTGTCGCCGTCCTTGAACTGCAGCGGGAGGACGCCCATCCCGACCAGATTGCTGCGGTGGATACGCTCGAAGCTTTCGACGATCACGGCGCGGACGCCGAGCAGGTTGGTACCCTTCGCTGCCCAGTCGCGCGAGGATCCGGTTCCATATTCCTTGCCACCGATGACGATCAGCGGCGTCATATCGGCCTTGTGGCGCATCGCAGCGTCATAGATCGGCATGATCTCGCCATTGTAGACGCTCATGCCGCCTTCGACGCCGGGAACCATTTCATTCTTGATCCGGATGTTGGCAAAGGTGCCGCGCATCATAACATCATGATGGCCGCGCCGCGCGCCGTAGCTGTTAAAATCGGCCTTCGCGACCTGATGCTCCATCAACCAGGTTCCGGCGGGGCTGTCCGCCTTGATCGCACCGGCGGGGCTGATGTGGTCGGTCGTGATCGAATCACCGAGGATCGCGAGTGGCTTGGCACCGAGAATGTCGGCAACGGGCGCAGGCGTCATCGACATGCCGTCGAAATAGGGCGGGTTGGCAACATAGGTCGAACCGGCGCGCCACCGATAGGTGTCCGATCCTTCGACGTTGATCGCCTGCCAGTGCGCATCGCCCTTATAAACGTCGGCGTAGCGAGCGGTGAACATGCTGCGGTCGACATTGGCGTCCATCGTTTCGCGGACTTCGGCGTTGGTCGGCCACAGGTCCTTCAAATAGACATCGTGACCGTCGGTTGCCTGACCGATCGGTGTCGTCGTGAAATCTTCGGTCACCGTGCCTTTCAGCGCATAGGCAACGACAAGCGGCGGCGAAGCCAGAAAGTTGGCGCGAACATCGGGCGACACGCGCCCTTCGAAATTGCGGTTGCCCGACAGGACCGAGGCCGCGACGATGTCATTGCCGTTGATTGCTTTGCTGATCGGTTCGGCAAGCGGGCCCGAGTTGCCGATGCAGGTCGTGCAGCCATAGCCGACAAGGTTGAACCCGATGGCGTCAAGATGCGATTGCAGTCCGGCCTTGACTAGATAATCGGTGACCACCTGCGATCCGGGGGCAAGCGACGTTTTCACCCATGGCTTGGGCTTCAGGCCGAATTCGTTGGCTTTCTTCGCGACGAGACCTGCAGCGACGAGAACGCTGGGGTTCGACGTGTTGGTGCAGCTGGTGATCGCCGCGATAACGACGTCGCCGTCGCCGATGTCGTGGTCGCGCCCTTCGACGGCGACGCGTTTGAAGCCGTCATGCTTGTAGACCGATGACAGCTCGCCGTTGAACACATCATCGACATGCGTCAGCGCGACTTTGTCTTGCGGACGCTTAGGTCCGGCGAGGCTTGGCACCACAGTTCCCATGTCGAGTTCGAGCGTCGAGGTGAACACGGGATCGGGCGCGTCGGCGAACCGCCACAGTCCTTGCGCTTTGGCATAGGCCTCGGTCAGTTCGATCTGCGCTTCTTCACGACCCGTGAGGCGCATGTAATCGAGTGTCTTTTCATCGATCCCGAAGAAGCCGCAGGTCGCGCCATATTCGGGCGCCATGTTGGCCAGCGTCGCGCGGTCGGCAAGGCTCAAGGCATCGAGACCGGGGCCGTAATATTCGACAAAGCGGCCGACGACACCGTGGGCGCGCAGCATTTGGGTGGCGGTCAGCACGAGGTCGGTTGCGGTAATCCCCTCGCCCATCGCGCCGGTCAGTTTGAAACCGACGACTTCGGGGATGAGCATCGAGACGGGTTGCCCGAGCATTGCCGCTTCGGCCTCGATCCCGCCGACGCCCCAGCCGAGCACGCCAAGCCCGTTGATCATTGTCGTGTGGCTATCGGTGCCGACGCACGTATCGGGATAGGCAATCGTCGCGCCCGACGTGTCTTGCGATGTCCAGACGGCTTGCGCGATGTTTTCGAGATTGACCTGATGGCAAATCCCCGTGCCCGGCGGCACGGCGTAGAAATTGTCGAGGCTTTTCGATCCCCATTTCAGGAAGTCATAGCGTTCGGCGTTGCGGTGATATTCGATCTCGACATTCTGTTCGAAGGCCTTGGGGTGGCCGAATTCGTCGACCATTACGCTGTGGTCGATCACCAGATGGACGGGAACCAGCGGATTGATCTTCGACGTGTCGCCGCCGAGCTTGGCAATGGCATCGCGCATCGCCGCCAGATCGACGACGCAGGGAACGCCAGTAAAATCCTGAAGCAGCACGCGCGCGGGGCGATACTGGATTTCGCGATCGGGCGCGTTCGGGTTTTCCTGCCAGTCGATCAGCGCCTGAATGTCAGCGACCGATACCGTAAAACCGCCGTCTTCGAACCGGAGCAGGTTTTCGAGCAGCACTTTCATGCTGAACGGCAGGCGCGAAACATCGCCGAGTTTTGCCGCTGCCTTTTCGAGGCTGTAATAGGCTACCGTCCGGCCCCCGGCCTCCAGCGTCGAGCGTGTTGCAAGTGTATCGTGTCCGACGGCAGTCATGGGGCCAGTCCTTAAGTAAGCGATGATGCGGTGCAGCACCCCTTAGCAACACGGTCGCGAAAGGAAAGACACCAGCACCCGGCTTGCGCCCTTACCGGCGGGCGGGCATGAGCGCGGGCATGGCAGATATGAATTTTACGCGCAGCGCATCGGCGACTGGCGCGCTCATGGCACGCGGCGCATCATTTCTCGGCAGTGAAACAGCCATCATGTGCGGCGCAATGTCGTGGATCAGCGAGCGCCATCTCGTCTCGGCGGTTTCGAATGCGGGCGGATTCGGCCTGATCGCATGCGGCGCGATGACGCCTGAACTGCTCGACACCGAAATTGCCGAAACAAGCAAGCGCACCACCAAGGCTTTCGGTGTCAACCTGATCACGATGCACCCGATGCTCATTGATCTTATTGGCGTGTGCGCGAGGCATCGGGTGACGCATATCGTGCTTGCGGGCGGTTTGCCGCCGTCGGGCAGCCTCGATGCGATCAAGGCAATGGGCGCAAAAGTGATCTGCTTTGCGCCTGCGCTCAGCCTGGCCAAGAAGCTGATCCGATCGGGCGTCGATGCGCTCGTAATCGAAGGCATGGAAGCCGGCGGGCATATCGGGCCGGTATCGACGTCGGTTCTGGCGCAGGAAATATTGCCTGAGGTTGCCGACCAAGTGCCTGTCTTCGTTGCAGGCGGAATCGGGCGCGGCGAAGCGATTGCGGCCTATCTCGAAATGGGTGCGGCAGGCGTGCAACTGGGCACGCGCTTTGCCTGCGCGACCGAGAGCATCGCACATCCTAATTTCAAGAAAGCATTTTTTCGTGCGTCCGCGCGCGATGCCATTGCCAGCGTGCAGATCGATCCGCGACTGCCCGTTATTCCGGTCCGCGCCCTGAAAAACGCCGGGACCGAGCTTTTCACAGCCAAGCAACGCGACGTCGCCCGCGCCGTCGATGAAGGCGGTTTGGCTATGCTCGAAGCGCAGTTGCAGATCGAGCATTATTGGTCGGGTGCGCTCCGTCGTGCGGTGATCGACGGCGATGTCGAGAACGGCTCGCTGATGGCCGGGCAGTCGGTCGGGATGGTGACGCGCGAGGAGCCGGTGGCGGACATTATCGCAACGCTCATGACGCAGGCCGAGACCGCGTTAACCACACGTGTCCAGATTTGATACAATCGCAAGCGAAACGAATCGGTTGTGGATTAGTTACCAAGGCGTTAAGAAGATTTCCGGAGAGGTCGCACGTCTGCAACGTCAGATTCCTTCTTCCTGTCTCAATAGGGGTTTATCATGCGTAGTTTCATTCTGGCTGCTGCAGCGTTGTCGCTTGGTAGCCCCGTCGTCGCCAATGCGGCGTCATTTGTGGTCAACTACAACGGAACGAAGGTCATTTCGAACGGGGGGTTGGACAATAACGACTTTTTTACCGATTTGACTGCCGCTGGCCTGTTTACCTACAGCGACAATGCAACGATCTCGCTTCCGGTGGACGGTCGCGTGACTTATGATTTCATGGCGAGCGGCAGCGGTCTCACCAACTGCTTCACGTCGGGGATCATCGTAAATTTCTGCGAAACCGATAAGTCATGGGCCCCTGTATCGATGGGACCGAGCCAGATTTTCACGGCAGGTGCGCTGGCCGCCAAGTTCTTCATTTCGGGCACAAGCCCCGGCGGCGATCGCTTGCCAGGCAGCTCGAACTTTGGCGTATTTCTGCCAAACGCGGGCGCATCAGCCGGCGCTGGCGTGTATGCGTCAGACGTGATTTACTTCGGGTTCAACGACCTTGACGGCGGCATAAACGACGACAACCACGATGACTTCATCATCCGTGCAACCATTGCCGCGGTTCCTGAGCCAGGCACATGGGCCATGCTGCTCTCGGGCTTTGCCCTTGTCGGCTCGCTTCTGCGTCGCCGTCGGAACAACGGAATCACCGTTCTCGCCTAAGACGGCGTAATCGCATACCCGAAAGGCTTTCAATCGGATAACCGGTTGGAAGCCTTTCTTGCATCTGATAGCGCTGCACGTATGCCCAGTGCTGCTGCCTCCGCCCGCGAAATCCTCACGCGCCTTCACGAAGTCATGGCCGCGCGAACAGGCGCACAAGCAAAGCTCAATCAAGTCACTGGCATTATTGCCGAAGCGCTCAAGAGCGAAGTCTGCTCGATCTACCTTTTACGCGACGGTGTCCTCGAGCTTTACGCCACACGCGGGCTGAAGCAGGAAGCGGTTCACGTCACCAAATTGGCACTTGGGGAAGGCCTCGTGGGGACGATCGCGGCCAATGTCGAAACGATGAACCTCGACGAGGCCACATCGCACCCCGACTTTGCCTACAAGCCCGAAACGGGGGAAGAATTATTTCATTCCTTTGCCGGCGTTCCCATCGTCCGCCAGGAATCAGCCGTCGGGGTGCTGTGCATTCAACATGCCGAACCGCGCGGCTATGAAGAAGTCGAAATCGAAGCGCTGCAGACTGTCGCGATGGTCTTGTCCGAACTCATCGCCAATGCAGGCCTCGTCGATGAGCGGCGCCGCGATGGCGACCGCGTCCAGACGGCGCAAGGGGTGCGCCTCAGCGGCCTGAAGCTCGTCGAAGGCATGGCGCGCGGGCATGCGGTTTATCACCAGCCACGCATCGTCATCGAACACACGGTTGCCGAAGACACCGAAGCCGAACGCCACCGCGTCTATTCGGCATTCGACAAAATGCGCGAACAAATCGACCGCATGTCGGCGCAAGCCGAATTCGGCGTCGACGGCGAAACGCGCGAGATCATCGATACCTATAAAATGTTTGCCTATGATGAAGGCTGGGGTCGGCGGATCAACGAAGCCATCGACAGCGGCCTGACGGCGGAAGCGGCGATCGAACGCGTGCAGCAACGCACGCGGATGCGGATGCGCCAGATCGACGACCCGCTGCTCGCC
>JBGSMP010000119.1:0-2069 GCA_041740105.1 Sphingomonadaceae bacterium
CGCCTCGATCCAGCGCGTCGAAATTGCGCTTGTCGAAGACCGGCTCGAGCGGCGCACTTATGCGATGAGCGATGGCGCAACGGCCGGCGATCCGATGGTGCTGGCGAACGGCGTTGAAAGCATTGGCCTGCGCTATCGCGACCGTGGCGCGTGGAACACGACCTGGGACAACAATGATCCCAAGAAATTGCCGACAGCGGTCGAGCTTACATTGACGCGCAAAAACGGTCCTGCGCTGACGATGGCCTTTCTCGTCGGCGCGGCCGTCAAATGACGCCGCCCAAATCTCAGGAGGGCGCGGCCCTGCTATCGGTGTTGCTCCTTGTGGCGGTGATGGCCGTGCTCTGCGCTGCCAGTCTCGAGAAACTGAAGATCTCGACCAAATTGGCAGTCAACAGCGCGGCAATCGATCAGGCGCGGAGCTATGGCATGGCCGCTGAAACGATTGCGCTGTTCCGCATCGGCGATCTGCTCCAGCGCGATGCGACGAAAACGACGCTGCAGGGCAATTGGGCTGGACAACCGACCGAATTTCCCATCGACAAGGGTATCGCAACGGCCGAGCTGAACGACGGCGGCAATTGTTTCAACCTCAACTCGCTGGTGCTCGACGACGGGCAGGGTGGCTATGCCGTCCGGCCCGAAGGTGTCACGCAATTCGAACGGCTCATGATTCTGCTGCAGGTGCCGACGAACGAAGCGCGCAGCATATCGATGGCGACGGCGGACTGGATCGACACCGATGGCATCCCGCAACCCGGCGGTGCCGAGGATGCGGCCTATGCGGGGGCAGCCACACCATACCGGACGGCAAATGTGCTGATGATCGACCCCAGCGAGTTGCGCGCGGTTGCCGGGGTGCGCGCGCCTGTCTATGCCGCGTTACGTCCTTTCATTTGTGCATTGCCGGTCACCGATTTGTCCCCGATCAACATCAACACGATTGCGCCGGGTCAGGCGGTTTTGCTGGCGATGCTTGCGCCCGGCATCGATGTCGCGCGGGCCAAGCGCGTGATCGACGATCGCCCGCAACTGGGCTTCGACAGCATCCTGCGCTTTTGGGAACAGCCGGCGCTCGCGGGCGCGCCGATTGGTGCGACCGCGCAAACGCAGTTGAAAACGCGCTGGTATAATCTCAAAGTCATGATCGAGCTTGCCGGCGCGGAGTTCGAGCAACACGCCTTGATCGATGCCTCGCTTCAGCCCGCAAAGCTCGTGCGCCGCAGTTACGGCGAGCCATCATGAGCGGGACGCTGGTCCTGATGCCCGGCGAAAATGCGCATTGGCTGCGTATCGCGGGCGGCGAGATCGTTTCGCGCGGAGAGGGGCTGCCAGCGCGTGAGTCGGAAGATCATGTCGTTGCCGTCGTGCCCGCTGAAGACGTGACGATCCGTCATGCCGATCTCGGCGACCTGTCCGAACCGCAGGCGCAGGCGGCTGCGCGATTGATGATGGCCGATCAATCGGCATCGCTGTCCAATTTGCTTCATATCGCGGTCGGCAGGCCGACTGAAGCGGGCGTTCGCCCCGTTGTTGCAATCGACCGGTCAAAGATAGCGGCGTTCCTCGAGAATATGGCCGCTCACGGTCATGATCCCGATGCGGTCATGGCGGCGCCGATGCTGCTGTCACGACCTGTCGAGGGGTTTGTAAGGGGCGATTTCGGAAAGGCCGTGATCCTGCGCGGGCCCGATAGCGCGTTCGTCGACGATCCGATCTTAACGCCGCTGCTGACCGGCGGCATGGTGACGATCCTCGACCAGACGGCGCTTGAATTCGGGTTGGTCAATGCCGTCGCCAATCCCGAAGTCGATTTGCGACAGGGCATTTTCGCCAAGCGGCGCGTGTGGGGCGTCGACTGGGTGCGGTTGCGGCGGATCGGCTGGCTGCTCGTCGGTATCATCCTCGCGCTGTTGCTGTTTTACATCGTCCAGCTTGTCCGGCTCGATCTTGCGGCAGACCGGATCGAAGCGAATAACATCGTTGCGGCGCGCGCGGTTCTGCCGCCCGGCACGACGGTGAACAATCCCGTTCTTCAGGTTCAGGAGCAACTGAGCGCGTTGCGCGGC
>JBGSMP010000126.1:0-2323 GCA_041740105.1 Sphingomonadaceae bacterium
GGCGCGATCCTGCAGGCCGACCCAAGCAAGCATCTCGCGCACCGGTGCGGCGATTTCGCGCTCGTCAGTGCCGGCCACGCGCAGCGGCAGCGCAACATTGTCGAACGCCGACAAATGCTGGACGAGGCGAAAATCCTGAAAAACGACGCCAATACGTCGGCGGAACGCAGGAAGTCGTTCGCGCGGCGCCGCGACGAGATTCTCGCCGAACATACGGATCTGGCCACGGCTTGGTCGCTGCGCCAGATACAAAAGCTTCAGCAGCGAGGTCTTGCCCGCGCCCGACGGCCCGGTCAGAAAGTAGAACGCGCCGCGCGACAGCGAAAAGCTGAGGTCGGACAGCGTTTCGGTGCCCGTTCCATAGCGAAGGCCGACATTTTCGAACTGGACGATATTACTCACGGTCCCCGCGCCCGAAGCCTCTTGCCCGTGCGCCATCGCACGGCAAAGGCACATCCGTAAAGGGAAGCGCTTGCCAGCGTGGCGCGCGCAGTGCTTAGGTTGCTGTTAACTGCGATTCCAGAGTATCTTGCCAGCAATGATCCTGTCCTGTCCCGAATGCCGCACCCGTTATGTCGTACCCGATAGTGCAGTCGGTCCATCGGGGCGACAAGTCCGCTGCGCCTCGTGCCGCCACAGTTGGTTTCAGGAACCCGCCCTCGTCGATTTTGAGGAACGCACCGTTCAGGCGTTTTCCCCGATCCCTGAACCACTGCCGTTCGTGCCACCGCCAGCGGTTTCCAAACCCATCGACGTTGTGACTGCCGCTGAACCTGAAGCTGACGATTATGACGCCTTTGCGCCCGAGCCGCCCTTTCGTGCGCGTCGCAATCCGGCAAAACGATGGACTTTAGCGGCAGTGGCGGTTGCTTTTCTGCTCATGATGGGCGTTGTCGCGGTGCAGTTTTTCGGGACGCCGACTTTTGTAACTGGACTGCTTGCACGCGCAGGGTTGCCCGGCGGGCAGATCGACGTGCCGCTGCTCCTCGAAGTGCCGCGCAAACCCGAACGACGCGAATTGCCGAGCGGCAATGAGCTGTTCGCGCTGACGGGCCGCGTCGTCAATCCGACCGATACGACACAACGCGTGCCCGATATCCTGGCCGAGCTGCGCAATGCGCAGGGGCGCGTCGTTTACGGCTGGACGATCACGCCACCCCGACGCACCATCGAAGCACGCGGCAAAATCGAATTCGATTCCGCCGAAATCGATGTGCCCAAAGGATCGAAAAAGCTCAATCTGAGCTTTTCCGGTACCCCGCCCAAGCCAGCCGCGAATTAGGGGCATTGCGGGGTCGCATCGGCTTTGCTAGACGCCCGCGACTACCCGCTGTCCTTACCGGCAGCTGATGGCTGTGCGGCCATGGCGGAACTGGTAGACGCGCAACGTTGAGGTCGTTGTGGGCGAAAGCCCGTGGAAGTTCGAGTCTTCTTGGCCGCACCAGTCCGACGCGCCAGACGATAGCGAAGCTATCGACGGCTTAGGCGTTGGACCGGCCAGCGTCGCCAATGCAACGACTGACGACGTGGCTTTGCCACGGCGCACAACATCTACCGCACCGCGATCGCCCCCAACGCCCGCGCTGCAACAATCCCCAGATGCACCGACGGCGAATTTTCCCCCACCAGCGCCTGCGCCGCCAGCACTCTGTCGAGCTCGGCAGCCTGCGCTGCGAGCTTGGCGATACGCACCGAATAGCGTCCATAAGGTACGCCTTCGAACAGGAAAAACCCGTCGAAGTCAGTGCGCGTTCGCGCAACCGCACGGCCCTCGACGTCGATCAGTTCGAGATCGATCCCTTCGAGACTGCTGCCGCCTGACCGAACAAGCGTGCCATCGACGTCGCCCGTCGCAACAAGCGGCAATTCGATGGCGACTGTGACACCGGGTCGTGGTGTGACGACAGAGCCGGGCGTCGACGGCTGGACAAGCGGATCGGGCAGCGCCGATCCATCGACGCTGACGAGCACGGGCTGAAACGGTTCGAGCCCGTCGACGACGACTTCGCCGTTCGCATCGGTCAGTCGATCGACGGGAACGCGACCGGCGGCAATCTGCGCGCCTTTTTCGAACCGCTCGCCCGTATCGCGGCGGCCATTGTTATTGGCATCGCGGAACACGCGGACGAGCGCCGAGCCCTGCGAAGCAAGCTTGTCCGAAGTGAGGCGAATACCGCCGTCCCGCCTTGGATCGGGGCCAAGGCTGAACGCAAGATTGAGGCCGGCAGCGACAGCGCCGTCGCTCGCCACTTCCCCGCTGGCGCTGAACGAGACGCGATCATAGCGCTTGCTGTACCCCAGACCGGCGCGCGCGCGGGAAAGC
>JBGSMP010000331.1:0-1614 GCA_041740105.1 Sphingomonadaceae bacterium
ACATTAATGCCGTAATGACACACCTTATGCCCACCATTAGGGAGTGTCTTGTGGAGATGGAACTCGATAATTTCGAGTTCATTCGTGCCACTCTCAGTCAATATTTCGGATTTTTTTATTTCGCTCATATAAAACTCTCAACCTGACAAATGACCGTAAGAAAGGGATTACTGTAATCAGTATAGGAAGGGATTAATGATTTAGGCACGCACTTAGACACGATAGTGTGATTTTACCGTCTGATTACTGTGATTTTTTAGGCGAAAAGCCTAGGTTTATCTATGCGATTAACCCCCATAATCCCATCACATTTTTTCGCTGTTTTTGGGAAATGACTTATCGATAACGATCCTGCGCCCCTCTGTCAGCCTAAGTGCCACTCTGCACCGTCATTATTGGCCCTAAACGCCGTTACATCAGAGGTTTTGTTTATGGGCATAAACCGCTAGACTAGCGCCCCATAAAACCTCCTAATATAGCCGTAATATCATGCAGCAAATCAGTGCAACCTTCTCATTCCCGGTGCAGATCTACTATGAAGATACCGATTTTTCGGGTGTGGTTTATCATCCTAATTTTTTAAAATACTTCGAGCGCGCCCGTGAACATGTGATTGGTGCACAATGTTTAAGCGAGTTATGGCAACAGAGACAATTGGGATTTGCAGTGTACCGGAGCGATATGCTGTGTCACGAGGGAGTGGAGTTTGCCGATATTATCGATGTGCGCACACGTTTTTACTTCGAGAGCAAATACCGCACTGTGTGGCTACAGGAGATTTGGCGCCCACAAGGTAAAAAGCCAGCTGTTACGGCAACCATTGAAATGGTGTGTATGAATCAAGCCCGTCAATTAGCGCCTATGCCGGCAGAGTTAATCGCCATATTAAGTCTTGGTTTCACATCAAGCGAACAAAGCTAATACTCTTACATACAAGTACGCGCGATTTCCTGAGCTTATTTTGACATAAGCAAAGGCAACAAAAATCACTCAAAGAAGTACAACACAAATAACGATAACTGGACAGTATTAAGGCTCGGCTGCAAGCCTTAGTACTCTTGATTTAACGAGCATTTGATTTAACGAGCGCTTACTTTAATGAGCACAAGGTTTAGATTGTATTATGTAGTTGGGCCCAGTTCATTTCGAGTTCGGCGGCACTCATGGGCTTCGCGTAATACATACCTAGTATAGTATCAACCCCCATAGCCACTAACCTATCTCTAATCTCAAGCGTTTCAATTCCTTCAACAGTTACCTCATAACCGAGTTTTTTGGCAATATTAATACTGGCTTCGAGGATGTATTCCGATGGTTTATCCTGCTCCAGATCCTTTAAAAAGGCTTTATCAATTTTGACTTCATTAACGGGTAAATGCTTTAAATAAGCTAAGGAAGAATGACCCGTACCAAAATCATCAATTGCAAGTCTAACCCCTAAGGCACGTATCTTTCCTAACGTCTCGACCGCCTTAGTCAAATCCGCCATTAAAGTGCTTTCAGTAATTTCGATCATCAAGGATTCGGGAGGGAGCTGGTAATAGGCTAATCTTGCAGCAATTTCTTGGGGTAAGGTTTCACTGTCAAGGTCCCGTGTCGAGAGGTTAACTGCAA
>JBGSMP010000190.1:0-11268 GCA_041740105.1 Sphingomonadaceae bacterium
TCGATTTCGCCGGCTTCGACCGCTTCGGCACTTTCGCGCACGAAGTGGATGGCAAACGCTTCCTCAACGCTTTCGCGAACCGCGTCACCCGTCGCCACGCACGCGCGTTCGATCACGGCATTCAGCGTGCCGAGCGCATCGACGCCACCGGCGCGCGCCAGCAGATTGGCATTGGCGGTCAGGCTCTCGATCCGCGTCCAACCGAAGCGCTTGGCAAGCGAGGCGCACTCATCCGCATTGGCAGAAATGCCGGTCTTGTGCCCGCCCGCGCCGATCTGGCCCATCGGCACGCGCCGCGAAAATTCAGGCAGCGTCACAGTCGCAGGCGTCATCCCAATGACCCTTTCAAGAGGTCTGCCGTTGTCACAGCAGCAATCCTTGCTTCCAATGCGCTGCTCATTGCCACCAATTCGTTAACGGCAACGTCTTCGGGCGGCGCATCGCGATAGACGTTGCGGATCACGGCGTCCTTGCGATCGCCATCCCGGTACGCCCCGAGCCGTCCGCCGAGCATCCCCATGATGCCCCCGACACGCTTGCCCACGACAAGATCGCCAAAGCCGACTTCGCGCATCGTCCCGTCCATGTCGTCGATAAAGACCTCAGTGAGCAGCACGGAAGGCAGCGCCCCTGCTTCGCCTTCGCGCTCGAAGCGCAGCAGGACCAGCGCCAGCACCAGCGCGACCATGTCGAACCGCCCGTCCATGGTATCGGGAACCATCCCCCGCTGATACCATTCGGGCCGCCGCGCTTCGGCCACAACCGCGCTGTATAGAGGCACTAGGTCGCGGCGGTCGCGTTTGTCGCCGAACAGTCGTGATAACAAACTCATGCCGCCTCCGCTTGCCGCGCCGTGCGGATGCTCATATTGAGCGTTCAGCTCCCGAGTGCAAGAAGAGTACCCCCGATGACGAAAGCTGTGACCGTATCCCTCCTGCTGGTGGCGCTTGCCATCACCAGCGGCTGCTCGCGGGTGCGCGGGCATCAGGGCTATCTTGCCGATGCGCAGCTCGTGGACTCGATTCGGCCCGGCGTCGACAATCGCGAATCGGTCTCGCGCACCTTGGGTCGTCCGACCTTTGCGGGGCAGTTCGATGCGAACGACTGGTACTATATCGACCGCGAAACCAAACAGCTCGCTTTTGCCCTGCCGCGCGCGACGAAACAGACCCTGCTGCGCGTCACCTTCGATGCGGCGGGCAATGTGACCGCCGTGAACAAGACGGGGATTGAAACCATCGCGGCGGTCCGCCCGATGGGCGCCAAGACGCCGACGATGGGCAACAACCGCAGCTTCTTCCAGGAGATTTTCGGCAATATCGGTCAGGTCGGCTCGGTCGGGCAGGGCGGCGGCACAGCCGACAATCCCGACAGCGGGAATTGATCGCGGCTTGCCAGCGACGCTAGGGCGCGGCACAATATTAGGCGTTAATCACAGGGAAGGTTCGCTTCATGTTCAATATCATCGGCTGGATCATCGTCGGTTTTATAACGGGATGGATTTCGCTGGCGCTGATTCCCGGAAATCAGGACCTTGGCTTCATCTGGACGACTTTACTCGGCATCGGCGGCGCTTTCGTAGGCGGGTTCATCGGCTCGCTCTTCACCAAAGAAAAGGACATGGGCAAGTTGAACAAGGCCGGTTTTTTTATGTCGATTGTCGGCGGCATGGTCCTGATCGCACTGGTCAGCTTGTTCAGGTAAACTGAACACAGCGTTTGGCGCATTTATCCGTCGATGAAACAAAAGCAGGCCTGCCGGGTTCGTTTTGTTTCCATCAAAGGATAACAAGACGACATTTATTAAAGCCGCTTTCGCCGCTACCGTCGGCATCTCCGCTTTGGCACTCCCTCAGCCAGCCGATGCGCAGCGTGCTTGGGAAACGATCGGTTCACGCGCCGTAAACGGCGGTCTTGATCGCGACGTGATCGCCGTGCGCGGCAACGAACGTTTCCGCGCGATCCGGCTTTGCGCAACCCGCCGTTCCGTACGACTCGTCGATGTCGATGTCGATTTTGCCAACGGAACGCGGCAGGATATGCAGGGGGCGGCGCTGTTGCGTGCGGGCGAATGCACCCGCCCGCTCAAATTAAGCGGGAATCGCCGCGACCTCAAGAATGTTCGGCTGAGCTACGCCAAGTTCCGCATTTTTTCGAAGCAGCCGCTGCTAACCGTGCAAGCACGCTAAAAAATCCGGCCGGATTGCCGTATCTGGTAACCATGAATGTTGCCCATCAAATGCAGGAAGCCCGCGCCGCCGAGCGTCGTCGGATCAATTTACGCGCGCTTGTCCGCGAAGCGGGATCGGCGCGCGTCGATATCGACCTCGTCGATCTTTCGGCAACGGGGTTCCGCTTTGAAAGCTATTATGCCTTCGCGGTCGGCACGCGGGTTTTCTTGACAATCCCCAGCCTGCAGCCGCTCGAGGCCGTCGTGGCGTGGCGCGGCAAGAATCAATTCGGCTGCCGCTTTCTTGCGCCGATGCACCGGGCCGTGTTCGACACAATTGCTGTGCGCCATAGCTGAACATGCCTAGAGTGCCGATCGCAGCAAGGAATGTGCGATGGGCAGTGACGACTATATCTATGACGAAGCCAGCGGCGAGTGGGTGCCCGCGAACGATATCAGCAGCGGATCGGCGGGCCAATTGCCCTCCGAAAATCTCGTCGTGGTTCGCGATGCGGTCGGCAATCCCCTGGCAGATGGCGACGCGGTAACGCTGATCAAGGACCTCACCGTTAAAGGTGCCGGGCAAACGCTCAAACGGGGCACGCTCATCAGATCGATTCGTTTGACGGGCGATCCACAGGAAATTGATTGCCGCTATGAAGGGATCAAGGGCTTGGTGCTACGCGCCGAATTTGTGCGCAAGCGCTGAATGCGCCTATGGGCGGTCTTTGGGCACGCCGCCCGATTGAAGGAATGCATGATGGCAAAAAGCCAGAAGAAATCGAACAAGGAAGTGCGCAAGCCCAAAGCCGAGAAAGCAACGAAGGCCAACGCATCGAATCCATCGACGAAAAGCAATCCCGTTGGGATCACGACCATAAAGAACTGACGTGCGTAGCGCACTGCGCCTTTTGCTTGCACTGGTTTACCTGATCGCGGGCATTGCGCATCTTTGGGCACCGGCCGGTTTTATCAGGATCACGCCGGCGTGGGTGCCGATGCCCGAATCGATTGTCACGCTGACCGGTCTTTTCGAGATCGCGGCGGCCGTCACGCTTGCGTTCGTGCCGGGAATGCGGCGCGCGGCGGGACTTGCTCTTGCCGCTTATGCCGTCGCGGTTTTCCCGGCGAACATCAATCACGCCCTGAACGACATTACCATCGGTGGCGTTGATCTGGGCTGGTGGTATCATGGACCCCGCCTGCTGTTTCAGCCGATTGCAGTGTGGTGGGCATTGTGGGCCAGTGAGGTCACCGACTGGCCGTTTGGAGCGAAACGATGACCGACAGCCTCGACGATCAGATGATCGAAACGCCCGATGGACCGATGACCTGGGCGGCTTGGAAAAAGAAAAATCCGGTCCAGATCCCGTCGCGACGGACAAAGGGCAAGGATTTACCGGTCAAGGTAAAGCGCTTTACCGAGAAGAAAGACTAGAATCGTTAAGTCTCGCGCGGCATAGCTGTCGGCATGTTGCTCGCCCTTGCCTCTGCTGTTGTCATGACGATCATCGTTGGCGTCCGCTATCTGGTTGTCAGCGGTGCCTTTGCCTATGCGACGAGCAAGGTCCGCCCCGGTCTCTATGCCAATCTTTCACCGCAGATCCGCCGCGAGATTGCATGGAGTCTGGCAAGCGCTGCGATTTACGGCGTCCCTGCGGGGATCGTCGCATGGGGCTGGCAGCATCATGGCTGGACAGCGGTTTACACCGATGTCGCCGACTATCCGCTCTGGTATCTGCCGGTCAGTGTGATGCTTTATCTTCTTGCGCATGACACATGGTTCTACTGGACACATCGCTGGATGCACGGGCCCAAATTGTTCAAGGCCGCGCATGCCGTCCACCATGCCAGCCGCCCGCCGACGGCATGGGCCGCCATGTCGTTTCATCCTTGGGAAGCCCTTACCGGTGCTGTGGTAATTCCGGCACTGGTCTTCGCAATTCCGATCCACGTCGGCGCATTGTGGGTGGTTTTGTCGATCATGACGGTTATGGGCGTCACCAATCACATGGGGTGGGAATTGTTTCCGCGGGCAATCGTTAACGGCCCATTAGGGAACTGGCTCATAACAGCGTCACATCATCAACGTCATCACGCAGAATATAGGTGCAATTATGGGCTCTACTTCCGCCATTGGGATTATATTTGCGGCACCGACAAGGGCCTTGGCCGCTTTGATGATCCTCGGCGGATTGACGGGCACCATCGCGCCGGGATCGCTTGACGCCGACGTTCACGGTTTTCGCAGCCATAAGGGGCAGGTCATGGCCTGCCTGACGACCCGCCCGCAGAATTTCCCGAATTGCCAGGATGATCCGCTGGCCCGTCGCCTGACGGTGCCGACGACCGAGGCAGGTATGTTGCAGTTCGGCAACCTGCCCAGCGGGACTTATGCGCTCGCCCTGATCCATGACGAGAATGGCAATGGCAAACTCGATACGATGATGGGCATCCCCAAAGAGGGCTTTGGTTTTTCGAAAAACCCCGCGATTAGCTTCGGCCCGCCCAGCTTCAAATCAGCGGGCATGGTGATTGTCGGCGGCAAGACCGGTGAAAGCGTGAAGATCAAATATCTGTTCTGACGATGTGGGGAACATCCGCGGCGGGGGAACAGTTGTTGGCATATTGTTTCGGGAGTTCGTCGTGCGCTTATCCTGTGTAGTTCCCGTTCTGATCGCAACGTCTGTTCCGGCCTTTGCGCAACCTGCCGATCGACAACCCGACGCCCCGGTCATCAACCGCGACCGCCTGACGCTTGGGCTCGCGCTTGCTGTGTCGCCCAGCTACGACGGCTCGGATGATTATCGGCTGAGTCCCGGCGGCCTTGTGCAGGGGCAGGTTTCCGGCTTCAGCTTCGCCGCGCGCGGCACCAATGTTTTTGTCGACCTGCTCCGCGAAGCGCCCGGGTCAAAAATCGATTTTGTCGCAGGGCCGGTCGTGCAACTCCGTCTTGAGCGCAACGGCAATATCCTCGACGCGCAAGTCGCCGCACTTGGCAAGATCAAGCCCGCGCTCGAGCTTGGCGGTTATGTCGGGGTGGGCAAATCGGGCCTTACAAACCCGTTCGACAAGCTCTCGTTCGACGTCAGCTACCGCGCCGACGTGTCAGGCATTCACAAGAGCGCGCTCATCTCGCCAACGATCAGCTATGTCACACCGCTGTCGCGCCGCACTTTGGCGCTGATCGCCGTGTCCGCCGAACATGTCGGCCGTAAATATGGCCAGACATATTTCGACGTGCCGACCGCCGCAAATACCAGTGGCCTCGCACCCTATGCCGTGCAGGGCGCGGGCTGGAAAAGCGCTGGCGGCAACGTGCTGCTGGTGCAGTCGCTCGGGGCCGATATCCGCAAAGGCTGGAGCGTTTTTGCGTTCGGCGGCTATTCGAAACTTCTGGGGCAATATGCCCGATCGCCGATCGTCGCTGACGCCGGATCGGCAGACCAGTTCATCGGCTTTGCGGGGCTGGCCTACAGCTTCTGAAGCGACTATAGTCCGCCACGTTTTATGACAGAGATTGCCGCCCGCTAAGGCGGCGCACGGAGCTGACTTCGTGACGCCGGAACCGCCTGCGACCCGCTGAGGTCGTGGGCCAGGATCCCTTTTTGGCGGAAGTTTCAAGTGAACATTTCAAAATATGAACAGCGCGTGCTGCACGCGCTGGCGCAGGGTGGACAGATCACCCACCGGCGCGACGAACGCGGGCGCATCGTCGAACTCGATTGTATGACACGCGAAGGCTGGCGGCTTGGCGACTGCACGCCGTCGGTGTTCGCGCGGCTCAGGCGGCGGCGGTTGATCGCGAGCAATGGTGGCCACCCCTATCGCATCACGCGCGACGGGCTGGCGGCGGTGCGGGGGCAACTCGACAATCGGTAACTCCGGGCCTATCGTTGATCCATTCCCCGGGGAGCTCGCTTGAGCTGAGAGGCAGGATTTGCACCCTGCGACCCGTTGAACCTGATCCCGTTAGCGCGGGCGTAGGGAGGGAGCGTTCGCGCGCTTTCTTCCGCCCGTATTGGAGAGCGCACATGGCCGATTATTCTGCACCCAGCCCGAAAGTCACTACCGGACCGATTCGCGGCAGCCGCAAAATCCATGTCGGTCCCTTGAAGGTCGCGATGCGCGCGATCGACCTCGAACCGTCGTCGGGCGAACCCCCGCTCAATGTCTATGACACCAGCGGCCCCTACACTGATGTCGCCGCGAGCATCGACATTGGCAAAGGCCTGCCCGAACTGCGCGCCGATTGGATCCGCGCGCGCGGCGATGTCGAAGATGTGCTTCAGCGCGAAGTCCGCCCCGAAGATAACGGGCAACTCGGCCCCGACCGCAGCGGCGGCGTCGATCCCTTCCCCAACGTCCGCAAGACCGTCCTGCGCGCCAAGCCCGGCATGAACGTCAGCCAGATGCACTATGCGCGGGCGGGCATCATCACCCCCGAAATGGAATATGTCGCGACCCGCGAAAACCTCGGCCGCGCGCAATTGAAAGAGGCCGCGATCCGCGACGGCGAAGACTGGGGCGCCGAAATCCCCGATTATGTAACCCCCGAATTCGTCCGCAGCGAAGTCGCCCGCGGCCGCGCCATCATCCCCAACAATATCAACCACCCCGAATCCGAACCGATGGCGATCGGGCGCAATTTCCTCGTCAAGATCAACGCCAACATCGGCAACTCGGCGGTTGCTTCCGACGTTGCGACCGAAGTCGACAAGATGGTCTGGAGCATACGCTGGGGTGCCGACACCGTCATGGACTTGTCGACCGGCCGCAACATCCACGACACGCGCGAATGGATCATCCGCAATGCGCCCGTCCCGATCGGCACCGTGCCGATCTATCAGGCACTCGAAAAAGTCGGCGGCGTTGCCGAAGACCTGACATGGGAAATCTTCCGCGATACGCTGATCGAACAAGCCGAACAGGGCGTCGATTACTTCACGATCCACGCCGGCGTCCGCCTCGCCTATGTTCCGCTCGCTGCCAAGCGCGTGACCGGAATCGTCAGCCGCGGCGGCTCGATCATGGCGAAATGGTGCCTGTTCCATCACAAGGAGAGCTTCCTCTACGACCATTTCGAAGACATTTGCGACATCATGAAGGCCTATGACATCGCCTTCAGCCTTGGCGATGGCCTGCGCCCCGGCAGCATCGCCGACGCCAATGACGAAGCGCAATTCGCCGAACTCTACACGCTCGGCGAACTGACCAAGATCGCGTGGAAGCACGATATTCAGGTCATGATCGAAGGCCCGGGCCACGTCCCGATGCACAAGATCAAGGTCAACATGGAAAAGCAGCTTGAGTCGTGCGGCGAGGCGCCCTTTTACACGCTCGGGCCGCTCACTACCGACATCGCGCCGGGTTACGATCACATCACGAGCGGCATCGGCGCGGCGATGATCGGCTGGTTCGGCTGCGCTATGCTCTGTTACGTCACGCCCAAGGAGCATCTCGGCCTGCCCGACCGCGACGACGTGAAAGTCGGCGTCATCACCTACAAACTGGCCGCCCACGCTGCGGACTTGGCCAAGGGCCACCCGGCAGCCCAGATGCGCGACGACGCGCTTTCACGGGCGAGGTTTGAATTCCGCTGGCGTGACCAGTTTAATTTGAGCTTGGATCCCGACACAGCCGAACAATACCACGACCAGACGCTGCCAGCCGAAGGCGCAAAAACCGCCCATTTCTGCAGCATGTGCGGCCCGAAGTTTTGCAGCATGAAGATTTCGCGGGAAGTGCGCGAATTTGCGAAATTGCAGAACACAAGCGATATGCTCGCCACATCAAACCCCTCTCCCCCTGAGGGAGAGGGCGACTCGCAGAATGCGAGCGGGGAGAGGGGTATAAGGGAAGCAGACGCCGAAGCCGGCATGGCCGCCATGAGCACTCTCTTCAAGGAAACCGGCAGCGAACTGTATATGGGGGCGGGCGACAGGGAATGGGATTAGTAATCAGGGAGACGGTCCGATGCTAGCTCAGCAACTTGTTTTGGTTGATGCAGTTTGCAACCTTCGTCTGGAGCAAGACCGATTTCACAATGAGGTCGGCAGTCTTCACACATTGTACAGCGGTCTAGCGTTTCTTAATCACCAAATTTCTCAGATGGAAAGCGCGTGTCGAAGCTCGCCATCAGGCAATGTGATCGTAGGCTTCTTTTCAGACTTGGAACGTCACTTCGGTCTTCCTCAAGGGGCAAACGTCTTAATCCCCTGCTTTTACCACTGGTACGGAGTTACCGTCGTCAACTTTGTCCGGAAGGTTGGGCTTCTTCAGGGCGTTCTAAAGGGTGATATTCAACCACCGCCTTACGTCGGTAGAAATCAAAGAAGAGCGATATCTACATATTGTACTTCGTACGTGAGGTCCGTTTCCGAAATTTCTCAGGCTTACATTTGGAGGAACAAGGTTTTTGCTCATTTTGCAGACACGGATCCTTACGAGGGAGATAACGACGCACTGCTGCAACAGGTTTCGTTTTACCCAATATCGTATAGGGAGGGAAAACTGGTAGTCGGCGGCTTTCAGCTTTTTACGGGAAATTTTGATCCTTCCTTAACGGCTGGTGCGGACCAGATGCAGGGGTCAGGCCTGCCCAGTTGGGCCATGACTGATCTTCACGAGAGATTTGTAGGTCGTTATCTCTTTGAAGTGGTACCCTCGGCGATGGGGGTTTCATAACGAAGCGATAATACACGTTATCGCGCGTTCAGCCTCATCCCACCCGCTTCAACACCTCATTGATCCGCCCCTGCCACCCCGGCCCCGTTGCCCTGAACCGTTCGATCACATCGCGGTCGAGCCGCAGGGTGATCTGCTGCTTGGCATCGGGCTTCACCGATCCCTTGGGCCGTCCGCGCCCCCGATAGGCCGCAACGAATTCGGACGGCAGCACGTCCGCCGCCGGACGTGCGCGGGCAAAGTCGGCGTCGGTCCATTCGGGATTGTCGTCATGTTCAGAGGCCATGATGGCGCAACTCCTTGTCATGCGCGCGGCGGTAACTGATCGGGCGCAACGTCTCGCCCGCGATCGTGAAGGCGAGGCAAAAGCCGCCCGTCGAACCCCGCGCAAAGGCCCGATAGCGCGTCTCGCCATAGTCGAATCGGTCATCCACCAGCACCACCGCAGTTTCAAAATCGAAATCCGCCGCCTCGACGAGCGACAACCCGTGCTTGTCCAAGTTTATTGCATCCTTGGCGGGATCAAATTCGACCTTCACAATTTGATTGTAGCGACAGAAAAATAAGTGTCAACGCCAGTCGAGCAAAAACCCCCTTTCCTACACGCCCTCGTTATGTTCCAAATAGGTTCATGACAAACTCGCCCTATCCGCCCGGATTCGAAGATCCGGAAATCCCCGCTCCGAAACCTACGACCGCGGTCGTTGTCGATCCGGATCACAACCCGACCCCTGCCGAGATCGACGCCGAGATCGACGCCCACGGCTTTGATCCGGCTGACTATCAGTGGGTGCCCGTCCTTCGCAAACGCCGCGCCGATGGCTGGTCGCCAGAGCGGCAGTGCGATTTCATTGCCAGGCTTGCTGATACAGGATCGGTGAAGGACGCGGCGCGGATGACGGGCATGTCCGAACAATCCTGTTACCGCCTGCGCCGCTCACCGGGTGGCGAGAATTTCGCGGCGGCGTGGGATGCCGCGATCCAGCAAGCGTCGATGCGGCTCGTTGATGTCGCCTTCGAACGTGCGCTCAACGGCGTTGCGGAGAAAATCGAATATGACGCGAACGGCGATCCCATGGAGCCGCGCCGCCGTTACAATGACCGGCTGCTCATGTTTCTCCTGCGCGCGCACCAGCCCGAGCGTTACCGCTTTGCCAATCATGATGCGCGGCTGGCGAATGAACCGGCGGCACCGCTTGCGCCGTCGCTTCCCGACGCCATGGCACGCCTCGAACCCGCCATGCCCGCCGCGCCGCAATTGATGGCGCCCTTAAATGACCCGATCAGTGCGATGCAGGTTGCGGACATTCTCGACGGTGAATTGCCCCGTCATTACCGCCAAGAAGCCTTCGGCGACGATTATGATTTTACTGCCGAACCGGTGAATGTCGCGCTCGAACGCTCCTTGGCACAGGCCAAACGCGCCAACGCAGCGTCAAGGCCGAATTTGGCGGATTATCAGGACTCCTTGGACTAACTTTTGACTAACTTTTGAAGATAGGGGCTGCGGCTGGACAAGCCGAAGGCCCGTCCCTGTCCTCCAACCCCTAATCGAACAAATCCTCCAGAAACGACTTCTTGCGCTTCCCATAAGGATATTTGGACGGCTGCGCATAGCCATAGCCGGGGTTGGCATAGCCTGAGGGCGGCGGGGCCATTTGCTGCTGCGGTGGCGCGGCGATGGGCGGGGGCGCATTCTCGTTCGCGCTGCGTTCGATGATCTTGTCGAGTTCGCCACGGTCAAGCCACACGCCGCGGCACTGCGGGCAATAATCGATCTCGACGCCCTGGCGCTCGCTCATGGTCAGCGGCACTTTGCACACGGGACACGGCATTCCAACGGCGGCATTTGTCATCTTGAACTCCTCTGTTGTGTGCAGTCCGACATCACCGCTGCGTTGCAGCGATCAGAGGGGCCCGGCCTGTCAAATCAACATTGGGCATATCGAGCATTGGTTTCAAGGGCGGGCGCCTGTTATCCCCCGCTCGGGACCGCGACGGGCGCAGGGGGCGGCGTATCGGGCACCAGTTCCATCACCTCGATGCGCGCGTCTTTCGACTGCCACGGGCTGACCAGACGCCAGCGGAAATCGCCGACGCGTTCGATCACGCCGCTGCGGTCGCGCGCGGCTTGCATACCATAGGCAGGCGCGGGGATGCCGGTTCTGGCGGCTGTTGCACCCAGGAAAACGAGTCGGGTTTCGCCGTCTTCCCACAAACGCCCGGCGGGAAGTTCGCTGCCGGTGGCCTTGATGAAGACGAGCAGCTGATCCTCGACCGAGACAAAGCAAGTGAACGGATTGAACGACTGATAGGCGCGACTGCGACCGCTGGCACCAAAACCCAGCTTGATAACGCGGCAGCGATAGGTGCCGGGCGGGACGGCGGGCCGGGGCAGCGCGCCTGCGGGGT
>JBGSMP010000226.1:0-1976 GCA_041740105.1 Sphingomonadaceae bacterium
ACTTTCAGCCGCGCGCCGGGTTTGAGCGTAACAACAGCGCGGCCCTTGCGCGTCTCTGCCATCACATCGGCCATTTTGGCGATGAAGCCCTTGCCGGTCGACGCCGCCAGCAGCATTCGGCCATTCGGGACTGCCGGAAATACCGACATGATGTCATTGCCCGCCTCGATATCGATCATCGATCCAACCGGTTCGCCGAACCCGCGCGCTCCAGGAAGCTTGTCCGCGCCGAGCGTGTAAAAGCGGCCATTGGCTGTCGCGATCAATATTTTATCGGTCGTTTGCGTATGGAACGCAAAAGCTAGCGCATCGCCTTCTTTGAACTTGTAGTCGGCCTTAGCAGAGAGGTCGGCATGGCCCTTCATCGCTTTGATCCAGCCGCGCTTCGACATGATCACCGTTACGGGTTCACGTTCAATAAAAGCTTCCAGTGATATTTCGCGTGCTTGGCCCGCCTCTTCTAACGACGTGCGGCGGCGGCCGAGTTCGGTATCCTCGGCATATCCCTTGCGCAGCGCAGACAGATCTTTTTTCAGCCGCGTCTTTTGCCGCGCCGGACTCTCGATCAGCTGAACCAAGCCTTCGCGTTCAGCCTGCAACGTCTCGAGTTCGCGGCGGAGCTCCATTTCCTCCAACCTGCGCAGCGACCGTAACCGCATATTGAGGATGGCCTCGGCCTGCCGGTCGTTAAGCTGGAATTCCGCCATCATCACCGGCTTGGGTTCGTCCTCGGTACGGATGATTTCGATGATGCGATCAAGGTTGAGGAAGGCAATAATATAGCCTTGCAGTAACTCCAACCGTGCGTCGATTTTCTCTAGACGGTGTTGCGATTTGCGGACCAGCACCTCGATCTGGTGATGCAGCCAATGCCGCAACACCTCGCCAAGTCCCATGACTTTCGGCGTCCGCTGCGCATCGAGCACATTCATGTTCAGCGAGAAGCGAGTTTCGAGGTCGGTCAACCGGAACAGCGCGTTTTTCAGGTCTTCCGGATCGACATTGCGGCTCTTGGGCACCAACACGATGCGGATTGCTTCGTCGCTTTCGTCGCGAATATCATCGAGAATCGGCAGTTTTTTGTCGGCAATAAGCTGCGCGATCTGTTCGATCAGCTTGCCTTTTTGCACCTGATACGGAATTTCGGTGACAACCAGCTGCCATGTGCCTCCGGGCTGTTTTTCGATCCCGGTCGTCTCCCAACTACCGCCGTCATTGCGCCCGGTCGAAAAGCGCGCACGCACGCGCATCGCGCCGCGTCCATTGGCATAAGCCGCGCTAATGACGTCGCGGCTATCGACCAGTACACCGCCAGTGGCAAAATCGGGTCCTTGGACGATCTGCATAATCTGCTCATGCGTCGCCTGTGGTTCGTCGATCAGCAGCATCGCAGCGTCTATAATCTCTGCGGCATTATGCGATGGGATAGATGTGGCCATACCAACCGCAATCCCGCTCGCACCATTCGCAAGCAGGTTCGGGAACAGCCCGGGCATCACTTCGGGTTCTTCGTCTTCGCCATTATATGTTGGGCGAAAATCGGTACCGTTTTCGTCGAGCCCGTTCATTAGCTCGATTGCGGTCTTGGTTAGCCGCGCCTCGGTATATCGATAGGCGGCCGCGTTATCGCCGTCGATATTGCCGAAATTCCCCTGCCCGTCGACCAGCGGATAGCGCAGCGAAAATGTCTGCGCGAGGCGGACCATCGCGTCATAAACCGACTGGTCACCATGGGGGTGATATTTACCGATCACATCGCCGACAACGCGCGCGCATTTCTTGTAACCCTGCGACGGATCAAGCTTCAGCAATCGCATCGCCCACAGCAACCGCCGATGCACTGGTTTTAAACCATCGCGCAAATCGGGCAGCGAACGCGCCGTTATCGTCGACATCGCGTAAATCAGATAGCGTTCCGACAGCGCCGCGTCGAACGGCGCATCGACGATGGCGTCGAACGGGTCTTCGGGCGGCGG
>JBGSMP010000294.1:0-17012 GCA_041740105.1 Sphingomonadaceae bacterium
GCCCCGACGCCGCGGCACGACCGTGCTCGTCGTCGAGGATGACCCGCGCGTGCTCGCGGCAACAGGCGACGCGCTTGAAGAACTCGGCCTGCGCACGGTCCGTTGTCTCAATCCCGGCGAGGCCAACATGCGGTTGCGCGAAAATCCGGACATTGGCCTGATCGTCAGCGACGTGCTGATGCCGGGCATGACCGGGCCCGAGCTCGTCGCGTCGATCCGAGGCGATTACCCCGGCCTGCCGGTCTTGTTCGTGACGGGTTATGCCGGCGACATCGATACCGCAGCAGCGTTCGGCGGGCATATGGTCTTGCGCAAACCCTTCACGCTGGCGTCGCTGGGCAAGGCTGTCGGCACCTTGCTGGCCAATGATCCGGTGCGAAAAGCGCGCGCGCGCGCCGCCTGATATTTCCATCGCGGACGCGAGCGGATAAGACACAGGCCACAACAACAAACGGTATGGTCATCCCCGCTAATTTCCTCTCGGCAACAGACCGCTATCTGGCCCGTCTGATCATCGTTCCGCTGCTGTCGTCGCTTGTCATTGCGGCGATGCTGCTGGTCCTTGACCGCATGTTGCGCCTGTTCGACTTCGTGGCCAGCGAAGGCGGTCCGGTCAGCATCGTGTGGCAGATGCTGGCAAATCTGCTGCCCGAATATCTCTCGCTCGGCATTCCGATCGGCGTTCTGCTCGGGATATTGCTCGCGTTCCGCAAGCTGGCGCTGTCGTCCGAACTCGATGCGTTGCAGGCGGTCGGACAAGGCTATTGGCGGCTGCTCCGCGTGCCCTTCCTCTATGCCATATTTTTTGCGGTCCTGAACCTGATGATTGTCGGCTTTGTCCAGCCGTCGGCGCGCTATGCCTATGAGCGGTTGCGGTTCGAATTGCGGTCGGGCGCGCTTGGTGCCTCGATCAAGGTCGGCGAGTTTACCAAGCTCGGCAAGGACATGACCCTGCGCATCGAATCGAGCAGCGAAGAGGGCCGCAAGCTCACGGGGATATTCGTCATGGCACGCGAGAAAGGCGGCCGCAGCCTCGCGGTAACCGCCGAGCGCGGCACCTTCATGGCCACCGACGACCCCGATACGATCATCCTGCGGCTGACCAACGGGACGCTGACACACAACGCGCCCGATTTCCGTGTGCCGCGCGTGTTGCGCTTCAATGCGCACGACCTGCCGATCGATCTGCCCAAGATCGAATCGTTTCGCGGGCGGGGCGGGGCGGATCGCGAATTGACCTTGCCCGAACTCGTTGCGGTCGGGACCGATGCACAGAGCACACCTACACTGCGCAATGAAAGCTGGTCGCAATTCAACTTTCGTGTCGTGCAAGTCGCGATCATGATGATGCTGCCGCTGCTGGCGATTGCGCTTGCAATTCCGCCGAAGCGATCGACCTCGGCAATCGGCGTGTTTGTCGCGGTGATCGCGGTTGTCACCTACTACAAGATCAGCGAATATGCGACGGGCATGGGGCAGCTTGGCAAGATCGATCCGTTCGTCGCCTTGTGGGTTCCCTTTCTGGTGTTTGCAGGGCTGATCGTCTGGATGTTCCGCACAATCGCTTACGTGCCCGGCGGGCAACCGATCGGTGTGCTTGACCGGCTCGCAGGCAAAATCACGGCGACAGTCAAACGCCTCGGCCGCGTGTTCGTCCGAGGACAGCGCTGATGCCCGATTTCTTCCCGTCGCGCACGCTCACCCTTTACATGGCGAAGATGTTTGTCATCCGCTCCTTTGCGGTGCTCGCGTTGCTCGTCATCGTGCTGCAAGTGCTTGACCTGCTCGGGGAAAGCGATTCGATCCTTAGCTATCCGGGCAACGGCCAGAGCGAAATTCTGACCTATGTCAGCTTACGCATTCCGGGCATCATCCAGCGCTTCCTGCCCTTCTGCATCCTCCTCGGCACGATTATCACGCTGGCAACGCTCAACCAGAACAGCGAAGTCGTCTCGATGAAAGCAGCGGGACTTTCTGCGCATCAGGTGCTCGCGCCGCTGATCGTGGCCAGCCTGATCATCGCTGGCCTGTCGTTTGCCTTTAACGAGCGCATCGTGACGCGCGCGACAGCGACGCTCAAATCATGGGAAGCCGCCGAATATGGCAAAATGCCGAGCGGTCGCGAAGCGATGTCGAACATCTGGGTGCGCGACGGCGACGACCTGATCCACGCGAACATTGTCGAGGGGCGCGGGGCGACGACAACGCTCACCGGCGTCAGCATTTATGACCGGACGGGCGGAACCCTGTCGAAAATCGTGACGGCAGACCGCGCATCCGTGACCGCAACCGGCTGGCGGCTCGAGAATACGGTCAGCTTCGATGTGGCCACCGGCGTCAAATCGACGCTGGGGACGATCATCGTTGCGCCGACCGTGCGCCCCGATCAGTTCACGCTTGCCAATGTCGACGGTGCGGGTTTGCCGTTCGGCGAACTGCAGACTGCGATCGCTGACCTGAAAGCAGCGGGACGGCCCAGTGCCGCGGTCGAAGCCGCGTTGTGGCACAAGATTTCGGGACCGCTATCGACGGTGTTGATGCCGTTGCTCGGCGCGGTTGCCGCCTTTGGCCTCGCGCGATCAGGCAAGCTTTTCGTTCGTGCCGTCGTCGGCATGATGCTCGGCTTCTTGTATTTCGTGGCTGATAATTTCGGGCTAGCGATGGGCAATCTCGGCGCTTACCCGCCACTGCTCGCCGCGTGGGGACCGTTTTTCCTGTTCCTGCTGATCGGCGAAGCCGTGCTGATCCGGACGGAGGAATAGACCGGACGGCTGTTAACGCGTCCGGTCTGAGCCAGTTATCTTTTATTTCGCAGCAGGCGCAGCCACAGTGGCATTCTGCGGCGCGTCAACTGTCGCAACAGCCTGTGCCACAGCACCAGCCGGCAGGGTAATTGGCAAAGCTTCCGCTGTTCGCGCCGACAGCTGCATGCCATGCGGCACCTTGGCAGATTTGCCGGTCACAAATGCGCCAAAGACGCCCGCAGCCACGACCGCGCCGATTGCAGCACCGGTGTTGCCTTCGCCTTCCTGACGATGCTTTCCCGTCAGTGCGATACGGCGCCCATTAAGTTCGAGCCAGTCAAACTGGATTTCCATTTTGGCCGATTTGCCGAACGCGCCTTTGCCTGTGCGCCAGATGATTGTGCCCTGCCCCGGCGTTCCGCGCGGGATGACCACATAACCGTTATACATTACGTCGAACACCGTGCTGATCTTGAAGCTATCGCCTTCTTTGGTCCCCTTCGTCGTCAGATTGTCATTTGGCGTGACGGCGACTTCTGTGTTTGGCGGCAAGACCAGTTTTGGCGCTTCGACGACGGCTGGTGCCGGAACCACCGCTGATGCAGGCGCAACGGCTTGCTCCGTCATTTGCGCAACCGCCATTGTCGGCAGCGCCGACGCGACAGCCAAAATCATGCAGAAATTTTTCATTATGCGACCCCCTATTTGCCCAACGACGTATCTGACGACTCACGGAATCGTCGTCAAGCGCCATCGTAGGAAGAGTTTAACGCATCGTGTTCCGCGCCAGCCGGGCCACAAGATGCGGCAGGCCGGAATAGCTGCCCCGATGATAGGGCGACTCCGCCGAAAGCGCTTTCGTCAGCCGACGGTGCGCTTCACCCAGCGAATGATAGGGCAGGCTCGGCAAAAGATGATGCAGCGCATGATAGCGCAGGCCGACGGGCGCCCATAGCGCCGGGAGTGTCGCGGGCGGTGGCACGTTTACCGAGTCCAGATATTGCGCCGTGACGGTCATCGCGTCGCCTTCATTTTCCCAAAGATGCGCAACCAGTGTGCGCGTCTGATTGAGCAGCATCGTGCCCGAAACGATGGCGAGGAAAATGCCGAAAGCTTGCAGCGGCACGACGCCACTGACCACCAGCGCAATCAGCGTGATTGACCAGACACTGGCAGCCCCTTCCTGCCACAGCCACTGCCGTGCCAGCTCGCCTTCGGGCGGACGACGCCGGAATTTCGGATTGATCTGCAGCCCCGAAAACTGCCCGACGACCATGCGGCGCAGCGGCGGGATCAACAGCGACAGCGGCGTCAGCACGCCAAAACGGACTAACAGCGCGATCGGTGCCAGCGCTGCCGTCACCACAAACAGCGGCAACGTCCACGGCTTCATCAGCGCCAGCGGCAAATATTCGGGATCCTCGACCGTGCCGTAACGCGTCCGATTGTGGTGAAGGTTGTGCACGCCTTCATACATGAACGACGGGATCAGCAGCGGAACCCCGATGACAGCGTTCCAGCCAAAGCGGAACCACGGCAGTTCGCGGTGACGAATGTGGGTAAGTTCATGAATGAAGCTGCCGGCGCGATAAAGCGCCAGGATCGCGACCAGCCCCGACGCAACCGCCCATAGCCCCGACAGGAATATCGCACCGGCAAGACCCGCATATCCCAGCATGGCCGAGCCGAGAAAGTCTCCCCAGTAAATCATCGGCCGCGCCGTGTTGATGTCACGCGTCAGTTCGGCAGCCGTCCGCAGCATCGCGACGTCGTCGGCAACACGCGCGCGGACAGGCGGCGCAACAGCCTGCGGAAGGGATCCGGCGTGGGATCGTTCAAGGGAGATTGCGCTGTCCATCGCTCGTTCGTTGGTGCTAATTAGTGATGAAACCGCTAATTTACCACCCCACGCTAGTTGCCGGAGCCAATTTGACCACAATACGCCCTGTTCTCAGCAAGGCCGATCGGAAGGCTTTTGTCGATCTGCCCTACCAGCTTTATGCGAAAGACCCGAACTGGGTGCCGCCCCTCAGGCAAGACGTTTATGCGCTGATCACGCCGGGTAAGAACCCGTGGTTTGAACATGGCGAGGCGCAGCTGTTTCTTGCTGAGGCGGAAGGGCGCGTCACGGGTCGGATATCGGCGCATATCGATCATCTTGGGCTCGCGCAGCCGGCCGATCAGGGCATGGGGCCCGGCACCGGCAATTGGGGACTTCTCGAAGCCGAGGACGCGGCGACCACAACGGCGCTGATTGCGAAAGCCGAAGACTGGCTTCGCGCCAAGGCGATGACGCGTGTCCTTGCGCCATTGAGCATTTGCATGTGGGATGAACCCGGCCTGCTGGTGAAGGGATTTGATCATCCGCCCACGGTCATGATGGGTCACAATAGCCCTGCGTATGAAGCGTGGATTGAAAGCGCCGGATATAAAGGCGTCAAAGATCTGCTGACCTATGAAATCCCGATCATGGTCGAGTTTCCGCCACTGGTGCAGCGCATTATCCAATCGGGTGAACGCAATCCGCGCATCGTCATCCGCCATGTCGACAAGAGCCGTTTCGATCAGGAAGCAGCGCTCATTCTTGGTATCCTCAACGATGCGTGGCGCGGCAATTGGGGCTTTGTACCGATCACCGACCGCGAGATCGCGCATGTCGGCAAGAAGCTGAAACCCATAGTTTATGAAGATCTGATCCGCGTCGCCGAAGTCGATGGCGAGCCCGTCGCGTTCATGATCACCCTGCCCGATCTGAACGAGAAGTTGATTGGTTATGGCGGCAGCCTGTTTCCGTTCAATTGGGCGAAACTGCTGTGGTGGCTGCGCACGCCGAAAGTGCGGACGATGCGCGTGCCGCTGATGGGCGTGCTTCAGAAACTCCAGTCGACGCGCCTTGCCAGTCAGCTGGCACTGATGCTCGTCGAATTTACCCGCCGCGATGCGACCGCAAAATATGGCGCCAGTCGCGGCGAATTCGGCTGGGTGCTCGACGACAATGGCCCGATGAAATCGGTCGGCGAAGCGATCAACGGCAAGATCAACAAGGTCTATCGGATTTACGAAAAGATGCTTTGACCGGTCATTCCTCGCCGAAATTCAGCCGACGAGCGACGTTGTAATCCATCACGGCGACGACAAAATAGCTAAGCGCGCGTCGTAACTTGGCAGTCCACGTGCGCCAGCCGGTAAAGTCCGCCAGATGCTGCTCGACCGACGCTGCAATCTCGCCGTCGATATAGGCGCGGACATGGGCCGCGAAAGCAGCATCATCGACGCGAAGCATGACTTCGAGATTGAGAAACAGGCTGCGCATGTCGAAGTTCGCGCTGCCGATATAGACCAGATCGTCGATCAGGATCAGCTTCGTATGCAGGCGTGACGGCGCATATTCGAATATGCGGACACCTTTTTTCAGGAGCCCAGGATAGGTAAAGCGCGCCGCGCCGATGGTTGCCATATTGTCGGTCTTCGCAGCGGTAACGATTCGGGCATCGCCACGCTGGCCAATCCGGTCGAGACGGCGGAGCATCGCAGGGTTCGGCGCAAAATAGGCCGCGATCATCGTCAGGCTCCGGGCGCTCATCATGTCATCGCGGACGCTGCGTGCCCAAGGCGACAGCCGACGCACCGGCCCGCCAAGCAGCCAGCGCATCTTGCCGGCCGGATTGCTCCAGTCGCGCAACGCCTTGCGCAGATCGCGCATCTTGGCGCGCGGACGCTTGGTCCAGCGCTGCAGGGCATCGAAATAACCCGACAAACGCGTTGCCGCTTCGCCTTCGATCATCAGGCCAAGGTCGCGCCACGCCGTCTCGCCCGAACCCGCAAAATAATCGGCAGCGACATTGAACCCGCCGATGATTGCGCGGTGATTATCGGCAATCGCCATTTTCTGATGATTGCGCAGCAGATACCGCCGCCCCCAGCGTGGATGAAAGGCGCAGACATCCACTCCGGCGGCTTTGAGCGGCTCGAAAAACCGGCTGTCCGAATCCGAATCACTGCCGAACCCATCGACGATAAGGGCCACCGTCACGCTGCGTGCAGCCGCGCCAAGCAGTGCTGCATGAACCCGCTGTCCGGCGGCATCGTCTGCATAGATATAATACAGCAGCTTGAGGCTCGACGTTGCCTCGTCGATCAGCGCAACGAGCGCATCGAGCCGTTCGGGGCCATCGGTCAAAAGCGAGAGGCGATTGCCGTCAACGTCGTGCGCCTGGGCCATGACGCTGCCCTTGCGCGGGCGATGTTGCTTTTGCAAGCGACGGTTGCTAAGCGGCGCGTTCGCATTCAGCAGCAAGATTTCAAAGGAAGCGTTCGATGGCGCGCGTAACAGTCGAAGATTGTGTCGACAAAATTCCCAACCGGTTCGACCTCGTTCTGCTCGCCGCCCAGCGTGCGCGCCAGATTTCGGGCGGTGCCGAACTGACCATCGACCGCGATCGCGACAAAAATCCGGTCGTCGCGTTGCGCGAAATCGCCGACGTCACGGTGTTTCCCGAAGAACTTCGCGAAGCGGTGATTTCGAACATGCAACGCGTGCAGATCGACGATGACGATGTCGTCGACGAAATGGGCTCGCTTAGCCAGTCGGCCGAAGCGCTCCGCCTGACCGCCGCGGCACCCCCGCGCAATCAGAATTTGGGCGGCGACTACGACGGCTAAGTCTACGTCGCGAACAGTTGCGAATCGTCGGCAAATGCCTTGAACTCCAGCGCATTGCCGCTGGGGTCGTAGAAAAACATCGTTGCCTGTTCGCCGACCTGTCCTTTGAATCGGACAGTTGGAGCAATCGCAAAATGCGTCCCCGCCGCTTCGAGACGGTCGGCAAGCGTCCGCCATGCCTCCATCGTCAGCACGACTCCGAAATGCGGGACCGGCACGTCATGGCCATCGACCGGATTGGACAGGACGGCGTGCGAAGACGGCGCAAGGTGCGTTACGATCTGATGGCCATAGAGGTTGAAATCGATCCACTGGTCCGAACTGCGTCCTTCGGGACAGCCCAAAACACGGCCATAGAAATCGCGCGCGGCGTTCAGGTCATGCACCGGAAAGGCCAGATGAAACGGCCTCACGGCGCGACAACTTCGAGCGCGATGCGTGCACGCATCTGGGTGATGCATGTCGTCACTTCGGCCGTCGAAGGCAGCATTTTACGAACAAGGCGGACCTGATCGAAAATGAGGTCGCGCACGGCTTCACGGCTTTGGCCCGTGGCGTCCATGGCACCCGCCCCGACGATGGCGGCATAGAGCGCACCATCGCTCGCCAATGCCGGGTCGCCACCGACGCCGATAATGGCAACACAGCGCAGGTCGCGCGCGATTTCGGGGGGCAGCAACGGTGCCGTCGCGGCGGCAAGAACAATCAGGATCATCGGGCGCAATTAGCGCAAGCCGTTGCGTCTGTCACACGCTCAGGCAATAGCGGCGACCGTGATGCGCTTTCCCAAATCGATAGCTCTGGCGGCGGGGCTGGTCTCGGCGTCGGGCTTTGCACCGCTCGAACTTTGGCCGGTTACTATCGCTGCCTTTGCAATGTGGATGTGGCTGGTCGCCGACGCGCCCGATCTGCGTGCGGCGCTGGCGCGGGGCTGGTGGTTCGGCCTCGGGCATTTCGTGGTCGGCATGAACTGGATCGCGGGTGCCTTCCGCTATCAGGACGCCATGCCGGTCTGGCTCGGCTATGTCGCGGTCGTCGTGCTGTCGCTGTATCTTGCGGTTTATCCGGCCGTTGCAGCGGGGCTGGCGTGGCGGTGGGGCCGCGCAAACAAGACAGTCTATGTGCTGCTGTTTGCCGCTGGATGGATCGTCACCGAATATCTGCGCGCGAGCCTGTTTACCGGTTTTGCATGGAACCCGCTGGGGGTGGCGCTGTTGCCGACGCCTGCTGATGGCCTTGCCAAGCTGATCGGCACTTATGGGCTGTCGGGCTGGGTCGTGCTGATCGCTGGAGCGTTGGTGCACGCACGGCGACTGATCGCGTTTCCCGTTACGCTCGGCAGCGTGATCCTCGCCGGATGGCTGACGACCTATGCCGCGGGCGATCCGGGGCGAACCGACACGATGGTGCGCGTTATTCAGCCGAACATCGGTTTGAAAGAAGGGCGCGATATCTCGATTGCGCGTCCGAATCTTGAAAAACTCGCTCAGCTTACCGGACCACCGACGGCTGCTCCGCGCCTGATTTTCTGGCCCGAAGCGGCACTGAACGATGGTTACGAGATCGATTATGACGGGCCGCTGCGCACCGATCTTGCAACATTGCTCGGGCCCAGCGATTTGCTCGTTACCGGCGGGACGCGCATCGAATATGCGCGGCGTCAAAATGGCGCGGGCGTTGACGAAGTCGCCGTTTCGGCGACAAATAGTGTGTTCGTCCTCGATTCCGAAGCCATGATCGCGGCGCGCTACGACAAGGCGCATCTGGTCCCTTATGGCGAATATCTACCGATGCGGCCGCTGCTCTCGGCGATCGGGCTTTCGCGGCTCGTGCCCGGCGATATCGATTTCAAGCCGGGGCCGGGGCCGCAGAGCATCACGCTGCCCGGCTTCGGCAAGCTCGGCGTCCAGATATGCTATGAAATCATTTTTTCGGGCAAAGTTGCCAACCGCGAAAACCGCCCCGCGTTCCTGTTCAACCCCTCGAACGACGCCTGGTTCGGCAGCTGGGGTCCGCCCGAGCATCTGGCGCAGGCGCGGTTGCGTGCCATCGAAGAAGGGCTGCCCGTCATCCGATCGACACCAACAGGGATTTCCGCCGTAATCGACGCCAACGGCAAACTGCTCGTCGCGCTGCCGATGAACAAAGCCGGTTTCATTCAGACCAAGCTGCCCGCCCCTGCCGCGCCGACGTTGTTCTCACGTTTCGGCAACATTCTGCCGCTCGGCTTTGCGTTAACCCTGACTGGCTTTGCCGTTGCCCTTCGTCGCCGTCGTCGCTAAAGGCGCCGAGCAGACATAAAGCTTTCTTTATATCAGAACAGGATCCGCTCATGCGCGCCAACTATCTTTTCACGTCCGAATCGGTTTCGGAAGGTCACCCGGACAAGGTTTCGGACCAGATTTCGGATGCGATTGTCGATCTGTTCCTGTCGAAGGATCCCGAAGCGCGCATTGCCTGCGAAACGCTGACGACGACGCAGCTTGTGGTCCTTGCCGGTGAAATCCGTTGCAAAGGCGTTTATGAAGACGGCCAGTGGGCCCCGGGCGCACAGGAAGAAATCGAAGCGACGGTGCGCCGCACGGTCAAGGAAATCGGCTATGAGCAGGAAGGTTTTCACTGGGAAACGCTGACCTTCATGAACAATCTCCATGGCCAGTCGGCGCATATCGCGCAGGGCGTCGACGCCAGCGGCAACAAGGATGAAGGCGCGGGCGACCAAGGCATCATGTTCGGCTACGCAACCGACGAGACGCCCGACCTGATGCCGGCCACACTTTATTATTCGCACCAGATTCTCAAACGCATGGCCGAAGACCGTCATTCGGGGGCTGCGCCGTTCCTCGAGCCCGATGCCAAAAGCCAGGTAACGCTGCGGTATGAAGGCAGCTTGCCCGTCGCCGCAACGGCAATCGTCGTCTCGACGCAGCACGGCAAAGGCTATGACGAAGGCGCAAAAGAAGCCGAACTGCACGATTACGTAAAGCGCGTCGTCGCCGACATCCTGCCACCCGTTCTGCTGCGCGAAACCGAATATCACATCAACCCGACCGGCAGTTTCGAAATCGGCGGCCCCGATGGCGACGCGGGCCTCACCGGGCGCAAGATCATCGTCGACACCTATGGTGGTGCCGCTCCGCACGGCGGCGGCGCGTTCAGCGGGAAAGACCCGACCAAAGTCGATCGTTCCGCCGCTTACATCACGCGCTATCTGGCGAAGAATATCGTGGCTGCCGGTCTCGCCACGCGCTGCACGATCCAGCTTGCTTATGCCATCGGCGTATCGAAGCCGCTGTCGCTCTATGTCGATACGCATGACACCGGCACGGTCGGCGACGACCGGATCGAAGCCGCAATCATGGGCATCGAAAAGCTCGGCGGGCTGACCCCGCGCGGCATCCGCACGCATCTCGGGCTGAACAAGCCGATCTATCGCCGCACCGCAGCCTATGGCCATTTCGGGCAGAAGGCCGACGGCGATTTCTTCCCGTGGGAACGCACCGATCTCGTCGCTGACTTGAAGGCCGCACTGGCATAAGGCATTCCTGCCGTCGATGGGCAACCTGCAAACCGTTTTCGACGCACTGCGACCGCTTTTTGCAAAGCATGAAGCGGCGTGCGTTTTGCTCGCCGACGACGCGGGACGCTATGCGCTGAACAGCCATGAAGTCCGCGCAAAGGATGGCTATGTAACGTTTTTCGGCAGCGTCGAGATCAAGAAAAACTACGTCTCGGCGCATGTGTTTCCGGTGTATTTATATCCCGATCTCCTCGACGGCATCAGCGATGCCCTGCGCAAGCGTATGCAGGGCAAATCCTGTTTCAATTTCAGCGACTTGGACCCGTCGCTGATTGCACAACTGGACTCCCTCATCGATGCTGGCGCCAAACGGTTCAAAGCTGACGGCAAGCTTTGACGGTATCCGATCCCGTCACGATCGGCCGCCTTTACGGCCGCCGCGCAGGGCATAAATTGCGCGAGGGTCAGGCAGCGCTCGTCGAGCAATTGCTGCCGACGCTGTCCGTTCCCGACGGGCCGATTGATGTGGTCAAACTGTTCGGCAGCACTTGTCCGCTCGAGCTTGAAATCGGTTTCGGCGGAGGCGAGCATCTGGCTGCACAGGCGGCGATGCGGCCCGACAGCGGGTTTATCGGCTGCGAGCCGTTCCTTAACGGCGTCGTCAGCGCGCTTCAGCATGTTCAGGGAAGCGCGGTCGACAATATCCGGCTGCACATGGGCGACGCGATCGACGTCCTGAACCGCTTGCCCGATGCGTCCTTGACCCGCGTGTATCTGCTTCATCCTGACCCGTGGCCCAAGGCGCGTCACGCCAAACGGCGCTTTATGAATAAAGGGCCCGTCGACCTGATCGCCGCCAAGCTTAAACCAGGCGGCGAATTCCGCTTCGGCACCGATCATCCGGTCTACGTCCGCCACGCCATGATGATCATGAACGGGCGGACCGACTTCGACTGGCAGGTTACGTCATCGGCCGATTTTTTGAACCGCCCCACCGACTGGCCCGAAACGCGCTACGAGCGCAAAGCCCGCACGGTTTACGGTCACGAAGTCTGGTATTTTCGGTATCTGCGACGCTAACCCGCCGCGAGACGCTGCAAATTGCCTATCGCGGCCATTGCGTTACCGCGGAATGATGCAAGCACGGCCTGCTTGTCGACATCCTCGGGGCCGATCGCCGCAATCACTTTGCCGAAGCCGTCGAGACGGCAATCGCGAATCCAGCTTCGCAGCGCCTTGTCCTGCGACCACGCCATCTGGTTCAGCATGTTGACGATATTGCACATCGGATAATCCTGAAGCGTTTCGGGGAAAGGCACCGTGCGGCATAGTGCGTTCTTCGCATCATCGTCGGGAAAGTGAACTTCGATGAATGCCGTCAGCGCCGCACTGAACGCCGGCTGCGGCATGCGGATCATCTGTGGCGTGATAAGCTCCCCTTGAAAAACAGGTATCGCCGGCCGGGTCGCAACGGCGGATGCGCTGCAATCGATGAAGACCGTGCCAGGTTCAACCGGAACCGAGCCGCCGTCGAGCGTGATCGTATCGACCGTAATGCTATCCACACGGCCCATGCGGATGACGTTTGCAATTTTTCGCAGTTCGGCGACCTCGCCCGTCGATATCGTCGCATAGTGGAACATCGTCGGCGTCACATCGCGATGGATGCGCAGCATGATGCCGGCAGTTTCGAGTTTCAGGAACAAGTCATCGATGCTGCCCGCTTGCGCAAATGTCGCCATTTGCACGGCATGACCGCCGATGGTTTCGTCGAAAAATTCAATGCCCGGCTGGATGCGCAAGCGGTTGAGCAGCCATGAGTCGCGCGGCATGATCCAGCTGATCGCGTCCGGGTCTGCGCCCGATCCGACCAGCCAGACGCCGACGTCCATCGCCGTCTTGCCCGCCCCCACGATGACGAAGCGGGTGGGCGGTGTGCCTTTGCCGATCCACAGGTTAGGCAAGGCATTGGGGGCGATGAGGCGGACGCCGTCACCGACGCTGAATTTGGGCGAATGCGTCGATGGCACAGTCGTACCGTAATAGGTCGCGTCAACGGTTTTGCGGCGGATATTGACCTGCGTTTCCTTACCCGACAGCAACGACGTAAACCGCCCATCGCCCTTGTATTCCGCCATCGGGAAATAGCGCACGCGTCCGCTTGGCAACAGCTTCTGGCGCATCACGGCATCGAAATAGCCGCTGACCTCGGGACCGGAGGCCAGCTCGTATAACCCCTTGTTGACGCCGATCGTGTCTTTGCGGTTCGCACCGAGCGGCATCGAGTTGACGCCGTAAAATGCCGATGGTTGGTGCAGCGCAACGAACGAGTACGCATCGTTCCAGTGCCCGCCCGGTTTGCCGTGCCGGTCGACGATAACGATGTCGGCATCGCTTTCATCGATCAGCGTATCGGCAAAAGCGAGGCCCACGGCACCACTGCCGACGATCAGATAATCAGTCTCGATCGTCGTCATGCCGTCGCCCCCGCTTGTCGCGGGGATTATGCCTTTGGCGTCAGCTTAAGCAAGCGCCCTTCATCCTCGAGCAGCCAGAGCGCGCCATCAGGGCCCTGCTCGACTTCGCGGATACGCGCGCCCATGTCATAGCGCTCGGCTTCGCGGGCGGTATCGCCGTCGATCGCGACGCGGATCAATGCTTGTGACGACAGGCCGCCGATGAAGATATTGCCTTTCCACGCCGGAAACTTGTCGCCCGAGTAAATAATCAGGCCGGCCGGCGAAATCACTGGCGTCCAGCTGACCTTCGGCGCTTCGAATTCAGGGCGCGTGTTGTGATCGGGGATGTCGCGGCCATCATAATGATCGCCGTTCGACACGATCGGATAGCCATAATTCTTGCCTTTGACGATGACGTTCAACTCGTCGCCGCCCTTTGGTCCCATTTCCTGCGCCCACAAACGCCCCTGCGCATCGAACGCAATGCCCAGCGGATTGCGCTGGCCCGACGTCCAAATCTGCGACTTGACTCGCCCCTGATCATAATAGGGGTTGTCGCTGGGCACCATGCCACCGTCGGTCAGGCGGATGATCTTGCCAAGATTGCTGTCCATATCCTGTGCGGGTGTGAATTTCTGGCGATCGCCGCTGCTGATATACAGCATGCCATCGGGACCGAATGCCATCCGGTGCCCGTAATGGCCGCGCCCGCTGACTTTGGCTTCCTGCCGCCAGATGACCTGAAGCCCCTCGATCCGCGCCGTGGCGCCTTCCGTCACCAATTTACCGCGCCCGACAGCAGCGCCGCGTGTGTCCCCATCACCGGCCTCGGCCCAGCTCAGATAGACATAACCGTTGTTGGCGAAATCAGGATGAATGATCACATCGCCAAGACCGCCCTGCCCGCCGGCATCGACTTTCGGCGCGCCGGAAACGGTCGTGCTCTTGCCGGTGCTGGTATCGACGAGCAACAGCTTGCCCCCTTTCTCCGTCACCAAAGCCATCGCACCGCCGCCACCCGGCAAGAATGTCATTGCCCAGGGCGAATCGAACGTCGCGACGGGTGTTGCCAAAAAGGGGCTGGCCGATTGCGCGGGGGCAACCTGCGTCGAGCAAGCGGTGAGGACGAATGCGAGTGTAAGCGGAACGCGGATCATCGATAACTCCATGAAGTGACTTGCCGATAGGGGCACAACTGCGTATGGGCGAAATGTATTCCTTACATCGGTAACTTTGTTTGGGTTCGAAGCCAACCGGCTCCGGACACGGCAGAGCCATATTGGAGAGAAAATTGGCGGATATCGCCGCACTGACTGCACTGATCGAACCCGAAGCCGAAGCGCTCGGGCTGCGGCTCGTGCGCGTCGGCATGTTCGGCGGAACGTCCGATCCGACGCTTCAGGTGATGGCAGAGCGGCCCGATACGCGGCAACTGACACTTGATGATTGTGCGGCGCTATCGCGGCGGCTGTCGGAAATTTTCGACGAGGTCGATCCGATCGAGGAAGCCTATCGCCTCGAAGTGTCTTCTCCCGGCATCGATCGTCCGTTGACGCGCGTTGCCGATTATGACGACTGGGCGGGGCATGAAGCGCGACTGAAACTGGTCGAACCGATCGAAGGTCGAAAGATGTTCGACGCGCGACTGGAAGGCGTCGAAGGCGACGATACCGTGGTCGTCATCGCTAAACATGGCGCGATGCGCATACCCTACGATGCTATTTTGAGCGCCAAACTGGTGCTGACCGACAAATTGATTCAAGCAACCGCGCCGCTGTCCACCGACGGCGCCGATAAAATTCTGCAAGAAGGATAGACGAATGGCGACTTCGATTTCCGCCAACAAGGCCGAACTGCTGGCAATTGCCGATTCGGTTGCCAAGGAGAAACTGATCGATCGCGAAATCGTGATCGAGGCGCTCGAGGACGCGATCCAGCGGTCGGCCAAGATGCGCTATGGCTCCGAAATGGAAATCCGCGCAAAGATCGACACGACGTCGGGCGAAACGCGGTTGTGGCGCGTCGTCGAAGTCGTCGAACTGGTCGACGATCTTTACAAGCAGGTGAATGTCGAAGCGGCGCAGAAACTGCAGCCGGGCGCTGCCATCGGCGATTACATCGTCGATCCGCTGCCCCCCATCGAATTCGGCCGCATTCAGGCGCAGGCATCGAAGCAGATCATTTTCCAGAAAGTCCGCGATGCCGAACGCGAACGGCAATATGAGGAATATAAGGACCGCGGCGGCGAAATCATCACAGGCGTCGTCAAGCGTGTCGAGTTCGGCCATGTCGTTGTCGACCTTGGCCGTGCCGAAGGCGTAATCCGCCGCGACGCGCAAATTCCGCGCGAAGTGGTGCGCGTCGGCGACCGCGTCCGTTCGCTGATCCTCAAGGTCGTGCGCGAAACGCGCGGCCCCCAGATTTTCCTCAGCCGCGCACATCCCGACTTCATGAAAAAGCTGTTCGCGCAGGAAGTGCCCGAAATCTATGACGGCATCATCACGATCATGGCCGCCGCACGCGATCCCGGCAGCCGCGCCAAGATCGGCGTAATCAGCCGTGACGGCAGCATCGATCCGGTCGGCGCCTGCGTCGGCATGAAGGGCAGCCGCGTTCAGGCGGTTGTCCAGGAAATGCAGGGCGAAAAGATCGACATCATTCCCTGGTCCGAAGACACGGCGACTTTCGTCGTCAATGCGCTGCAACCCGCCAACGTCAGCCGCGTGGTGATCGACGAGGAAGAAGACCGCATCGAAGTCGTCGTTCCCGATGACCAGCTGAGCCTTGCCATCGGTCGCCGCGGACAGAACGTCCGCCTCGCCTCGCAGTTGACGGGCAAGGCCATCGACATCCTGACCGAAACCGACGCCAGCGAAAAGCGCCAGCGCGAATTCGTCGAACGGTCGGACTTGTTCCAGAAGGAGCTCGACGTCGACGAAACGCTGTCGCAGCTGCTGGTTGCCGAAGGGTTCACCAGCCTCGAAGAAGTGGCCTATGTCGATGTCAGCGAAATTGCGGAAATTGAAGGGTTCGACGACGAACTCGGCGCCGAACTGCAGAACCGCGCGACCGAAGCGCTTGAACGGCGCGAGGAAGCCAACCGCGAATTGCGCCGTTCGCTTGGGGTCGAAGATGCGCTTGCCGGAATGCCGCATCTCAACGAAGCCATGCTCGTCACGCTCGGCAAGGGCGGCATCAAGACGCTCGACGATCTCGCCGATCTGGCGACCGACGAGCTGATCCAGAAGCGCCGGATCGAACCACGCCGTAAAGCCACGCCGACAGCAACCGAGCCGAAGGGCGGCGTGCTGGCCGAATATAATCTGACCGAAGCGCAGGGTAACGAGATCATCATGGCGGCCCGTGCGCACTGGTTCGAGGACGAAGACAAAGAGGAGGACGCACTTGCGGACTCCCCAGAATGACACAGTAGCTTCGCCAGAAACCGAGCACGACCCGGAGCGCCGCTGCGTTCTGAGCGGGGAACGTGCGTCGCGCGACGACCTGATCCGGCTAGCACTTGCGCCTGATGGCCAGGTGCTCCCCGACGTGCGCGCCAAAGCGCCGGGGCGCGGCGCATGGATCGGCGTGTCGCGGGCCACGCTTCAGGCGGCACTTGCCAAGGGC
>JBGSMP010000322.1:0-6973 GCA_041740105.1 Sphingomonadaceae bacterium
TCGGGGCTGCACCCTGCGGTTGTGGCGACGGTGCTGCTCGAGCTCGAACTGGCGGGGCGGCTCGAGCGACACGCGGGCGGGCGGGTGAGTTTGGGGTGAGGGAGTTGAACAAATGTCGATGATGTTGGCGTTCGTGCTGAGTGCCGCTGCCGCAACCGCGCTAACGCCTGCCGATCACGTGGCAAAGCTTGATGCAGCGCTCGCCGCGCAAGATTATGAGCGGCTGTCTGACGTAATGCTCGATCGCGCGCAATCGCCGGCGGACAGTATGGCAGCGCTCGACTGGGCGAAGAGCAGGTGGATGGCGGGGAGCAGCGCGGCAGTCCCCTTCGTCTATTCGCGCCTGTTGTGGTCGATGGCGGAGGGCAGTTCCGATCCGCGGGCAGCTGGGTTGAAACAGACTGCTGTGGCAGCGTTGCTTTATGTCATCGGCACGACGGCGATCGATGGCGCGCGCTGCGGCGACCGCAGTGCGCCTGCCGACCGCCGGCTGCGCATCATCTCGGCGGGTCGCGATCTTCTTGCTCATGGAGCCCAGTTGCCAGCCAACGAGCGCGAACAGGTCACCTTTGTGGCAACGGCGATCGAACAGAGGACAGCTGCCGTCCGCGATCAGCGAGGCGATGCGCAATTTCTTTGCCGCTATGGCATGGAAGAAATCATGCACAATCTTCGAAACGGCACGGCAAAGGAGCGGGCGGCAAGGCTGGGAGAACTGGGTCGCCAGATCGAACTGACCGGCGACGGCAAATATTCACCCTCGACGCGGCCCGAAGTCATTTGGCGACCGGAAGCTGAAAAGGCGCGCACGGCGTTGTCGGCAGATCTGACTGCGCTACTCGATGGTGCTGCGCCACAGGAAAAAAAGTGACTCGACCGGCCCGTTAGTTTCGCCTTGCCGTTTCGGTTCGTTGGATTAGGTTCAAGGCGACACGTGGTTCCGGAGGGACGCAGCAATGAACATCGAAGATCGGCTCGAATTCAAGGCCAAGGCTCCGGTTTATACGCTTGCGCCGGACGATCTGGTCATCACCGCCGTCAAGGCGATGAGCGAAAAGAATTACGGCGCCGTCGTCGTTGTCGACCCGGCAAACAAGCCGCTGGGCATCGTGACCGAGCGCGATTTCATGCGCCGGCTGCTGAACGATGGGCGCGATCCCAATACGACCCGGCTCAGCGAGATCATGACGAAAGATCTGAAGCTGGCAAAGGGCGGCGACAATCTGATCGAATGGCTCCAGCAGATGTCGAATGAGCGGTTTCGCCATTTGCCGGTGGTCGACGACAACGGTGTCCTTATCAACATGATGAGCCAGGGCGATTTCGTCAGCTACACCTGGCCGCAACTGATCAATCGCGTGGTCGAGCAGGCACGGGCTTCTTTTGCGACCAACCCTTCGATCTATGCCGCGATCGGCGCCGGGGTCTTGTTCATGCTCGTGATCATTGCGGCGATCATGCTGCTGGCGTGAGGCGGCGTCCTCTTCGATGAAGCTGCACGCCGGATCGACAGACGACATGAACGACGGATTAATTGTTGCGGCTGTCGCGCTATGAAGAGAGCATGATCGCCATCGCGCCACAACCCGTTGACCGCCGTGCGCACCTGCGCGTCGTCATCCTGTCAATTGTCGGTTTCTGGCTGTTTTATTTCGTCTTCAATACGCTTCGTGCCGCGGTTGGCGGCGCGAGCGGACAGATGGACATGGCCATGCGTCGCGCGGTCGTGTCGCTGTGCGGGATGTTTTTGTCGGCCATGCTCTGGGCCGTGATGCACCGATGCCAGCGCATGTCGACGACCGGACTGGTCTCGGTCGCTTTCCTCGCATCATTTCCGCTGTCGCTTGGCTATGCCACGATCAATTATCTCGCCTTCTACGTGGTCAATCCGGCGGAATCGACTATGATGGAAAAGCTAAGATACGCCGAAAAGGACCACGGTCCCTGGCACCAGATTTTTGACAGTGCGCTGGGCTGGTACTTCTTCATCGTTGCGTGGGCCATTCTCTACGTGGCCTTGAGCTATGCCCTGAAAGTCCGCGTCGCCGAGCGCGCCGCCGCTGCCTATCGCGCCGAGGCGCAGACGGCGCAGCTGCGGGCGCTGCGGTATCAGGTCAATCCCCATTTCCTGTTCAACACGCTCAACTCATTGTCTTCGCTTGTTCTGGCCAAGCGTCTGTCGGAAGCAGAGACGATGATCCTGAACCTGTCGAATTTCTTTCGGACCAGCCTGACCGCAGATCCGACCGAAGACATTAGCCTTGCCGACGAAGTGGCGATGCAGCGACTGTATCTCGATATCGAGCGTGCCCGCTTTCCCGAACGATTGCGTGTCGAGATCGACATACCGGCGGCGTTACAAGAAGCGCGGGTCCCCGGTATGCTGCTGCAACCGCTGGTCGAAAATGCGATCAAATATGGCGTGTCGCGCAGCACGCGCCCTGTCACGGTGACAATCCGTGCTTTTTCCGAGCCCGACACATTGCATATCATCGTTGAGGATGATGGCGAGGCTGGCGCGCCGGCAACGCCCGGTCATGGTGTCGGCATCAAAAATGTCTGCGACCGGCTGGCGACGCGCTTTGGCGAAGCGTCAGCCTGCCTGCGGGGTTTGCGGCCCGGCGGCGGCTGGCGCGTCGAACTTGTCATGCCCTTATCCTATGGCAAGTGACACACCACTTCGGACATTGATTGTTGACGACGAGCCGCTTGCCATCGAGCGGCTGCAGGTGCTGTGCGCCGAGATTCCGGCTGTTACGCTGGTCGGCAGGGCGACGAATGGCGCGGCGGCGATCCGGCTGGTCGATGCTTTGGCACCCGATCTGGTAATTCTCGACATTGCCATGCCGGGCCTTGACGGGCTTGACGTTGCGCGCGCGCTCGAAGCGGCCGAAAGCCGTGCCACCGTCATTTATGTAACGGCATTCGATCAGTTCGCCGTGGCGGCGTTCGATGTCGCTGCGGTTGATTATCTGCTGAAACCCGTCGCGCCCGAGCGGTTGAAGCGCGCCATCGAGCGGGTACGCGAACACCGTGCATCGCCGTCTTTACCGTCCAACTGGGCGCGCGAATTCTGGGTGCCGCATCGCGGCGAAATGATCCGACTGGCAGTGGAGGATATTGAGCTCATCGAGGCCGAGCGCGACTATATGCGCCTGAATGTCGGCGCGCGATCCTATCTTTTGCATCAAACGATTGGCGCGCTGGAGGCGCGGCTCGATCCCGAACACTTCATCCGCATCCACCGGTCAACGATTGTTCGGCGCGAACGGATTATCCGACTGAAGCCTGACGCACCGGGCGGCTGGTGCATTGAAACGACCCAGGGTGCCAGTCATCGCGTCGGGCGATCTTACGTCAAGAGCGTCCGGGCGATGGTCGGCCGCTGACGCCGTGCCCATCGCCCGGTTGGCGCTATTCCATAGGCGCGGCGAGGCTGCGGACGGATGCCACTTGCTGGCTGGCGCGGGCATCGGCAATTGCAACCTTGGTCTGGCGTTCCGCTGACGCAATGGCGGCGTCACGGCATTTCTTCGTACCCATGAGGGCATTCAGGTTGCGGAGGTCGTCAGCCGGGCACATCGAGCGGGCCGCCGCTGCGATACGCCGCTCAAGGCGAGTCACGCCTTCAGGGCCGGTCAGATCCAGGTCGCCATATTGAACAATGCGCGTTGGCACATCGCCAGCGAGGGCAGGGATCGGCAACAGTAAAAGGGCGGCAGCAATTGCCATCTTAGGCGTTCGTGTCATCTTAGGTCTCCAAATCCGCGCACCGGGGGGCGTGCGCAGATTTGGAATAAGCCGTCGACCGCAGGCTTTCATTCAATGTTCGGCGGGACGTCAGGCGTCTTCGTCAAACTGTATGGCGGATCGACAAACGTATCGCTGGCTTCGACGAAGGGCGTTTACCCGACGTCCGCGCATCAACTCTCCGCCGTCACTTTCGCCTTGCCGCCTTTTTTGCCCTTCTTCGGTGCGGCGGGTGTTATTTCGAACGAGAGCGCGTTGACGCCGTCGGTTTCTTTCAGGTGGACCATCACTTCGCCACCGTGGACAAGCTTGCCGAACAGCAGTTCCTCGGCGAGCGGCTGCTTGATCTTTTCCTGGATCAGGCGGCCCATCGGGCGGGCGCCGTAGAGCTTGTCATAGCCCTTCGTCGTCAGCCAATCCTTGGCCGCATCGTCGAGCTTGATGTGCACGTCGCGGTCAGCAAGCTGCAGTTCGAGCTGGAGGATGAACTTTTCGACGACGCGCGAGACGACTTCGGTCGGCAGATAGCCGAACGGGACAATGGCATCGAGACGGTTGCGGAATTCGGGCGTGAACATCTTCTTCACGGCTTCCTCGTCCTCACCCTCGCGGCTGTTGTTACCGAAGCCCAGCGACTCGCGTGCCATGTCGGACGCGCCCGCGTTGGTCGTCATGATCAGGATCACGTTGCGGAAATCGACAGCCTTGCCATGCTGATCGGTCAGCTTGCCATGATCCATGACCTGCAGAAGGATATTGAACAGGTCGGGGTGTGCTTTTTCAATTTCGTCGAGCAGCAGAACCGAATGTGGCTGCTGATCGATGGCGTCGGTCAGCAGGCCGCCCTGATCGAAGCCGACATAGCCCGGCGGCGCACCGATCAGGCGGCTGACCGAATGGCGCTCCATATATTCGCTCATGTCGAAGCGCTGCAGCGGAATGCCCATGATCAAGGCAAGCTGGCGCGCAACCTCGGTCTTCCCCACGCCCGTCGGCCCGGTGAACAGATAGTTGCCGATCGGCTTGTCGGGATCGCGCAGGCCGGCACGGCTGAGCTTGATCGCCGAGGCCAGCTTTTCGATAGCATCATTCTGGCCGAAGACGACTCGCTTCAGATCGGTTTCAAGGCTGGCAAGCGACTTGGTGTCGTCAGTGCTCACCGATTTGGGCGGGATACGCGCCATGGTCGCGATGACCTGTTCGATCTCCTTGGGCGTAATCACCTTTTTGCGCTTGTTCGGCGCAACCAGCATCTGCATCGCGCCGACTTCGTCGATCACGTCGATCGCTTTGTCGGGCAGCTTGCGGTCATTGATGTAACGCGCACTGAGCTCGACGGCCGATTTGATCGCATCAGGCGTATATTTGACGCTGTGATGGCTTTCGAAAGCGCTGCGCAGTCCCGCCAGAATCTTGATCGTGTCCTCGATCGTCGGCTCGTTGACGTCGATCTTCTGGAACCGGCGCAGCAGCGCGCGATCTTTCTCGAAATGGTTGCGGAATTCCTTGTAGGTGGTCGAGCCGATGCAGCGGATCGTGCCGCCGCTTAGCGCTGGCTTCAAGAGGTTCGAAGCATCCATCGCGCCACCCGATGTGGCACCCGCGCCGATGACGGTGTGAATTTCATCGATGAACAGGATCGCGTGCGGCAGCTTTTCGAGTTCATTGACGACCGCTTTCAGCCGTTCCTCGAAATCACCGCGATAGCGCGTGCCCGCGAGCAGTGCGCCCATGTCGAGCGAATAGATCACGGCCGGGAGCAGCACTTCGGGGACATCGCCTTCGACGATCTTGCGCGCCAGTCCTTCGGCAATGGCCGTCTTCCCGACGCCAGGATCGCCGACATAGAGCGGATTGTTCTTTGACCGGCGGCACAGGATCTGCACCGTGCGATCGACTTCGGGACCGCGCCCGATCAGCGGATCGACTTTACCGGCCTTCGCCTTTTCATTGAGGTCGACCGTGAATTGCTTCAGCGCCGATTCGGCCTTGCCCTTGCCGCCTTCGGCCTTGGCAGGCTTTTCGTCGTCGACGCCTTTGGGCGCGGACGCTTCGGGCGCGGTGACGCCTTTGCCGACGCCGTGGCTGATAAAGCTGACGGCATCGAGGCGGCTCATATCCTGTTGCTGCAGGAAATAGACTGCATAGCTTTCGCGCTCGCTGAACAGGGCGACAAGGACATTGGCCCCGGTCACTTCGTCGCGGCCCGAGGACTGCACATGCAGGATCGCGCGCTGGACGACACGCTGGAAACCGCTGGTCGGCGACGGGTCGGTCTGCCCTTCGGTGCGGAGTGCCTCGAGTTCGCTGTCGAGATAATTGGTGACCGTCGTTTTCAGTTCACCCGTATCGACACCGCAGGCGACCATTACCTGTGCGCCATGTTCGTCGTCGATCAGCGCGAGCAGGAGATGCTCGAGCGTTGCATATTCGTGGCGACGCGTTGCAGCAGCGGCGAGCGCATTGTGCAGGGTTGTTTCGAGTTCACGGGCGAAGGAAGGCATGTCTTGGTCCTATTACGAAGCCTGCGGGCGCAGCTTCCGGTTGAACATCATGTCGGGTGCCCGGTGGTGTCAATCAAGAACGTCCAATCGATGTTTCAATTTAGCGACCGAATAGCGCATCGGCGCTTGCGCGGTGATTAACGGCCTTGTCGCGGTGATTGCGTGTGCGGGCGATTTCGGCTTCGAGCGCATGGATGCGGGCGTCGAGTTCGGTCACCGAATAGGGGTCGAGGTCAAGCGTCGCCAAGAGCGCAATCGGATCGCCGGGGCGCGGTGGTGGCGCAATGTCGTCGGTGTCCATTGAGTTAGGTTACGGACAGCGACGAGGCTGTCAACGCTGTTGGGCGCTGCCTGTCAAAAGTTAGTCAAAAGTTAGTCCAAGGATTTTTCGCGGGACTGCCCGAAGCGATCTAATGTCGCCCGTTAACTAACTGTATTTATTCAATTAAGCCGCCAACCCTTCGAACTGCAGCCGTGCGAGGCGCTCATAGGTGCCGCCCGACCGGCTCAGGCTGTCGTGCGTGCCTTCTTCGACGATACGCCCGTCTTCCATCACGATGATACGGTCGGCCGCACGGACCGTGGCAAGCCGGTGGGCGATGACGATCGTCGTGCGATTGGCCATCAGCCGTTCGAGCGCGTCCTGCACCAGCCGTTCGGATTCGGCATCGAGTGCCGATGTGGCTTCGTCGAGCAACAGGATCGGCGCGTCGCGCAGG
>JBGSMP010000175.1:0-19724 GCA_041740105.1 Sphingomonadaceae bacterium
CGCGCGAATCGCGGCCCCACGCGCGGCGGATCCGCGCCTTGATAAATGTCGAATTCGCAACGATCGCATCGACGCGCGCCGCCGACGTCACATCCCATTGTCGCAAGCGGCTGAAGATGACGGGCATCGCCAGCCGCGCGATCGGGCCAGCGTCCTCGAGATACTCATGATAATGGTCCCACAGATACCGCATCGGCGAATGACAATAGCAGATGTGCAATGCGTCGGGGGCCGCAATGACGCCTTTTGCCGGGCCCGACTCGCTGCTGATCACGAGGTCGTAGCCGCGCAGGTCAAGCTGCTCGAGCGCCAGCGGCATCAATGCCAGATATTTTTGATAATGGCGCCGCGCACCCGGCAACCGGTCGATGAAGGTCGTCCGCACAACGCGATCGCTGATTGTCCGTGACACTGCTGCGGGGTCATAGACATGCGTGAAGACATCGGCCTGCGGATATAACGACAACAGCCGTTCGAGGACGCGCTCGCCGCCACGCATGCCCACGAGCCAATAATGGACGATTGCGACGCGTTTGAAATTCATGGCCCCGTTCGCCTTACTGCGGCGTCTTGGGATAATAATTCTTGTAGCTCTTGGCGAAGATCTCGGGGTCGCCATCGCCGAAGCGCAGTTTCTTGCGGAGATCGACGCGGTTCAGCACGACCCCTAGATCACTGAGCGCTTGCAACGGCAGTTTTTTCAATGCGGCGCGGACCACGCGATCCGTGGTGTAGCGCCACCGCGTCACGACGATGACATTGTCGGCAAGGGCGACAATGTCGCGCGTTTCGGCGATCGGCAACACCGGCGCGCAGTCGAGGATGATCAGGTCGAACCGCTCACGAAGCTGCGCGATCATCCGGTTGAGCTTGCCTTGTTCGAGCAGGCGCACACCCTGTTCAAACGGCGTTGTGATCGCAAACAAGGTTGCGCCACCCAGCATGTCCGATGGCGGCACCGCAGCGATCTCGACCGATCCATCGAAGATCACCCCCAGACCCTGCAGTCCGGGCACCATGCCATAGGACAGGCTCAATTGGCGCCGAACGACGTCGCAGTCGATGATGGCCACCCGTTCGTGCGCGATGGCTGCGGTCCGAGCGAGGCAGGCCGCGATCGTCGTCTTGCCTTCATCGGGCATGGCAGACGTCACGGCGATCACCTGGTTTCGGCTGTTGGGCGATTGACGGATGGCAGCGAGGACACTGCGCATCGATTCTGTAAAAGCACCGCCGGGATAGGCGGCGATTGTTTCCAGCGGTGATGCGGCATGTGTCTCGACTGATTCAAGCAGCGGCACCGATCCCGCACAGCGCACCTGCAACCGGCGCTCGACATCTTCCGCTGTGGTGAAACCTGCATAGGCACTTTCGACCGCGATGGCCGAAGCACCCCCAAGCAAAACGCCGATCAGGAGCCCGAGTAAAAGGTTAAGCACAAGGTTCGGACTGCTGGGCCGAACCGGAACCGACGCCGCCGACAAAAGCGTGGAATTGGCTTGCTCGGCGCCTGATCGCGCAACGACTTCCTTGAAGCGATTGAGATAGCTTTCGTAGAGCGCTTGCGACGCCCCGGCACGACGTTCGAGATCGTCGAGATTGATCAGCGCGCGATTGTTCATGTCGAGCTTGCTCGTCGCCCCGCCCAAGCTGCCCTGAAGCGAGGAGAGCCGCGCTGACGAGGCTTGCGCATTGGCCTGCAAATTCATGATCGCGCGGCGGACTTCGACGGCAATCTGTCCGTCGATGTCGGCCAGTTGTTGTTGCGCCGATTGCAGTTCGGGGTGCGAGGGGAGATAGCGCTCGGACAATTCAGCGGCGCGGATGCTCAGTGCCGCGCGCTGGCTGCGCAGCGCGTTAACGACGGCGGACGTCGTGGCATCGCCCAAGGCCTTGCCGCTGTACGCAGCGACAAGCCTTGCGGCATCCTGCGTCGCTTCGGCGCGCGCGACCGCGACCTGCTGGTTATAGGCCGAGATTTCCTGTTCGGTAAGCGAGGTTCCCGATTTGCTCTGGAGTTTGTTCGAAATCCGGTATTGCTGCACCGCGCCGTAATCCGACTGCGCCTGCAACCGCAATTCTTCCATCCGTTTGCGCAAAATGCCAACAGCACCTTGCGATGCCATCACTTTTGTCGCGATCTGGTTGCCCGAATACGTCTTGGCGTAGCCGTTGGCGATCTTTGCGGCCAGTGCAGGATCGCCACTGGTGAAGCTCATGCGCAGGGCGTAGGAATTGCCGACACGCCTTACCGAAAGTCCGCGCGCAAGATAGTCGATGGCCGCCTCGCGCTGCCGATCGGCTGCACCACGTTGCGTCGATGCTGCGATCGATGGGTCCGTTCCGAGGCCGAGCGTCCACGCAAGGCGGGCGATGGTTCCGGGTTGGTTGATCTGCGCTGCAAGTTCGGAGTCGCGGGCCAGCCCGAGCTGGTCGTAAACTTTGGCAGCGAGATCGCGCGACTGCATGAACTGGATTTCGGTCTCGATCTGTTCGCCGCCGCGCGGCAGGTCATCGGCACCGTCGGTCGGCCCCGGCGTGATCGTTTCGGTGTTGGGCTGCAGCAGCAAATCAGCACTGGCCGTGTAAAGGCGGGGGGCGTTGTGGGTAATGAGCAACGCCAGAAGCGTACAGATGCCGACGATCGTGACAATAACGAGAAACTGGCGCCTGACGAGCGACAACAATGCCCGGAGATCGAGCCGATCGCCGGCGACGCCAGCCGAAAACGGCATGCCGAGGGCGGATGGCGGCTGTCCGACCAAGTCCGCGCCCGCATATTGCGAAGGCAAGTTCAAGGTCGCATTCCCTTCTTGTTGTGGTCGCGCCGGATCATAGCCTGCCTGTCAGCCCGATGCCGACCGCCAAGCTGTCATACGCATCGACGAAACGAACATCCGACGATCCTTTGGAAATGATCCTTCCAAAGGCGCTGAAATCGACACGGCGGCCGATCTGGTAAGTGCCGGTCAGACCTGCGGATGTCGTTCGCGTCGAAAAATCCAGTTCTCGATAGTCGTCAAGATCACGGTTCAGCGCAAAGACAAAGCGTAGCTCGCGCAACGGGTCGTAAAAAAAAGTCCCGCTGACGCTACGCCGGACGATCCCTGCGACCCTCGAAAAATTGCTGTTCACGATATCCTGCCCCGCCTGAATGCGCACGCTGACCAGGCGCGTTGGATACCAATCGACTGTTGCATCGTAGGTCAAGCCAGCAAAATCGCGAAATGCGGGATTGCGATAATTCTGCCCGCGCCAGCCGATGCCGACTTCGCCGACGATCAGCGACTCGGTGTCCGAGCGAAGACCGGCAAGCAGCGTATAACCAGTTGCGTCGCGCAACAGCCCTCGGGACCCTTCAATCGATTGCGTCCGGTTCGCCGAACCACTGGCGAAAATCGTTGCCGACGGCAAAGCTCTGAAATTCACACGCGATCCGACGCGCAAGGTCTTGGTATCTCTGAACGCTTGGCTGATCGCGGGACTGTTTGCCGGCCTAAGGGGGTCGTAGGAACGCCGTGCGATGCTTGCGGAGGCAGAAACGCCAAGCCGTCTGAATTCAGTGCTGACTGATGCGCTCGATTCGATTTTCTGCACTTCGGCAGGTCCGGCCGCCGCAAGATTGAGACCAGCACTGCCGCGCGGCTCGCTTTCGCGTCCGTATGTTGTCCGAAAGGAAGCTGTGCTCGGTGGGCCAAGATCGATTTGGCCACCATAGGCCACATCGACGGCGTTGCGGTTTTCGGACGAGAAGCGGGCATGGCGCCGGGCGGCTGCTCGCGCCGACAGCGTTGCGGTATGGGCTCCAAAACGTGCGGCGATACCGATCGATGGTATCGCTTCGACATACACCTCGTGGCGGGTATTTTTCGACGTACGAAAGATGTTGGTGTCGGACGCAACGCGCGCGGTGAGGGCGATCGTGGCGAGCATCGGGCCGATGACCAGCGGTGTCGCCTGATATTGGGGCTCGACGCGAGTGCCGGCAACGTCACTGCGAAACAGCACGGTATCACCGGCAGACGCACTTTGGGCACAAGCCGACCGCCCGTAAAGTCCCGCAACAAATGCTGCGAAAAGCAATTGTTGCGGTGCTGATTTTGTAAATCCGAGCATCGTTGCGCGCAACTAGCGCCCAAACGACGACAAAAGCATTGCAGAAATATTACAGAAATCGGACGGTTGGCTTAACATCCCGAATCAGGACGGCGTTTGGGCCCAGCTGACGGGTATGTTCAGCGCCGGCCGACTGAGGAGATGTTTCCAATAGACCGCGACACTACGCATTCGCAGCGGCAATCCTGCGCGCCGACCGACGGCAAAGATGAGTGAGATCGATGACCAGAAAAAAGCCGAGCGCCGGCGCGTGACCGTGCCGTCGCGACGCACGCCGGCGTAGGGGACGCAGCTAAGCCAGGGCAAATCGAACTTGCGGAGCACGGCGTGGATGTCGTCTTCGTAACGCCGCCCGCCGACAAAGCCGTTTGCGCTCTTTGATACGCCGATCGGCCGCGTATGCCGCACGGTGATTTCGTCGATCACGGCAAAATCCTGCATGGAAGTCGACACCAGATTGCACCAGATCAGGTCAATTCCGCTTTCAAAGCCGAGATCGAAAAGCGGCCGGATTGCGACCAGCGCATCGGCCCTGAACACCGGGCACATCATCTCGATATAGTTCACGTAGCGAAGACGGAACGACGGATTTTCAAGCAATGCCGCAAAGGTGAAATAGCTGTCGTGCGAAAGCGCGGGCTGCGCAATCTTGAGCTGATGCTGTGCGACGATGTCGAAAAGCCGCTGGAGGTCGGGCGTCGAGATCAGCAAATCGTCGTCGAACAACGCGACATAGTCGTAGCGCGCGATCAATTCGGCATGGTCGCGCATGACGTCGCCATATCCGGCCACTTTGGCACCAGGACGATGTTCGAAGATGATTCCCGGCTGGCGGGGATCGGCAACGGCGCTGTCGTAAGCCGACAGCAGGACGTCGAATCGTCGCTCGGGCGCGAGTCCACACCATTCGCTGTGCAGGCTTGCTTGGCCGACACGCGAGATAACAAGGAAACGGTTCGATTCGCGCATCATAGCGGGGCCGTTAGGACACTTCGACTGCGGGTGAAACAGCCGTCGGGCGGTTCAATAGGGATTGTGGTGCGGCGGCCGATTTGGCATCGCCGCCGCGGCAGGATTTTCGCCGAAGAAAACGGGACATTTGCGGATGCCGATTGCCAAACTGCCGCTGCAATTGCTCGGGCTCGGCGACACGTATCATCTATTGTGGTGGCGGCGCACGTTGGCGCGGCGTTCGGTGCTGACGCCCTGGAACGAAAAGCATGCAGCGATTTTCGTCCATATCCCGAAAACCGCCGGCACCTCGGTGCTCTCGGCGCTGGGTGCCCCAACCGTGTTCGACACGCATGCCCCCAGTCGTGCCTATGCGCGCGCCTACCCGGACTTTTACGCCAATGCCTACAAATTCGCGTTTGTCCGGAACCCGTGGGACCGTTTTGCATCGGCGTTCCACTTCATGAAACAGGGCACCGACTGGCCGATGCAGCAGGAATGGGCACGTCGACACATCGGCGACCAGAGCTTTGCGGCCTTCACGCACCGCCTCCGCAACCCGTTGTTCAGGGCATCGATTCTCGCCGAACGCTTTTTCTGGCCACAAACTTTCTGGCTGCAAGGCGAGCGTAATTGCAAAGGCATCGACGAGATATTTCGGTTCGAGACGCTCGACAGTGCGACGCGCCAACTCTGTGGACGCTTTGGTATCGCCGCACCCGCTGAAACGCCGCATCTGCGTAAAGTCGAAAAGCCCGACTTCCGGAATTTATATGATTCCGATATGGTCAGCATTGTCGCCGATATTTACCGTAAAGATATCGAACAACTAAATTATCGCTTTTGACGTAATTTCGCGCAATCCATGGTTATAGGACGCTTTCCTCGCGGCAATTGAGTAGTGCAGCAGTGTCGATGTCTCCGTGCCGCTTTCGATTCCCAGAACCGGTCACCGATCGGCGATCCGGCGACGGGTGCGGCACGTCGCAGGCCACCCGGTGAAAACAAGCCTCGCGCGCGCTTCGCTTTGGGCGATGGCTGGCAGCGGTCTTCAATATCTTTCGCTGTTCATTCTGCTCGCTTATCTCACGCGCGTCTTGAATCCGCGCGATTTCGGACTGATGGCGACGCTCTCGATCGGGCTTGATCTCGGGCTCAGGGTTGCGCGTTGGGGGCAAATCGAATTGTTGCAGCACGCGGACAACCGGTCCGACGCGGTGCGCAATCACGCATTCTGGCTATCGATGGCGATTGCCTGTGGTCCCGCGCTGCTCTTTATTCTCGCGGCATGGCCGATCGGCGCGTATTTCGCATCGCCCGAGATTACGATCATGGCCAATCTTTGCGCGCCGATCCTCCTGCTGTCGGCCGCCGGATCGACCGCCGAAGCCATTCTCCGCAACGAATTCAGATTCAAGCAACTCGCCTATCGCAACACGGTCTGTACGCTGATCGGTGGCGCGATCGCGATCGGCATGGCGGTGCAGGGCTTCGGCGCAACCGCGCTCGCGGCACAGCAACTTGTTCAAGCGACGCTCGGCACGATCTGGGTCTGGGCAGCGGTTAGCTGGCGTCCCAGCTTCGCGCACATTTCTTATTATAGCCCGAAAGCCGCGCGCCACGGTGCAAGCATCATGATCGGATCGCTCCTGCCGCAACTCATCCCGCGATCCTTCGATCTGTTTGTCGCGGTCCTTCTCGGGCCGGTCGCGCTTGGCATCATGCGTGTCGCCAACCGATTCAACGATTTTCTCGGACAAATGATTTCAATTCCGCTCATCGGCGTTGCACATGCGCAGTTTTCGACAGTCGCGCGTGACACCGCGGCTTTGCGCAAGGGCTATCTGCGGCTGACGCAAGCAAGTGCTGTTGTGACGTGCCCCGTCATGATCGGGGTGGGCCTTGTCGCGCCCGAAGCGGTGCCGCTGCTTTTCGGAATACAATGGCTGCCAAGCGTATCGATCGTGCAGATACTCTCGTTGCTGGGCGTCATTTTACCCGTAAGCTCTTATTATTCTGCTGCGATCCTTGCGCTGAATGCGCGACATATTGTTGTCCGACAGAGCATTCTCGACCTGTGCCTCGGCGTAACCTTGGCAGCGGTTGCGGCGCACATTTCGCTCGAAACCGTCGCTTGGGCAATCGTCGTTCGTTGCGCTTTCACCGGCATCTGCAACACCATCGATCTGCGCAAGCAGCTGGACCTGCGGTTGCTTGATTTGGCGCATCATCTTGCCGCGCCGTTTGCCGCGACGCTGATGATGACAGTAACAGTTCTGGCTGGCCGATTGTTCTTTGGCGAAGGCCGTTCGCCACCTGAAACGCTGCTGCTGCTGACAGCGGGTGGGGCTGTCGTTTATGCGACGACAATATTGATCGGTGCGCGCTTGGGCCTTTGGCCCAACTACGGGCTCGACTTCCGGCGCTGGCTTCCTGCCCAAGAGCAAAATCTGTACGATGGTGCGTGAGCCGCAGCACCTCACATATAAGTGACTTTAACAGCAGCCAACCCCCGCTCTCACGCGGCAGACCGGGTTATGGGATCTTCATGTTGAAATGGAATTCGAATAGCGAAACCGCGGCACGAAAGGCCGTGCTCGACATGATACCCAAGGGTGCCGTCGGTATCGAAATTGGCCTGTGGAAGGGCGATTTTTCGGCCCAAATCCTTCGCGCGGCGCGCCCGGGAACATTGCATTTCGTCGATCCGTGGCTCGTTTCTGACGCGGCTGACCGTTCGCGCGCGGCGTGGTACGGCGAATCGAAAATTTCGCAAAGCGGAATGGATGCCATCTGCGAATAGGTTGAAACGCGCTTCGCATCCGAAATTGCCAACGGCCAGGTCCGGATCCACCGCGCCGACGCTACCGTCGCGCTCGGCGCGCTCGCCCGCGATTCTGTCGACTATGTCTATATCGATGGCGACCGTGGCAATGACGGCGTCGCGAGCGATCTTGCTCAGGCGTTTGGCGTCACCAAGGCAAACGGCTTAATATGTTGCGACGATTATTAGCCGGGCGCGTGGTGGAAAGACGGCGTCGTTCGCTCGGTGCACGAATTGCTGGTCGCCGAACGCGTGATCGTCGAATATAAAGCCGAAACCCAGATTGTCCTGAAAAAACTGGGTCCAAAATCGAGCTAGGCGGCGCGTTCGCTCAGAGCCCCGGTGCCAAACGTGCCTGCCGCCGACGCGAGCGAATTGCGCCACCGATGAAAGCAAATCCGATGATGATCATCGACCATGTCGCCGGTTCCGGCACAGCGCTTGTACCGATTGGGGTAAAACTATCGCGGAATTCCCAATTGACGAGGTCATGATTAGCCGCGCCGCCGCCGGTGCCCGACGTGAATCCGACGAAAGCGTTCGGCGAACCGATCACAGCGGCCAGGTCGAAAGTATAGGACAGGATGGCCGAGAGCGGGCGCACATTTGAATCGTTCAAACGCACCTCGATCGTCTGGGTCGCGCCGTTATAGTCGATCCACGAGGTCAGGTCGCGCCGGCTGTCGAGAATGAAGGGCAGCGCGTTATTCTGTACAAGCGACGTGACGCTGCCGTTTAAGTTGATTCCGATATGATTGCTCGAATTTTGATCAATTCTGCCGTTGTTGAAGGTGTCAAATTCGACACCGAGGCTATTATTAATGCCACCATAGCCGATGCCGCCGCCCGATCCGCCAACCGTGCTAGCATTTGGCTGGATCACAAAAACAAGGCCGTCCGCGCCGCCACCGCGCTGTAAGTTCAGGTTGAACGTGAAACGCGTGCTGAAGCTATAAAGCGACCCGAATGTAATCGGGGCTGAGCTAAAGACCGAACCCGATTTGAAAAACTGCGAAGGGCTCAAGCGCATCACGGTGCGCCCGCCTGCGGTGACGGCGGCTGAATCGCCGTTGACCGACAGGCCGCTGGTGCTTGAGAAATCATTATAGACGATCGTCGTCGCGCTTGCTGGCGCAATGGCTGCTGCCAAGCAAAGACATGCGGCCGGCAAAAACGTCATCATGGTCAAACTTTTCACCGTTGTGCTCCCGTGAGGCGCGCCCGCGCCGATAATTGTAGCGGCGGAAGACCCGCTCCCGCCCTGCGGAGACCGCTAGGGCTGGTAAACGTAAAATTTATGACATTCTGCGGGGCGGCGGCATGTGTCTCGTATTGGGTCGCCGACTTGAATTGCGAATGGCTTGCGTGAAGCTAAACGGGCTTGTCGGAAAACGCCGTAGCGCAGATGGGTCATCGTCGCGGACATCACCTCGCGCCGACATAATATTAATGACAAGGCTCTTCTTTGTTATTGTCATCGACAAGTAATGGACTCGTCACAGTCAGTGGTTAACGAAAATTAAAGTCGTCGGCTAGACATCCTGTCATCGTCGGCTGTTGCGTTTCCATCCAGAGCTCAGGAGCTGAACATGCCGACATATAACGGAACGACCGGTGCTGATATTCATACCGTCCTCACCGACGAAGACTGGACGATTTTTGGCCTTGGCGGAAACGACATTCTGACCGGTCGGGCCGGAAACGACTCGATATACGGAGGCGGAGGCAGCGACACTCTCAAGGGTGCTGCTGGCAACGACACATTCTTCGTTGCTGCGAGCGCGTTCGAAGGCATCGATAGCTATGATGGCGGCAGCGGAAACGATACGATCGTAGCGACAGGTGAAGCAGCCCGAATTAACATCAGCTCAATAAGGGGCGTCGAGACAATCGACGCCGGCGGGTTCGGCGATGTCAAGATAAAGGGCAGCTCGACGGGGGTCGTGTTCGATTTCAGCAAAACGACGCTGATCGACATTGTCGAAATTGGCGGTGGCGCTGGCAACGATCGGATCACGGGTTCTGATGGTGACGACGTCATCAATGGCTTCGGTGGCCAGGACGTTCTGAACGGCGGCGGCGGCGACGACTTTTTCAATGTCGGTACTGGTGCGGGCTTTGCGCGGTTCAATGGTGGCACAGGATTTAACACGATCCAGGCTGCAGCTGAAAATACCGTTATTCGCATCTTGGCGCAGAGCAACATTCAGGAAATCACGTCGAACGGCTTTGGCAATGTCACGATCCGGGGTGCTGGCGACAGCGACTTTCTCGATTTCACGGGCGTGACGCTGACAGACATTACAGCGATCAACGGAGGCATGGGCAATGACACCATCATCGGCAGCGATGACGATAATGTCATCAATGGTGGCGACGGCAGCGACCGCCTTTCGGGCGGCCTCGGTTTTGACACGATTGATGGTGGTGGCGGTGACAACATCCTGAACGGCGGCGGTGACGACGACATTTTCCTCGTCGGTACGAAAACCTCGGTCAATACCTATAACGGCGGTGCGGGCTTCGACATAATCCAGGGGAATGCCGACGACGCCGTCATCGTCCTGACGACGGGATCGCTGAGCGGGATCGAGCAGATCTTGTCGGGCGGCTTCGCAACCACGATCGCGGGGACAGCAGGCGTCGATATCATCGATCTTCGTCCCGTCGACATCCCCGACGGCGAAATCGCGCTTATCGACGGCAGGGATGGTAATGACACCATTTATGGCACGAATGCCGATGTGAACTCGGGTTCAACCGGCGCTGACACGATTGTCGGCGGCACCGGCGACGACCGCATTTTCGGCGGTTCGGGTGACGACATCATCGAAGGCGGCGCCGATTTCGATTATCTCGACGGCGGTGCTGGCTTCGATACGATCAATGGCAATGCCGGTGACGACACGATCGTCGCAAGCGGTCTTGACTTCCTTTTCGGTGATGAAGGCAATGACACGTTCCTTGCCCGGGGTGGCGCCGCAAATAATTTCGACGGCGGTGAAGACTTCGATACGATCCTTGCCGTTGCAAACGGCAACATCGCAATCGAGTCGCTTGTCGATGTCGAGCTGATTGACGGCGGCGGCTTTGCCAATGTCAATTTGACCGGTCTGACCACGGGCGGCTTCCTCGATTTCACCGGTGTCGAACTGGTCGGCATCAACAGCATCCTGGGCAGCGGCCAAGGTGACGATTTCACTGGCTCCGACGGCGACGACGTGATGCTGGGTGGCGGCGGGGCCGATCTGCTCAATGGCGGCGCAGGTAACGACACGATCAGCGGTGGCGGCGCTCTCGACGAGCTCAGCGGCGGTGACGGTGCCGACACCTTCAGGGACACGATCGCGAATCTGACGGGCGATACCATCAACGATTTTGCTGATGGCGACAAAATCCAGATTAGCAATCTCGCGTTCACGGCGGCTGTGACGCTGGCTTTCGATACAACGACCAATGCCCTATCGATCGATCCGGATGGTGCAGGCGCCAAGAAAGCGTTCGCGGTTACCGTTTTGGGCGGTCTGAGCGCAGCCAACTTCGTGGCTGTTTCGGACGGTGCAACGGGAACATTTATCGAATATGTCCCGACCGCGAGCCTTCTGACTTCGGCGCAATTTGCATCCTTCCCCGAGCCGATGGGACTACATTTGCAAGACTATTCCTTCGCGTAATTCTTTACCTGTCGGGCGTCTCGGCAGGGCAAATTAAAGTAACGTAAGACGGGGCTGTGTCATTGATACGGTCCCGTTTTGCCTTTCGCTATCGATCTCTCTGACCGAGCTTTTCGGTTGGCCGTCCGCAGGGGAGTGGGGACGAGCCGGATCTAACGACATGAAAATGTAGTAATCCGTGCTTAGACGAAGCCATCGGCACTTGGCGCAGGGCTCATAACGTTCGGGCGTCCCGCGCGCAGCGCTTTTTCGTCGCACCTCTAATCGGATGGCAGAGTGACCGGGTTATCTTGTAAATTTATGCGAATGCACCTTCAATTATGTAAAGCGAATCGTCAACGCACATCGGGCTTCACGCTGCTTGAACTGCTTGTTGTGCTTGCCATTCTTGGTTTGCTCGCCGCCGTCGTCGGACCGCAAGTGCTGCGCTATCTGGGCAGCTCGAAAACGCAGGCGGCAGCGATTCAATCCAAAAATATCGTCGCGGCGCTTAACCTCTACAAGCTTGACGTCGGCAATTTTCCAAAGAAGGAGGAGGGCTTACAGGCTTTGATGAAGGCACCGCCATCGGCACCGTTCTGGAACGGTCCCTATCTACCGGATGGCGGCGCGCTGGTCGATCCCTGGAAAAATCCATATCAGATGAAAGCACCTGGCGATCATGGTGAGGTCGACGTTTTTAGTCTTGGCTCCGACAATGCCGTCGGCGGCAGCGGTGACGCCAAGGATATCGGGAACTGGTAACGCCCGGCGCAAAACCAAAATGAGAGCAACGTAACCGATGACCGTGTTTTTCTCTCGTCGAACGACCTCGCTTGCGGTGCTGTCGCTTTTCGGTGCCGGTTGCGCGGCGGTAAGGCCGCCCGTTCCGATCGCGATGCCGCAACCGTCAGTCTTCGTGCGTGAAGCCGAAGCATCGACCGAGTTGCGATCAACAATTGTCGGCGGTGAGGCGCCGGTGCCGAGCGCGTCGCGGTCTGCCCAGAGCCCACCGCGGGGCGGTGATATAGCCTTCAATTTTCCGATGGCTGACGTGGCGATTGTTGCGAAATCGGTTCTTGGCGATGTCTTACGCACGAATTACGTCATCGCACCGGGCGTTACGGCGCAAATCTCGTTCGTGACACCGGGGCGCGTCGCGCGGGAATCGGTTCTCGGGCTGTTTGAAACGGCGCTGAAGAACGCCGGGCTCGCGCTAACGCCGATGGCGTCGGGATATCTGATCCAGCCGGTGGCGAGTGCGCAAGCGCCGGTCAGCGCCGACGCCATTGGCTTTGGTGCCGAAATCCTGCCCTTGCAGTTCATCAATGCCGACGAGCTGAAGAAGCTCCTTGATTCGGTGTTGCCCGGCGTTGTCACGGCGACCGATAGCACGCGAAATGCCGTAACGATTTCGGGAACCACGGGGCAACGGACCAGTGCCCGTGACTTGATCAAGCAATTCGATGTCAACTGGCTGCGCAACATGTCGTTTGCGCTGCTGGTTCCGCAGCGGACCGACAGCCGTCTGATCGTGCCCGAGCTCGAAAAGCTGATCAACGCGCCCGATGCCCCGACGCGCGGACTCGTCCGCCTGATCCAGATGGAGCGCCTGAACGGCATCCTCGCGATCAGTGCCCAGCGCCAGTATCTCGAGGATGTCCGCCGATGGATCGACATTCTTGACCGCGAAGGCGCGAGCAACGAACCAAGGCTTTTCGTCTATCGTGTCCAGAATGGACGGTCGCGCGATCTGGTCAAGACGCTCAATGGCGCGTTCGGGATAGCCGGTGACAGCAGCAGTAGCGGTCCGGTCGATCCGCTTGCCGCGCAAAACGAGCTCAGCACGACGCAAAACGCGCCGCGTCCGACAGTCGCAGGTGCCGCAGCGAACAGTTCGGGGGCAACGCCGCCCGCTGCAAGTGGACCGCCTGCAAGCAGCACGGATTCAGCCGCGAGCTATTTCACGGGGCGCATTTCAACGGACGAGGTGAACAACGCCGTCGTTGTGTTCGGCACGCCACGCGATTTTGCGGTTGTCGAAGACGCGATGCGAAAACTGGACGTCCCGCCGACACAGGTTCTGATCGAAGCCGCGATTACCGAAGTCGCGCTGACCGGCGATCTTTCCTACGGGGTCGACTGGAACTTCATTCAGGGCAATAGCACGTTCGTCTCCGGTGCGGGCGCCCCGGCCGGGCCGGCTGCCAACGCCGCAGGATTTGCCTATTTCCTGCGCGCGACTGACATAAGCGCGACGCTTCGCGCGCTCGAAAGCCGGACCAATATCAAGGTGATTTCGGCTCCAAAGTTGCTGGTCCTCAACAATCAGACCGCAGCCCTTCAGGTCGGGAACCAGGTGCCGATCCAGACGCAGCAACAACAGGCCGTCGGCACCGGAAACGGCAACATCGTCAATTCGATCGAATATCGCGATACCGGGGTTATCCTGCGCGTGACACCGCGCGTGAACGCAAGCGGCCTCGTCCTGCTCGACATTTCACAGGAAGTCAGCAGCGTTGCGAGCCTTTCGACCGGAGGCATCGCCTCCCCGACGATCGCGACGCGCCGTATCGCAACGACGGTTGCCGTGCAGGACGGACAGGTGCTTGGTCTGGGCGGCTTGTTCAGCGATTCAAAGACGAACGGCAACAGCGGCCTCCCGTTGCTGACCCGGATCCCGATCCTCGGTGCATTGTTCGGGCGGGCAACCGCAATGCAGGAACGCCGCGAACTGATCATCCTCATCAAGCCGCAAATCATCCGGACGCCCGAAGACGGGCGAACGATCACCGAAGAATTGCGCAGCAAACTCAGGACGCTCGAGCCATTCCGTACCGAAGGGCGCATTCCCTGAATGAAGCAGCAACGCGCTTGAGTTGACAGCAAGCGGTCGGCGCGTTCAATCGGCGGGCCGTGAACCGATCGACACCCGTGAGACCATATTTTGTCCGCTGATCCCGCTTCCGAAAAATGGCCCGGCCCTTTGCACGGCATCCGCGTGCTCGATTTCAGCCGGGTGCTTGCAGGGCCGGCCGCTTCGCAGGCGCTTGCCGATCTCGGTGCCGAAGTGATCAAGGTCGAACCGCCGGGTGGCGGTGACGATACCCGGACGTTTCCGCCGTTCGAGCAGGGCCACAGTGTCTATTTTCTGGGCATCAATCGCGGCAAGAAAAGCATCGTCATCGATTTGAAAAATGACGACGGCGTGGCGCTCGCGCGTGATCTGGCGCAAAAGTCGGACATCCTAATCGAGAACTACCGGCCTGGCGTGATGGACCGGCTGGGGCTCGGCTATGAAGCGCTGTCGGCGATCAATCCGCGGCTGATCTACTGCGCGATTTCGGGCTTCGGAATGACCGGGCCGCTGCGCGACGCACCCTCTTTCGACATCGTAACGCAAGCGCTTTCGGGCGCGTTCAGCGTGAATGGCGAGCGCGACCGCGCGCCGACGCGGCTGGGCATTCCGCTGGGCGATCTGGTCGGCGGGATCAACGGCCCGATCAGTGTCTTGGCGGCCTTGTACGAGCGCACAGTGACGGGGCGTGGCCGGTTGATCGATGTCAGCTTGCTTGACGGGCTGATGGGGATGATGGCCTACGTGCCGCAAGTTGCGCTGATGAGCGGCGAAAATCCGGTGCCACAGGGCAATCCGCATCCCACCCTCGTGCCCTACGGCGTGTATCCGGCCGCCGACGGGCTGATGGTCATTGCCTGTCTTTCGAACAGTTTCTGGGGCAATATCTGCCGCGCGCTCGGCCTCGATGATCTGATCGACGACGATCGATACGCGACGATCGAGCAGCGGCGCATCAACCGGATCGATGTCGATGACCTGATCGGGCGTCGCACGATTGCCTACAGCTTTGCCGAACTCGACGCGCTGCTGACCGCGCATCAGGTTCCACATGCGCCGATCTTGGGCGTGCACGATGCCTTGATGCAGCCGCAGGCGGTGGCGCGCGAAATGGTCGTCGAAATCGAGCATGCCGCGCTCGGGCCGATCAAAATCGTCAACCGCTCGATCAAATGGCCGGGCGTAACGCAAGCCGTGCCCGATGCCCCGCCCGTGCTGGGCCAGCATACCGACGATATCTTGCGTGACATGCTCGGACTGGACGCGGCGGCGATCGCGGCTCTGCGCGCGGCTAAAGTCGTTTCGTAAGCGCGAGCACCGTTTCCGCCCATTCGGGTCGGCAGATCAGCAGATCGGGCATATACGTGTCCGCTTGGTTATAAATCAGCGGCGACCCGTCGGCACGGCTGACGTGAAGCCCATGCGCCGCCGCAACCGCGACCGGCGCGCAACTGTCCCATTCATATTGCCCGCCGGTGTGCAGGTAGATTTCGGCCTCGCCGCGAACGATGGCCATGGCTTTCGCCCCCGCGCTGCCCATCGGGATCAGGTCTGCGCTTATGGCTTCGGCAACGGCGAGTGCTTCCTTGGCGGGGCGGCTGCGGCTGACGACCATGCGCGGCGGCGTTTGTGCAGCAGGAACGGGCGTCGGCTGGTCAGAGCGCAAGACGAGGTCCAGACCCGGAAGCGCCACAGCCCCGACGGCCGCAACCCCATCGACCGCAAGCGCGACATGAACCGCCCAGTCGGTCCGCCCTTCGCCATATTCGCGCGTCCCATCGACCGGATCGATGATCCAGACCCGCGATTTGGACAGGCGCGCGTCGGTATCTTTGCTTTCTTCGGACAACAAGCCGTCGTCGGGCCGTGCTTCGGCGATCGCGTGGATCAGATATTGGTTGGCAGTCTGGTCGCCCGACCTGCCGAGCGACTTGCCCGTCGTGACGCCGCAATCGCGCACCTGGAGCAGCAACTTGCCTGCGACGGTGGCAAGATGTGCGGCGAGTTCGGCATCGGTCACTTGAGCGGCATGATCTGGGCGATAACATAATCGGCCGCTTCGGCTGGTGTCATTTCGACGGTGTTAACGCGGATTTCGGGCGTTTCCGGCGCTTCATACGGGCTGTCGATGCCCGTGAAATTCTTGAGCTGTCCGGCGCGCGCCTTTTTATACAGGCCTTTGACGTCGCGCGCTTCGGCCACGTCCAGCGGCGTCTCGACGAAAATCTCGACGAACTCGCCGTCGGGCAACATTGCGCGCACCATATCGCGTTCGGCCCGGAACGGCGAGATGAAGGCGGTGAGCACAATGAGGCCAGCATCGGCCATCAGCCGTGCGACTTCGCCAACGCGGCGGATATTTTCGATGCGGTCGGTTTCAGTAAAGCCCAGATCCTTGTTGAGCCCATGGCGGACATTGTCCCCGTCGAGCAGGAACGTGTGCCGGTTCATCAGCGCGAGCCGTTTTTCGACTTCGTTGGCAATCGTCGACTTGCCCGAACCGCTAAGCCCTGTGAACCAGAGCACTTTGGCTTTCTGGTTCTTCAGGTTCGCGTGCGCGTCGCGGCCAATATCGGTCGCCTGCCAATGGACATTCTGCGCGCGGCGCAGGCTGAAATGCAGCATCCCTGCGCCGACCGTGCGGTTGGTGATCTTGTCGATCAGGATGAAGCCGCCCAAGACCTTATTATAGCCCGTGCGATTATCGGCATAGGGTTCGAACACGATCGGTTTGTCGGTCGCGATTTCAGCCACGCCGATCGCGTTCAGCTCGAGTGTCTTGGCGGCAAGGTGCGCCATGTCGTTCACGTTGACCGTGTACTTCGGCGCCTGAACGGTCGCCGACACCATTTGCGTGCCGAGCTTCAGCCAATAAGCGCGCCCGGGAACGAGCGCTTCGTCGGCCATCCAGACGATCGTGCTTTCGAACTGGTCCGAAACTTCGGGCGGCGCGTCGGCGGCTGCAATGACATCGCCGCGCGAACAGTCGATTTCGTCGGCAAAGCACAGCGTCACCGACTGGCCCGCAACCGCGCTCTCGAGGTCGCCGTCCAGTGTCACGATCCTGCTGACCTTCGTTGTCTTGCCCGAAGGCAGCACGCGGATCGCATCGCCGGGTCGAACCACGCCGGTCGCGATCTGCCCGCTAAACCCGCGGAAATCCAGATTGGGGCGGTTCACCCATTGCACTGCCATGCGCAACGGCTTGTTCTGATCGGCGTCAGTATCGAGCGCTACCGTTTCAAGATGCGCCATCAGCGGCGCGCCGTGATGCCACGGCATATTCGGCGATTCCGTCGTGATATTGTCGCCCTTGAATCCCGATATCGGGATCGCGGTGAAATGCTCGATGCCGATCGATGCGGCAAACGACATATAGTCCTCGACGATGGCGTCGTACTTTGCCTGATCGTAATCGATCAGGTCCATCTTGTTGACGGCCAGCACGATGTTGCGAATGCCGAGCAGCTTGGCGAGATAGCTGTGCCGCCGCGTCTGGACGAGCACGCCCTTGCGCGCATCGATCAGGATGATGGCGAGATCGGCCGTCGAGGCGCCGGTCACCATGTTGCGCGTATATTGCTCGTGGCCGGGGCAATCGGCGACGATGAACTTGCGCTTTTCGGTCGCGAAAAACCGGTAGGCAACGTCGATGGTGATGCCCTGTTCGCGCTCGGCGGCAAGGCCGTCGACAAGGAGCGCGAAATCAATTTCTGTTCCTTGCGTCCCCATCCGCTTGCTGTCGGCTTCGAGCGCGGCAAGCTGATCCTCGAAGATCATTTTGCTGTCATAAAGCAAGCGCCCGATCAACGTCGATTTGCCGTCGTCAACCGATCCGCAAGTAATGAAGCGCAGCAGGCTCTTGTGCTGGTGGACGTCGAGATACGCATCGATGTCGGAAGCGATCAGATCGTCGGTTTTGTAGGCGGAGGACATCTAGAAATACCCCTCCGCTTTTTTCTTCTCCATGCTCGCCGCCTGATCATGATCGATGACGCGGCCCTGGCGTTCGCTCGTGGTCGTCAACAGCATTTCCTGGATAATCTCGGGCAGGCTCGCGGCCGTGCTCTCCACAGCGCCGGTCAGCGGGAAACAGCCCAGCGTGCGAAAGCGTATCGACCGTTCGGTAATCTCGGGCTTCGTGCCCATGACACGTTCGAGCCGCTCGGTATCGTCAGCCATGAAAAGCTGGCCGTCGTGTATATAGGTCGGTCGCGGCGCGCTGAAATAAAGCGGCACGATCTCGATCCCCTCAAGGTGGATATATTGCCAGATGTCGAGCTCGGTCCAGTTCGAGATCGGGAAGACGCGGATGCTTTCGCCTTTCGCCTTCTTTGCATTGTAGAGATTCCACAGCTCGGGCCGCTGGTTCTTAGGGTCCCAGCCGTGTGTTGCCGTGCGAAACGAGAAGATGCGTTCCTTCGCGCGGCTTTTCTCCTCGTCGCGCCGCGCCCCGCCGAACGCCACGTCGAACCCGTACTTATCGAGTGCTTGCTTCAGCCCTTGCGTCTTCCACATGTCGGTATGCAGCGCGCCGTGGTCGAACGGATTGATGCCGCGCTCGATGGCTTCGGGGTTCTGGTGCACCAGCAATTCCATGCCAGCGTCGCGCGCTGCTTTCTCGCGCAGGTCATACATCGCGCGGAATTTCCATGTCGTGTCGACATGGAGCAGCGGAAACGGCGGCGGCGACGGATAAAAAGCTTTCCGCGCAAGATGCAGCATCACCGCCGAATCCTTGCCGACCGAATAGAGCATGACGGGCTTTTCCGCCTCCGCGACGACTTCGCGCATGATGTGGATGCTCTCGGCTTCAAGCCGTTCGAGATGCGTCAGCGTGCGGGTCATGAGATTTCCGGGTTCCCCTGACGTCGATGCCAGCAATCGTCGCTTGGGGCCACATAGTTTCACTTACGTGACCGCGCCGACAGCTATCGACCGATCATGCTGAAACGGCCTCAAGCGCGGGATAGTCGATATAGCCTTCATCGCCTTGCGAATACCATGTCGCCATCACGTCGCTGTTCAGCGCCGATCCGTGTGCCAGCCGTTCGGGCAGATCGGGATTGGCAAGGAACGGTCGCCCGAAACTAATCGCGTCGGCGACGCCCGAATCGAGCGCAACCTTTGCCGATGCCGCGTCATAATCCGAATTGAGCACCAGCGGTCCAGGAAACACTTTGCGGATCGCAGGCGACTGGCGCGGCACGTCGGTGCTGCCGAACGTGCCATTGGCGGGCGGTTCGCGCAATTCGAGGAATGCGATATCGTGCGCCGCGAGTGCCGTTGCCGCTGCCGTGAACAGCGCTTCGGGATTGCTGTC
>JBGSMP010000090.1:0-11563 GCA_041740105.1 Sphingomonadaceae bacterium
AGGTGAGCGAGATCCTGTCGGCACGGCTCGCCCGGTCGCATAATGATGCCAATGTGATCGCCTTTGGCGCGCGGCTGATCGGGCCGGATCAGGCGCGCGATTGTCTTGCAACCTTTTTAACGACGCCGTTCCTCGGCGACCGCCACAGCGCCCGTGTCGACAAATTGAACCACCCGCATTTTGCAAAGGAACCCGCATGAGCAGCAATCCCGCAACCTTGCATGATGTCCAGCCCGACGGCTTCTTCACGCGCTCCCTTGCCGAGAGCGACCCGCAGGTCTTCTCCGGCCTCACCCGCGAGATCGAGCGCGAGCGGCATCAGATCGAACTGATCGCCAGCGAGAACATCGTTTCGAAAGCGGTGCTCGAAGCGCAGGGATCGGTGTTCACCAACAAATATGCCGAAGGCTATCCCGGCAAGCGTTATTATCAGGGTTGCGCCCCGTCGGACGCCGTCGAGACGCTGGCGATCGAGCGCGCCAAGCAATTGTTCGATTGCGGCTTCGCCAATGTCCAGCCGCATTCGGGCGCTCAGGCGAATGCCGCCGTCATGCTCGCGCTCGTCAAGCCCGGCGAAACCATTCTGGGCATGAGCCTCGACGCCGGCGGCCACCTGACGCACGGGGCACGCGCCGCCATGTCGGGCAAATGGTTCAATGCCATCCAATATGGCGTGCGCGACGATGACCATCTTGTCGACTTCGCACAGGTCGAAGCGCTGGCGATCGAGCATAAGCCAAAAATCATCATTGCCGGTGGATCGGCTTATCCGCGCCAGATCGATTTCGCGCGTTTCCGCGCGATTGCCGATACCGTTGGTGCGATATTCTGGGTTGATATGGCGCATTTTGCCGGGCTGGTCGCAGCCCGCGTTCATCCCTCGCCCTTCCCGCATGCCCATGTTGCGACCACGACAACGCACAAGACGTTGCGGGGCCCGCGCGGCGGCATGATCCTGACCAATGACGAAGCGCTGGCCAAGAAATTCAACTCGGCGGTGTTCCCCGGCACGCAGGGCGGGCCGCTGATGCATGTCATCGCGGCAAAAGCCGTGGCATTCGGCGAAGCGCTGCAGCCCGATTTCAAGCTTTATTCGCGCGCCGTCATCGAAAATGCCAAGGCGATGGCCTCGCGGCTCAGCGAACGCGGGTGCAATCTCGTTTCGGGCGGCACCGACACGCATTTGGCACTGGTCGATCTGACACCGCTTGGCGTGACCGGCAAGGACGCCGACGAAGCGCTCGAGCGGGCGGCGATCACGTGCAACAAGAACGGCATTCCAAATGACCCGCTGCCGCCGATGAAGACCAGCGGCATCCGCGTCGGTTCGCCTGCGGGGACGACGCGCGGTTTCGGCGTCAAGGAATTCCGTGACATCGCCGATATGATTGCCGACGTGCTCGACGGCTTGCGGCAGAAAGGCGAAGGCGGTGACCCGGCCGTCGAAGCCGATGTGCGCGCCCGCGTCCGTGCCTTGTGCGAACGCTTCCCGATTTATCCGGAGCTCTGACCATGGCGATCGAGGACATCAAGAACGAGATCAAGAATACGCCGGGTCTCGGTAAAAGCATGGCGAAATGGAGTGCGCTCGGCGCTGTCGTTGCGATCCCCTTGCCGATTATCGGGCCGATCATCGGCGCCGTCGCAGGTGCGGGCTACGCTTACTACAAGGGCACGAAGCGCACCTGATGCGCTGTCCGTTCTGTGCCCATGAAGACAGTCAGGTAAAGGACAGTCGCCCCACCGAAGACGGCGCAGCGATCCGGCGGCGGCGGCAATGCGAAAGCTGCGGTGCGCGCTTTACGACGTTCGAGCGAATCCAGCTTCGCGAATTGACGATCCTGAAAAGCGAAGGACGGCGTGAACCGTTCGAGCGCGACAAACTCGCGCGGTCAGTCGCAATTGCCTGCCGAAAGCGCCCCATTGATCAGGCGCAGATCGACCAGATGGTGTCGGGTATCCAGCGCCAGCTCGAAACGCTGGGTGATGCCGAAATCCATGCGAGGCAAATTGGCGCGCTGGTCATGGACGGGCTGCGCGGGCTCGACAGCGTGGCCTATATCCGGTTTGCCAGCGTCTATAAGGATTTCACCGAAGCCAAGGATTTCGAGGAATTTGCCGGTCTGGTCAAGGATGCCGACGCGGAGTGAGCACGGCACCGGTCCTGATTCTTGTCCGTCCCCAACTTGGCGAAAATATCGGCAAGGCCGCGCGTGCGATGCTGAATTTCAGACTGACCGAGTTGCGGCTCGTTGCGCCGCGCGATGGCTGGCCCAATCCGGACGCAGGGCCTGCGGCATCGGGCGCTGACAGCATTCTCGCGGCAGCGCAGGTTTATGATAGCGTGGCCGAGGCAACGGCCGACTGCACGCATGTCTATGCCACCACGGTCCGCAAGCGCGGCGTGACCAAGCCTGTTCTGACGCCCGAGGCCGCCATCGCAGAAATGTCCGCCGCGTCGGGGCGCTCGGCCATCCTGTTCGGCCCCGAACGGACCGGCCTCGAAAGCGATGACGTTGCGATTGCACGCACGATTATCACTGTGCCGATCAATCCGACGTTCGGATCGCTGAACCTCGCTCAGGCCGTGATGGTTGTCGCCTATGAATGGTCGAAAACGCAGAATCTGGCGCAACCGCCGCGCGTCGACGAGGAACCGCCTGCGCCTCAAGCCGAACTCGACGGCCTGATCGGGCAGCTCGATGCGATGCTCGAGCACGCTGGCTTTTACTTTCCGCCCGACAAGATCCCGACCGTCATGCGCAACATCCGCTCGATCATGACAAAGCCGGCATGGAACGCGCAGGAAGTGCGCACGTTGCGCGGTGTGCTGACCGCGATTGAAAAGCCAAGGCCGAAAACTTGACTCCTGCCCCGCATAGGTTAGGTGCGCTCCTTCGCAATTGACCCCGCACTCCGGTGAAGCGGTGGTCCTGCCCCCCTTATGGAGCACGTAGCGCGGACCCGGAAACGACAAAAACAGGCCGAAACGGCCACGCAATTGAAGGAATACCAATGTCAAAGCGTATCAGCGCAAAGCACAAACTCGACCGCCGCATGGGCGAAAACATCTGGGGCCGCCCCAAATCGCCTGTCAACAAGCGCGAATATGGCCCCGGCCAGCACGGCCAGCGCCGCAAGGGCAAGGTTTCGGACTACGGTCTCCAGCTGAAAGCCAAGCAGAAGCTCAAGGGCTATTACGGCGAGGTCACCGAAAAGCAGTTCAAGAAGCAATATACCGAAGCTGCGCGGATGAAGGGCGATACGTCGCAGAACCTCATCGGCCTGCTCGAACGGCGCCTCGATGCGATCGTATATCGTGCCAAATTCGCGCCGACGGTTTTCGCCGCGCGCCAACTCGTCAGCCACGGCCACATCCGCGTCAATGGCGTGAAGTGCAACATCGCCTCGCGCCGCTGCGATGTGGGCGATGAAATTTCATTGGGCAATAAAGCGCAGGAAATGGCTCTCGTTATGGAAGCACAGTCGCTGGCCGAACGCGACATTCCAGAATATATCGGCATCGACGGGACGGCCAAGGCGACGTTTACGCGCGTCCCGACTTTGGATGAAGTGCCCTATCCGGTGAAGATGGAGCCCAATCTGGTCGTGGAATTTTACAGCCGCTAATGAGCGAAGGATAAGCTTGGACTTATCCTCGACTCATGCGGCTCGGCCGGCCTCGCCTGCGAGGACCGACGACGTGGCTTTGCCACGGCGCGCTAAAGCAATGCCCCCTGCGCGCCGTCGTCGCCCTGCGCCGCTGCGGATTTGACCGCATCGGCCCGGGCCATGGGCAGGTCGAGGCGGTCGCCGCGCAGGATTTCGGCAACGGTGATGACTTGCAACCGGTCGTCCTTCCGATTTGGCAGGTGGTGCTTATATTTGCCCTTGAAGTGTTTAACAGCCAATTTCCCGCAGGACACTTTGAAACAGCGACTGGGTCCGAATACTGTTAAAATCGCTGTCGTTGGCAATATGCAAACAATTTGGAAAATCTTTCATATTATTTTTCGCGATGCGTAGCCATTTAATGGCTTCGTCAGTGTCGCCTTGGCGCGCTTTCAAGCATGAAAGATTATAGCTGGCGATTCCGGGTGTTAGTTTTTCAGCTTCCGTCAGCTTTTTATAGGCTTGATCGAAAAGGTTAAGTGACTCTGAACCGGTGCAAATTTTTGCTCTATCCATCAATGCCGAGCCCCAAAAATATAGGATATCTGCATCCCCGCCTTTGATCCCGTGTGCTTCGTTCCATTTCTGGCAGGCTGCCTCTAGCAAAACTAGAGCTTCAGTCCCGTGTTTCATACGTGCATGGGTCGCCAAGGCGTTTCCCCAGTTGATAAGAGTGTGGAAATGACAATTAGGCGAAGATATTGACTGAGCGAACTTCGAATATGCAAGCTCGTAAAGCCGATCAGCCTCCTGACCGGTGGTGCCGCTTGCCCATATAGAAAGCACCGTTCCCCAATTCATAATCGTCTTACAAGCTTTGGGCTGTTTTCCGACCGCAATAGAAAACTTCTCATCAGCCTCCCTAAATAGCGCATACGCCGGTGGGCCAACTTCCGTTCGCGCATGAGCGGCTAACGCGCCCGCCCAATTGTCGTATGCTTCATACATATCAGGGTTAATGCTAACTGCTTGCAGAAATAGTTTATAAGCCTTCGCAAACAATTTGTTGGCTGTTAGGCCCAAAGCAATTCTAGCTCTCCGTGCGGTCTCGTTGCCCAAGGACGTTGCAGCCCATGCAATCTGGGCGCGACTGATGGAGTCAAGCGTCGAGGCTTGGCTTGCAAATCTGTCTATCGCCGTTTGATATTGCCCAGTCGTGATTAAGTCTCGGACCTCTCTACGAAAAGGATTCTTTTGGCCTATGAAATTATCCGCAGCCTCAATATCGTCTAACGCAGACTGAAGCACGTTGTCTCCATACAAATCGCCCACATCGTCGTATGGTTTCAACGTATTTATAATGCTTCGGAAGTGTTCAAAGGGAGCAGTGAGAAAGAGTGGCATTGGAATTTTCAGAGCTGTAGCCAAATGCGTAAAAAACTTGTCGCTCGGATTATTCCTGACAACGTAGCAGTTATCCAATGACAACAGACTATTCATGACGTTCGGCGCTGGGTCTTTGTAATCGTGGCACACCCAAAACAGACCGTGGTTGAACGGAGCCATCTTGGCAATTTCATTTACTAATGGATCGTTTTCTCCGCTGTATCCCGCGACGATAACCGGACGCCCTTTCAAAACAGCTGACAATACTGGCCGGATACGTGCTGCTTGGTTAGCTAATTTACCGGTGGTATTTAGCACGAGGAAGCCGGTATGTTGCCCATGGAGATGAAAAATAGCATTGCTTCTGATTAGGGAGGCATCAAATACGGGTTGGTCGCCATCACGGTCGCGAAGTGATGCGAGATCATAGACCGCTGGAAAACGATTAAAAAGTGCACAAGCACGAGATGCGAGAGGATCGAAGTTTGTGGTTAAAATTGCCCCCAATCTCCCTGCTTTTTCCATCCGAGCAATGCCGATATGCGCCCAGTTGATTCTTGCGTTTTCGACTTCGTCCCGAACAAGTTTGGCCTGAGTTGCCAGGGGTAGAGCTGCCATGCAGTCTGCATAGCTAGGTTGATCGCCGAACTTTACTCGGTAAAAAGCGCGGTCATATGCCGCCGGATATTCGGATTTAATGCGTTCCACGAAATGAGAGGAAAGGCCGATACCCGCAGTGTAGGAAACCCCGGCACCGATTAGCAGACAGGCTCTCGGTGCATCGTCCTTTTGGGCGTGCAATAGGTCAGCAATTTCAGATACTGTCGCTTCACGAAGGGTCATTCTCCGTCGCCCCATTCCCAGGTATCGACAAACGCCTGCGCCTGCGCCCGGTCTTCGCCGCCCTGATTATTGTAGATCTGGAAGTAATTGCGCTTCGAATTGAACGGCGGGTCGATGTAGCACAGGTCGACGCTTTCGGACGGGATCTTGCGGCGCAGCACGTCGAGATTGTCCCCGTAGTAAAGTTCGTTTTTCATGTGCGCCCCATTCACCGTCATTGCGAGCGCAGCGAAGCAATCCATGTTTTCGGGAGCCCGACTGGATTGCTTCGCTGCGCTCGCAATGACGAGCCGTGCAATGTTCTTTGACCTTCGACAAGCCCAAGGCGAACGGATATGACCACCGCAACATCGTTTCGGAGAACATCATGATCCGTCCCCTGCTCCTTGCCACCACCATCCTCATCACTGCACCAGCGCTGGCCAAGCCCGACCCCGCCGTTCCTGTCCGCACACTGAAGGATGTTACGCGGACGCTGTCCTCCGATGCCTATGCCGGGCGCGCGCCGACGTCGCCCGAAGAAGCCAAGACGATCCAGTATATCGCCGCGCGCATGGCCAAGGCGGGGCTGAAGCCCGGCAACAAAGGCTCGTGGTATCAGGATGTGCCGATGGTCGAGATCGACGCGACGCCGACAGCGCTGACCTTTACCGGCGGGAAATCCCCGATCACGCTTGCCTACAAGACAGACGTGGTGATCGGCACCAGCCGCGTCGTCCCGCGCGTCGATGTCACCAACAGCGAGGTCGTGTTCGTGGGTTACGGCATCAATGCGCCGCAGCTCGGTTGGAACGACTATGCGGGCGTCGATGTGAAGGGCAAGACGGTCGTCATCCTGATCAACGATCCCGATTATCAGACGCCATCGCTGACCGGCACGTTCGGGGGCCGCGCGATGACCTATTATGGCCGCTGGACCTATAAATATGAGGAAGCCGCGCGGCAGGGGGCGGCAGCCGCGATCATCGTGCACGAGACCGAGCCAGCGTCTTATGGCTGGGACGTGGTGGTGTCGTCATGGGCCAAACCGCGGCTGGGGCTCGACGCCGCGGACAATCATATGAGTGACAGTGCCGCCATCGGCTGGATGACGATGGACGCGGCCAAGCGGCTGTTCGCGGCGGGCGGTCAGGATTTCGACATGATGAATACCGCCGCAAAGGCAAAGGGGTTTGCCGCGGTGCCGCTGGGCATGACGATGTCGGCATCGATGGACAACAAGATCCGGCGACAAATGTCCAAGAACGTCATCGGCATGCAGCGCGGGCGGACAGCGCCCGACGATTATGTGCTCTATTCGGCGCACTGGGATCACCTCGGCCGGTGCCTGCCAGTGAAGGGCGACGGTATCTGCAACGGTGCGGTCGACAATGCGAGCGGGACAGCGGGCCTGATTGCGCTGGCCGAAATGAACGGGAAAGCGGGCCGCCCTGCGCGCAGCCAGATATTCCTTGCCGTGACAGCGGAGGAATCGGGGCTGCTGGGATCAAAATATTATGCCGAGAACCCGATTTATCCGCTGAGCCAGACTGTCGGCGGCGTGAATATGGACGGGCTGAACGTCGTCGGCGCGACGAAGGATGTCGTCGTCGTCGGGCCGGGTCTTTCCGAACTGGACGATTATGTCACGCGCTGGACAGCGAAAGGCAACCGCGTTGTCGCACCCGACCCTGACCCGGAAAAGGGATATTATTACCGGTCGGACCATTTCTCGCTCGCGCGACTTGGCGTCCCCATGATGTATGCATCGGGCGGCGAAGACCTTGTTGTCGGCGGCACAGCAGCAGGCAAGGCAGCGGCGGAAGATTACACTGTCAACCGCTATCACAAGCCGCAGGATGAATATCGCTCCGATTGGAACTGGGACGGCGCGGTGCAGGATCTGACGATGTATTACGGCATCGGTCGCGAATTGGCGCAGGGCAACAGCTGGCCGAACTGGTCGGCAACGGCCGAATTCCGCGCGATCCGCGATAAGGATCGGGCGGGCAAATAATGCCGCACTTCCCCGCCGAATGGTCGCCGCACAGCGCGGTGTGGATCGGGTTTCCGAGCGCGGCCGATTTATGGCTCGAGGATCTGGAGCCCGCGCAGGAACAGGTGGCGGCGTTCGCGCGGGCCGTGCATGCTGGTGGAAAGGGCGAAACGGTGCGGCTGATCTGTTCGAGCATCGAAGCGCATGCGCGCGCGGAAAGCATCGCCGGGGACTGCGCCGAAATCGAGAACATCCCGTTTTTCGACATCTGGTTGCGCGACACGGCACCCCTGATCGTCCGCACCGGGCAAGGCGGATTGCTTGCCGTCGACTATCGCGGCAACGGCTGGGGCGGCAAATACCCCTCGCCGCTCGATGATGCCGTGGGCGAATGGCTGGCCGCAAGTGCGAAGTTGGACCGGTTGCCGCGCCCGATAATTCTCGAAGGCGGCGCAATCGATGTCGATGGCAAGGGGTTGCTGGTGACCACCGAGCAATGCCTGCTCAATGCCAACCGCAATCCGCTGATGACGCGCAAGGACATCGAGGCGGAACTGACGCTCAACCTTGGTGCTGTGCGGACGCTATGGCTGGGTGAAGGGCTGGTCGGTGACCATACCGACGGGCATGTCGATAATCTGGCGCGGTTCGTCGCGCCGGGCGTGCTGGCGCTGCCCGAGCCTGACGGGCCCGACGATCCGAATGCGGACGTTTATGGCGATGCGTGGGCGCGGGCGCGCGAATGGGGAATCGATCTGGTCGCCCTGCCCTCACCCGGCCGGATCGAGATCGATGGCGAGGTTGCAGCGGCAAGCTACATGAATTTCTACATCGGCAATGCGGTGGTCGTGGTGCCGACGCACGGCGCGGCGAATGACGATGTCGCGGTCAAAGCGATCGCGGCGCTGTTCCCCGATCGTCAGGTGATCGGCCTGCCGACGGACCATGTTCTGACCGGGGGCGGGAGTTTTCATTGTATCTCGCAACAGGTGCCCGCGTTGTGATCGCATTTTGGTCGAAGGCGCTGATCTCCGGCCTGCTCATCGCCATCGCAACAACGATTGCGCGGCGGCAACCGGCGCTCGGCTCGCTGATCGTCTCGCTCCCGCTCGTCTCGGTCCTCAGCATGATCTGGCTGTGGCGCGAGGGCGCAACGAGCGAGGTAATGGCGCGTTTTGTTGGCGGGACCTTCTGGTTTTTCCTGCCGTCGATGCCGATGTTCCTGATCATCCCAGTGCTGCTCAGGCGAGGCGTCGCCTTCTGGCCTGCGCTCGGCGTCGGTTGCGCGGTTACGATCGCACTCTATCTGATCATGATCGCGGTTGCCGCGCGCTTCGGCCTTAGGATTGATGCATGACCCAGACAATTACCGTCGCCGCAATCCAGTGCGCGCTGCCCGGGCCTTTGGAGGCCAATCTAGCAACCGTCGAAGCGCATGTCCGCGAGGCGGCGCAGCATGGGGCGAAGATCATCCTGCCGCCCGAATTGTTCGAAGGGCCGTATTTCTGCAAGACGCAAGTGCTAGAGCCGTTCGCGACGGCCGCGCCCACGGCCACGCACCCCAGCGTCGTCGCGATGCAAGCACTCGCCAAGGAACTGCAGGTCTATATCCCGACCAGCTTTTTCGAGCGCGACGGGCAGCATTATTATAATTCGCTGGCGATGATCGATGACGAGGGCGCGATCATGGGTGTGTACCGCAAAAGCCACATCCCCGACGGGCCGGGCTATAGCGAGAAATTTTACTTCCGTCCCGGCAATACAGGGTTCAAAGTGTGGGACACGAAATACGGCCGCGTCGGCGTCGGCATCTGCTGGGACCAATGGTATCCCGAAACCGCGCGCGCGATGATGCTGATCGGCGCGGACATATTGATGTTCCCGACCGCGATCGGCGACGAGCCCGAGGCTGAGGACCTCGACACGAGCCGGCTCTGGCGGCGGGCGATGGTTGGCCATGCCGTCTCGAACGTGGTGCCGGTGGTGGCGAGCAACCGCATCGGACGCGAGGGCGACCAGACATTTTACGGGCACAGTTTCATCACGAACGAGCGCGGCGATTTCGTCGGGGAATTCGGTGCAAGCGAGAGCGGTGTGCTGGTCGCGGAATTCGATCTGGCCGAAACGGCAAAGAACCGCGCGGCGTTCGGGTTTTTCAGGGACCGGCGGCCGGAGCTTTACGGGCGGTTGGTGGAGGATGTTTAGAAGAGTCTTTGCATTGGCTTCTACTCTCGTGCTCGCCGCGTGCACGGACCTGTGCGTTAACGAGGTTCAGTGGGCGCAATGGAGTCCTGACAAAGCTCACCAAGCAGCCGCTTTCGTGCGAAATTGTGGAGCAACCACGGGAAATTCGTTCCACGTCGCCTTGATCGGCAAAGGCGACGACGTTTTAAATAGGGGAAATGTCGTCGTATTTGACGCTTCAGAACCTGGCGTAGACCCAAGGCCCAAAGTCAGTTGGCTTGCTAACGACCGGCTGCAAGTGGCGACGGTCAAAGGTGTGCGGTTCTTTAAGAGGGAGCAAGCCGTTTCCGGTGTCAGGATTAGCTATCGACAAATGTGACAGCCCGCGCAAACACCGCCTCGAACATTTCGCGCGTCAGTCGCCCCGTATTCTGGTTGTACCGCGAGCAATGATAGCTGTCGATCAGCACGCGGCCGTCGGGCATGCGGTGTTCGGCCAAGTGCCCGAACTTGGCCTTGGGAAGCCGCCCGCCCATTACTTTGACCGCCGACTGGTGCGCGATCGCGCCTAGGGCGACCACCACTCGCACGTTCGGCAGCACGCCGAGTTGCGTTTCCAAAAACGGGCGGCAGGTGCGGATTTCTTCGGGCGTCGGCTTGTTTTCGGGCGGCAGGCATTTGACGGCGTTGATGATGATCGCGCCGTTCAACGCAAAGCCGTCATCGACCCGCGCGTCGTAAGTCCCTGTCGTCAGCCCGAACTTTGCAAGCGTTTCGAACAGCAGCATCCCGGCATGATCGCCGGTAAATGGCCGTCCCGTCCGGTTTGCGCCATGCTTGCCGGGAGCCAGACCGATAATCGCGAGCCATGCCTGCGGATCGCCGAATGCTTGCACCGGCGCGTTCCACCAGGTCGGATATTCGGCCTGACAGGCATGACGGAAGGTAACGAGGCGCGGACACAACGGGCAATCGCGCGGCGGCTCGGTGTCTGGAATGGGGCTTAACGGAAACATGCCTGCCGGTTAGAGCGCGCGTATGGGCACGGCAACCTATCTGATCGCCATCGGGTCGAACCGCGTCGGTGCAGTTGCGCGGGTTGCTAGCGTGCTGCCCAAGGCGATGCGGCGATCGGGCACCGTGACCAGCCGTCCGATCGGGCCCGGTACGCGCGATTATGCCAATGCCGTTGTCATGATCGAAAGCAGGCACCAGCCCGATGCCATGCTCAAAAAACTCAAGCGCATCGAGCGCGCCCACGGCCGCCGCCCCGGCAAACGCTGGGGGGACCGGCCGCTCGATCTCGACATCATATCTTGGAGCGGCGGCATCTGGGCATCGCCCGCGCTCACCATCCCGCACCCTGAGTTCCGCAAGCGGCGCTTCGTCCTTGCCCCGCTGTGCGAAATTGCGCCCGACTGGCGCGACCCGGTCACGCATCTGACGGCGCGGCAATTGCTGGCACGGCTTGACCGAAAGCGCGCGCAGGAATAGGGCGCGGCCTTCCCCCATCGCAATGCGGGCTCGTAGCTCAGTTGGTAGAGCAACGGACTTTTAATCTGT
>JBGSMP010000143.1:0-11420 GCA_041740105.1 Sphingomonadaceae bacterium
GTCAGTATGTCGCCTTCACGGATTTCGCGGGTGCCGACCCGCGCAATCTTCGCCTTTGCGTCGATGCTGAGCGAGCCAGCGCCCGATACACAGGGCCGCCCCATCCCGCGCGCAACGACGGCTGCGTGGCTCGTCATGCCGCCGCGCGCCGTCAATATGCCTTTGGCGGCGTGCATCCCGTGAATATCTTCGGGCGACGTTTCGGTGCGCACGAGAATGACGCTGTCACCCATCTCGGCGCGCTTTTCCGCTGTGTCGCTGTCGAAGACCGCTATCCCGGACGCAGCGCCCGGCGAGGCGGGAAGTCCTTTCACAAGCACGTCGCGCTTGGCAAGCGGATCGAGCGTCGGGTGAAGCAATTGATCGAGCGCCGACGGATCGACGCGACAGACCGCTTCGTCACGCGTGATCAGCGCCTCATCGGCCATGTCCACAGCAATCTTGAGCGCTGCCTTGGCGGTGCGTTTACCCGCGCGGGTCTGCAGCATCCACAGCGTGCCGCGTTCGACGGTAAATTCGATGTCCTGCATGTCGCGGTAATGCACCTCGAGCAGGTCGAACACGCGCGCGAGTTCGGCGTAAACCTCGGGCATCGATTCCTGCATGGACAGCGGTTTTGCCTTCGCCCGTTCGCGCGCTGCCGTCGTCAGATATTGCGGGGTGCGGATGCCTGCGACAACATCCTCGCCCTGCGCATTGATCAGATATTCGCCATAATAAGCGCGCTCGCCGGTCGCCGGATCGCGCGTGAACGCAACGCCGGTTGCCGACGTCTCGCCCATGTTGCCGAATACCATCGCCTGGACATTGACGGCCGTGCCCCAGTCGTGAGGAATGGCGTTGATGCGGCGATACACCTTTGCGCGTTCGGATTGCCACGATCCGAACACCGCGCCCACCGCGCCCCATAGCTGATCATGCACGTCCTGTGGAAATGGCTTGCCCCACAGTTCGGCAACGAGCCGCTGATATTCGGCAACCAGCCTTTGCAGATCTTTAGCCGTCAGTTCGGTATCGAGCGAGAAGCCTTCGTCTTCCTTGGCAATCTCGAGCGCTTCTTCGAAGGCACCATGATCGAGGCCAAGCACGACATCGGCATACATCTGGATGAAGCGCCGATAACTGTCCCAAGCGAAACGCGCATCACCCGATGCGGTCGCAAGGCCGACCACGGTTTCGTCGTTCAGGCCGAGATTGAGCACGGTGTCCATCATGCCCGGCATGGAAACCCGCGCGCCGCTGCGCACCGAGACGAGGAGCGGGTCGCTGGCATCGCCGAAGCGCTTGCCTGTCACGCTTTCGATGTGCGCGATCCCTGCAGCCACCTGCGGGTTGAGCTCAGCGGGAAAGGCCTCGCCTTCCTCATAGTAGCGCGCGCACATCGGCGTGCTGATCGTGAATCCGGGCGGCACCGGCAGCCCGATCGACGCCATGCCATCGAGGTTCGCGCCTTTGCCCCCGAGCAGGGTTTTGTCCTGCCCGCCTTCGGAAACACCGCCGCCGAAACGGTAAACATAGTTGGTCATGACGTTCCTATTGCTTCAAAAGTTAGTCAAAAGTTAGTCCAAGGAATGGCGTTTATCCTTCGATTTTCGAAAAATCGGCAACGCGGTGTACAGCGTCGCGGACGCGGGCGAGCAGCGCCAGACGCGCGGCGCGCTTGTCCGCATCGGGATCGTTGACTGTCACGGTTTCAAAGAACGCATCGATGGGCGCGCGCAAGCTGGCCAGCGCCGACATCGCGCCTTCGAAATCTTCGCGTTCGATGGCCGCGGTTGCCAGTGGTTCCGCCGAATCGAGTGCGTCGATCAGGGCAGTTTCGGCAATTTCGGGCGTGTAGGACAGCCCCAAACTTCCCTCTGCCCTTGAGGGAGAGGGCGACTCGTCACCGGCGAACGGGGAGAGGGGTTGAAGGGAACTGGTCGAAGGTTTTCCCTCATCCCCCTCTCCCCGCTCAGCTTTCGCTGAGTCGCCCTCTCCCGCAGGGGGAGAGGGGCGTTCTTTCTTCAAAATATTCGCCGCGCGCTTGTATCCACTGAGCAGGTTCTTGCCCTCGTCTGTCCCGACAAACCCCTGCAACGCCTTCACCCGCGCGAGGAGGCGGACGAGATCGTCCTCGCCCCCAAGCGCGAAGACGGCGTCGATCAGGTCATGGCGGACGCCCGCTTCGCGCTGCTGGACTTTGAGGCGGTCGGCGAAGAACAGTTCTAACGTCGTGTAAGGTCGCATGAACGATGACCGCATTACTTCAACGTCGGAGATCATGCGACCACCTGTAACGGCGAAAAAAGCTGCAGAGCCGAAACTTAGGCGTAGATCGTTATTAACAATCAATGAGATAACGCCAAGAACAGCCCTGCGTAGGGCAAATGGGTCTTTCGATCCGGTTGGATACTCTTCAATTGCAAAAAACCGACCAATTGTATCCAGCTTATCCGCCAGACTCACCGCCACCGTCACTGGCGCGGTGGGGACGTCATCCCCCTGCCCGACCGGTTTGTAATGATCGCGGATCGCGTCGGCGACGGCATCGGGCATGCCCTGTGCGCGGGCGTAGTAGCCGCCCATGATGCCCTGCAATTCGGGGAATTCGCCGACCATACCGGTGACGAGATCGGCTTTGCAAAGGCGGGCAGCGGTTTCGGCCATGTCAGCCATTTCCGTCATCCCAGCGGAAGCTGGGACCTCATGCGTGTCGGGTGCTGCATTTCCCACGGATGAGATCCCAGCTTTCGCTGGGATGACGTTTGTTTCGACCAGCCACCGCGCCAGTTTGGCGACGCGCTCGACCTTGTCGGCGACAGTGCCGAGCTTCTCGTGGAACACGATGTCTTTCAGTTTGAGCGCCTGATCCTCGAGCGAGACTTGCAGGTCCTGTTCCCAGAAGAACTTCGCATCGCTTAGCCGTGCGGACAGCACCTTTTCGTTTCCCGCGATCACCGCCGCGCCGCCGTCGCTCGCGTCGATGTTTGCGGTGCACACAAACGCATTCGCCAGCCGCCCTTCGGCGTCGGCACAGGCGAAATATTTCTGGTTGGTGCGCATCGTCAGCTGGATGACTTCGCGAGGCGTCTCGAGGAAAGCGGGATCGAAGCGCCCGAGCAACGGCACCGGCCATTCGGTCAGCCCGGCATTTTCGAGGACCAGCCCATCGTCTGGGATCACCGTAAGCCCTGCCGCAACCGCCACCTTGGCAGCGCCGTCTTCGATCAGTTTCGCCCGTTCGGACAAGTGCACGATCACATGCGCGGCGCGGAGCTTTTCGGCATAGTCGTCAGCATTCGTGATCGTAACCGCGCCGCGATGATGAAAGCGGTGCCCCGTCGTGTCGCGGCCACTCACGATGCCGTCGATTTCGCAAGGCACGACGTCATCGCCGAACAGCGCAACAATGCCCTGCAACGGGCGGACCCAGCGCAGACTCTCGGTGCTGACCGAGCCCAAGCCCCACCGCATCGATTTCGGCCAGGGGAAAGCGTGGATGATGGCGGGGATGGCTTCCTGTAGCACGCGATTTGTCGGTCGTCCTGCGGCCAACCGCTCAGCGAAATAGACGCCGCCACGTTCGACTAGCTGGTCCATCGTCAGGCTATATCGACTCATGAAACCATCAAGTGCCTGCTGAGGTGCACCTACCTTCGGACCCTTGGTCTCGATGCTGACATCTTCAGTTTCATTGGGCAGCCCGCGCGCAATCAGCGCAAGGCGACGCGGCGTTGCGAAGGTTTCGACTGCGTCAGCTTTGAGGCCCGCCTTGGCGATCTCCTCGGCAAACAGCCGCGCAAGATCGTCCTTGGCCTTGACCTGCATGCGCGCCGGGATTTCCTCGGAGCGCAATTCGAGCAGGAAATCGGTCATGCGCACATCAACTTACCGTCATCCCAGCGAAGGCTGGGATCTCGCGACGACCGGGAGCATGCAACTCGCGTGAGATCCCAGCTTTCGCTGGGATGACGGATTTGGGTACTCACGCCGCCCACCCGTTTTTGGTCATGTGCGCCTCGCAAGCGCCCTTCGCCAAGTCACGCACACGGCCCATGTAGGCAGCGCGCTCGGCGACCGAGATGACGCCGCGTGCCTGCAGGGTGTTGAAGATGTGGCTCGCCTTGATTGCCTGTTCATAGGCCGGAATCGGCAAGTCGGCGGCAAGGCAATTTTCACACTCCGCCGTCGCCATCTTGAAGCCATCGAACAGCGTTTTCGTGTCGGCAATCTCGAAATTCCACGTCGACATCTGCTTTTCGTTTTCGAGGAAGACATCGCCGTAACTGACGCCGTCGCCGTTGAAATCGAGATCGTAAACGCTGTCGACATTCTGGACATACATGGCGAGCCTTTCGAGCCCGTAGGTCAGCTCACCCGCGACGGGTTTGCAGTCGAAGCCGCCCATTTGCTGGAAATAGGTGAACTGCGTCACTTCCATGCCGTCGCACCAGACTTCCCAGCCCAGACCCCACGCACCGAGCGTCGGCGATTCCCAATCGTCCTCGACAAAGCGGATGTCGTGGAGCAGCGGATCGATCCCGATTGCGGCCAAGCTGCCGAGATAAAGCTCCTGCAGATCGGGCGGGCTGGGTTTCAGGATGACCTGATACTGGTAATAATGCCCGAGCCGGTTGGGATTTTCGCCATAGCGCCCATCGGTCGGGCGACGGCAGGGCTGGACGAATGCGGCTTTCCAATGATCGGGGCCGAGCGCGCGCAGCGTCGTTGCGGTGTGGAACGTCCCTGCCCCCATTTCCATGTCATAGGGTTGCAGGATCACGCAGCCGCGATCGCTCCAATACTCATGGAGCGTCAGGATCAGCTTCTGGAAGCTGAGCGGCTTGGTCAAAGTGCGATCCCCTTCGCAGGTGCAACAAATTCGTGAGGTGCCTTTGCCTTGGGGCTGGCGACGGGTCAAGCAAGCCGCTACGTCGCGACATATGAAACGCACTATCGGAACTGCGCTCGCAGCGCTTGCCCTTCTCTCCTGCAATATGACGCAAAGCGAGGCGAAAACGCTGAAACCGGCGCTGTGGAAAGTGACCGACAGCGATACGACGATCTATCTGTTCGGGACGATCCATCTGCTGCCGGAAGATCTCAAATGGCAATCGCCCAAGATCGACAAGGCAATCCGCGCGTCGCAGGATCTGGTGCTTGAAACGGTCATGAGCAAAGACCCGGTGAAGGAAGGCCAAGCCATGATGCAACTGGGCTTCACGCCCGGGCTACCGCCGCTGCTGGATCGTGTTCCCTCCGACAAGCGGGCGGCATTGGAGCGCGTTGTCAAACGAAGCGGGGTGCCGATGGAAGCACTCGACAGACTGGAAACCTGGGCGGCGGCGCTGTCGCTGGCCGCGGCCGGCATGGCGGAGCTAAAAGTCAGCCCGCAATATGGCGCCGAAGCAATATTGACCGAGCGGTTCGGCAAGGACGGCAAGCCGGTATCCGGCCTCGAAACGCCGATCCAGCAGCTGGGCTACTTCGACGGCCTGCCCGAGAGCGCTCAGCGCAAGTTCCTGACCAGCATTGCCGACGACGAAAGCAACGCGCAGACCGAATTCGATGCGATGATCGCAGCGTGGGGATCGGGCAATGTTGCCAAAATCGCGCTGACGTTCGACGACGAATTGAAACTGTCGCCCGAATTGACCGACGTGCTTTTGAAACAGCGTAACGCCAACTGGTCGGACTGGATCGTCGGGCGGATGGCAAAGCCGGGGACGGTATTCGTCGCGGTTGGCGCTGGCCATCTGGCGGGGGCGGAGTCCGTGAATGCCATGCTGGCCAAGCGCGGGCTTAAAGTCTCGCGCCTCCAATAGCGGCAAGACGCCGTTCGAGATCGGCGCGATAGGGTGCATCTTTCGGCGCTTTTACAAGCAGATCCTGCCATATCCGCGCCGCTTCCTCGCGCTCCCCCTGCCCGGCCAAAGCCACACCGAGGAAAAACGGTGGCCCCGGATGCTTAGGCGACAGCTGCGCCGCGCGATCGAACGCAAAACGCGCGGACGGGGAAACGAAGCCGTCGCCGTGCGCAACGAGCGCATTGCCGAGACCGACCCACAGATTGGGGCTTTTCGGATTGTCGCGAATGCCGCTGCGCATCGCCAGCACGGCCATTTGCGTGGCGCCCATGCGCGTCATGGTGTCGGCATAATCCATCCACTGCGCTTCGTTGCCGAATTGACCCATCATGTTCTGGCGTGAGGCGACGAGGGCGGGATCGAGCTTGCTTTGCGCTTCACGCGATTCGACGCTTGTCCCCGGCTGCGTCGGCGCGCCCTGCCAGGCATAGCCCGCAACCCCGAGCAACAGCGCCGCACCGGTAAGCTCCAGCGCCGTGCGCGGCATCTTGGCGAAGCGCCAGAGCAGCGCGAAGCCGATCAGCGACAAGCCCAACAATATCCCCCAGCCCATGTCAGCGCGCTCGCTTTTTGAAACGGCCGCGCGCGATCATGATGCCGAACCCGAGAAGAAGCAGTGGCGCGATCCAGAGCGGGGCCGTCTGGGCATCGAAGACCGGCTTGTAACTCACCCAATTGCCATAGCGCTCGATCAGCCAAGCGCGAATGTCTTCGGGTTCCTCGCCCGCTGCGATGCGCTTGCGGATCATCGCGCGCATGTCCGAGGCCATGTCGGAGTCCGAATCGGCGATCGACTGACCCTGACATACGAGGCAACGCACCGACAGCATCAGCGCCTGCGCCGCTTTTTCCTGTGCTGCGTCGGGAAGTTGCTTGTTGGCATAAGGCGCAGCGGGCATCGATGAGTCGGCGAGTGCGGGGGACGCGAGCATGAGGAGCAAAGGTAAAGCAACGCGCATCATCGGGCGGCCCGAAGTTTGGCAAGAATGTCGGGCACATCCTGCGCACCGATTGAGCCGATATGCTGGTGACGGATGATCCCCTTGCCATCGATCACGAATGTTTCGGGGACGCCCGACGATCCGATGGCAAGCTGGATCGACGAATCAGCGTCGAGCCCGATCGCCCGATAGGGATTGCCGTTGCGCTCGAGGAACTTGTCGACGTCCACCCGCTTATCACGCAGCGCGACGCCCTCGATAATCGCGCCTTGCCGCGACAGTTCGACGAGCACGGGCGCTTCGGCGATGCAGGGCACGCACCAGCTGGCAAAAACATTCAATAGTCTTGGCTGACCGGCGAAATCCGCCTTGCTCAGCGCCGGACGTGACGAAGCCGCAGCCGGGAGCGCAAATTCAGGAAGCGCTTTGCCGACCATCTTCGACGGGTTTTCCGGTTTCGTCGGGCTGATCAAACCATAGGCGACCACGGCAAAAAGTAGACCGAACGCAAGAAGCGGAAACCAAAGCTGAAACCGTTTCACGCGTAGGCCTGGCGAATGTTCAGTCCATGTTCGCGCCGCATCCGTCCGGCGAGTGACAACAGGCCGCCGAGCGCGATCATGCCGCCGCCAAGCCAGATCAGCGTCACCAGCGGTTTCCACCACAGGCGCAATTGCCAGCGGCCGCTTTCGTCCTGTTTGCCGATGACAAGATAGAGCTGGCCATCGAGCCGCGTTGCGATGGCCGCTTCGTTGGTCTCGACCTGCGGCGAGGAGAACTGACGCGATTGCGGTTTCATGCGAAACGGTTTGCCGTCGCCGCGCTGGGCCTCGAGCGTTGCTTCGATTGCTGTCCAGTTCGGCCCGGCGATTGGTTCGATCCCGACGAATTTGATATTGTACGGGCCAACCACGGCACTTTCGCCGATGCGCTTTGCAACCAGCGTTTCCTTCAGGAATGCGCTTTCGGTTGCCATGCCAAGCATTGCGACAGCTACGCCGAAATGCGAGATGACCATGCCGTAAGTGAACAGCGGCGTGCGGCGCAGATTGCGTTTCCATAACGGCGCAAGGCTTGCCGCGCCGATGCCGATCGAAACGACGATGCCGAGAAACGACAGGATGCTGATCTGTGGCGCGAAGACCGCCATGCCGATGAGCGCCGCGATGAATAGAGCGATCGGCAGCGATACCCGTTTCAGGACAGCCCCAAGATCATCGCGCCGCCAGCGCGTCAGCGGCCCCAGTCCCATGAAGATCACGAGCGCCAATGTCAGTGGCCCCGCCGTCGCGTCGAAATAGGGTGGACCCACGGAGAGCTTCTCGCCGGTAATCGCTTCGGCAGCGAGTGGATACAGCGTGCCGATCAGGACGACGCCAAGGATTGCCGACAAGAACAGGTTGTTCGCCACGAGTGCGCCTTCGCGGCTGACGAGTTCGAATTGCGACCCCTCGCGCACCGTGGAAATGCGCAGGGCAAAGAGCGCGAGCGCACCGCCGATGTAAACCGCCAAAAGGGCAAGCAGGACACTGCCCCGCGCCGGATCGACGGCAAAGCTATGGACGCTGGTCAAAATGCCCGAGCGCACAAGGAATGTGCCGACCATGCTCATCGAAAACGCCACGACTGCGAGCATGACTGTCCACGCGCGCAGGCCATCGCGTGTCGCCAGCACCGTGACCGAATGCAGGAGCGCAGTGGCCGCAAGCCACGGCATCAGCGAGGCATTCTCGACCGGATCCCAGAACCACCAGCCGCCCCAGCCGAGCTCATAATAGGCCCAGTAGCTTCCTGCCGTGATCCCGAGCGTCAGGAATATCCATGCCGCCAGCACCCACGGGCGCATCGCGCGGGCAAAGTCGCGATCGACATCGCGCGTGATCAGTGCCCCGACGGCAAAGCTGAACGCCACCGACATGCCGACATAGCCAAAATACAGCGTCGGCGGATGGAACGCGAGGCCGGGATCCTGAAGCAACGGATTAAGGCCGTTGCCGTCCGCAGGCACCGGGAACAGCCGCTTGAACGGGTTCGATGAGAACAGCAAGAATGCATAAAAGCCTACAGCGATAAACGCCTGCGCCGCCAGCGTTGCGGCCAGCGTCCGTTCCTTGATCCGCCGCTCGAGGAGCGCAATCAGCCCCCCTGCAAAGCCGAGCACGGCAACCCAGAGTAGCATCGACCCTTCATGATTGCCCCAGGTGCCCGAGAATTTGTAAAGCCATGGCTTCATCGAATGGCTGTTGGTGGCAACCAGCTCGACCGACATGTCCGAGCGCAGGAAACAGACGATCAGCAGCCAGAACGACACCGTGACGAACAGCCCCTGAACCACTGCCACGGCGCGGACGCCGGGTCGGAGATCGGCGCGGACATCAGCAATGGCCATCGCGCCAAGCCCAAGCTGGAGCAGCGCAAGAACCGCAGCAATCCAGAGCGTCGCGAGGCCCGCTTCTGCAATCATGGTGTCAACGTATCCGTCTTGTGCTGCTTGCCGGCCAGTTGCGGCGGCATATAATTTTCATCGTGCTTGGCCAGCAGGTTGTTGGCAACGAAGGTCCGCCCCTCGAACGTCCCTTCGGCTACGACGCCCGACCCTTCCTTGAACAGATCGGGTGGGATGCCCTTGAAGCGCACCGGTACTTCGCCGTTCGCATCATGCACCAGAAACGTCATCGTAACGCCGTCGGTTGCGCGCGATATGCTGTCTTTGGTCACCATCCCACCAAGGCGGATGGCCTTCCCGTCAGGAATGCCGTCGCGCGCAATATCTTCAGGCGCATAGAAATAGCTCGCTCGGTCACCAATCGCCGACATGGCCAGCACGCCCGATCCCAAGACAGCGCCGAGGCCCGCGAGCGCAAGAAACAACCGTTGATGCTTTGCTTTCACCGCTCGGCCGCCTTTTCAGCCGCACGCATCGCGAGCCACGCCCAGATCGTTACGGCCGCCGTGCCGCCCAATGTGACCACATAAGCGGCCGTCACAAACGCCCAATGGTTCATGCGCGTGCCATCCGTTCCAACCGTGCCTCAAGCTTTGCTGCCGCCAATATGGCGCGCATCCGCATCAGGACAATAGCACCGAAAAGCAAACTGAATCCTAAGGTCGTCAGGCCCAGTGGCCACAACAGTTCGGGCGCGATCTTCGACCCGCCAGTGACCGTGATCGACGGCGCTTGATGCAGCGTATTCCACCACACCACCGAATATTTGATGACGGGGATGTTGATCGCGCCGACGATACCGAAAATAGCGGTTGCGCGACTGACACTGGTGCGTTCCTCGCTTGCGCTCGCCAAGGCCATGTAAGCGAAATAAAGGAAAAGCAGGACGAGCATCGACGTCATCCGCCCGTCCCATTCCCACCACGTGCCCCATGTCGGCCGACCCCAGATCGAACCGGTAATCAGGCAGATCGCACTGAAGACCGCACCCGGCAGTGCCACCGCGCGTGCGCCGACACCGGCCAGCGGATGCCGCCACACAAGCTGGACGATGCTGGCGATCGCAATGCCGGTCCATCCGCCCATACCCAGCCAAGCAGCGGGCACATGCATGTAGAGAATGCGCACCGTCTCACCCTGAAGATAATCGGGCGGCGTGATGAACAGACCCGCATAGGCCCCGATTGTGATGAGCAGAATGCCGCCAATGCCGAAGATGGCCGTCAGCGGCCGGGCTAGTTTCAAGAAACGGGTCGGGTTCGCCAGCGCGTGCATTGGCCCTGTTCTCTAGACCAAGCCTGAGAAGCTGGAAAGGCGAATGCGGCATCGAACCGTCATAAATTTGAACTAGCCAAAGCCAGCGTAATTGTTGTAGAACATAGGAAGAACATACCGACTCGGAAAGGAATGTCACATGTCAGCACATGAAATTGCGGCCGATTTTGCCGCTCTTTGCAAAGCGGGAAATTGGGATGAAGCGGGCGCGAAATATTGGTCGCCTGATATCGTCAGTGTGGAAGCGCAAGGCCCCGATCCGGTGTCGCGGGGCCTTGAAGCGGTCCATGCCAAGGGCGAATGGTGGTATGCCAATCACGAAATCCACAGCGTCGAAGCGTCGGGGCCCTTCGTGAATGGTGACCAGTTCATCATGCGCTTCAAGATGGACCTGACGTTCAAACCAAGCGGCGAACGTTCGCAAATGGACGAAGACGGGCTGTACACGGTCAAAGACGGCAAGATCGTCGAAGAGCGCTTCTTTTATTAAGGACGGCGTTCAGCGGCCGATAAGCTTGCGGGCGATACGATCAGCAACCTGAGCGGGCGTTTCGCCAGATGCCGCGCTCGCGTCCCAGATCTCGTTCAGCCGGGCCGGGATGGCATCGATCCGCGCGTTGACGTCGGCATCGCCCGCGCTGCCGATGTGGCGCAACACGTTGATAATGCCGCCCGCGTTGATGACATAATCGGGGGCATAAAGAATGTTGCGTGCCGCGAGTTCGGCCCCTTGGGCTGCGGTTGCGAGCTGATTGTTGGCACCACCCGCAATTGCCGAGACTTTCAGCGCCGCAATGCTTTCGCTCGTCAGGATCGCACCGAGTGCGCAGGGGCTGAGGATATCAGCATCGATGCCCAATATGTCGGCTGCAGGCACGGCTTGCGCACCGAGCTCGACGGCCAGTGCCT
>JBGSMP010000254.1:0-6460 GCA_041740105.1 Sphingomonadaceae bacterium
CACCCGCGCTGCCGACCCGCCCCGGCTGGGCCGAGGCCGTATCGAGCGGCTGAATGCGATACGCGCCGCGCGACGTGGGGATGGCGACAAGGCCATTGGCACGCAGCGTTGACAGGAAAACCTCGAAATATTCGGATCGCGACAAGGCCCGTTCGGTGACGACCGAAACCTTGCCCTGAACGCGCGCATCGATGATGAACGTGCGCCCCGTGACGCGCGACGCATCCTGAATAAATGCGCGGATGTCGGCATCGCGCAGATTCAAAACCTGCTGTGCAGGTGCGGCGGCAGCGGCAAACAGTGCAAGCGCCAGGGCAACGCGCTTCATGGCCTTGCTTTCGTCGAAAGTGTGATCGCGCGCCCGCCCCGCTCGATCGAAAGCATGGCAACGCCCGACGCCGGGGTCGCCGCAATAGCGCTGGTCACGTCATCGGCCGCCCTTATGCTTTGCCCGTTTATGGCTGTCAGAACATCGCCTTCCTGCAAACCCGCCGCGCGAAACGCCGTGCCCGCCCCTTTAGGCGAAACAATGAAGCCGGTCACCTGCCCCTTTTCGGTGCGTGGGGCGAACGCTATTTCACTTGCCAATGCTGGTCCGACGCCCGGCGGGGGCACGACATTGGCCGTTGGTGCGCTCGCACCGGGCTGAGCTACCGGTGCAACCACGGACTGATCGAGAAAAACCTGTTCGTCGACACCGCCGCGATCGATTGTCACACCTTCGAAGCTGACCGACTTCAGCTTGACGCCGGGCATGATTTCTTCACCGACGCCATAGCTCGACTGCAGTCCGTCGGGCGTCGCGATGATCGCGGAGCCTCGCCCCATTGCGAGATCGACACGGACGCCGAACAGTTTGATGGCAAGGCTGGTGACGACGGCGGGCCCCGGCGCGACACCGCCGCGGAAAAACGGGTCGAACGTCGTCAGCAGCATTTGATCAGCGCTGACGCGCGCGCCGCCACCTGTTTTCCAGTCGCCGACCGGCCCGAACGGCGTGATCATGATCCAGATCAGCCGCGCGACAACCCCGGCAAGCAGCACGATCACAAGCGCTTCAACGATCTGATATGGCAATTTCGGCGGCACCCGACGCCAGAAACGCGCAAAGCGGGGATCAATCGTCAAAATTCATACCTTTGCGAATCCCGTCGCCCGAACATGGTTAATGCCGTCTATGACGGATTGCGGCCGGGCGCGAGACGGAAAATGCCGCCGCTGCTTCCCGACTGCAAACGCCGCGCTATAAATCAGAGCTTTATAGAAGCCGAGAGCGCCACTGTCCTTCCGACATCATAGCGATTGATATCGACGCGGTTTCCGTTCGAGAACGTCTGGAATTCCTGATATCTCGTGCCCGTCAGGTTGCGCGCCTCGAACTTGAATTCGATCTCCGAACCGAGCAGTTTGACGCCCTGCCGCGCCACGAAGTCAAGGCGGATGCCGGGACGTTCAACAACGTCGGGAAGAAACGCATCGCCCGCGACGTTCGATGCACCGCGCGCCGTGACGCGATCGCTGGCATAACTGAACAGCAAAGTTGCCTGCGACGTGCTTTCGGTATCCTCGATCCCGATCTGCACATTGACAAGGTGATCCGATTGCCCGCCGAGCGGCGCGCCGTCGCGGAACAGATCACTGGCTGGCCGCACCGCAATCGTACCGACGGGCGCGCTGATGTCGGGCACCAGCGTGTCGTCGGCTTTGATGCTCGACTGGGTGTAGGTGTAATTGCCGATGAAAACCAAACGACGCGTTTCAAAGAACGGGCTTTTCATGAAGTCCAACGGAAAATATTTCTGTATCTCGATCTCGGCACCATACAGAACGGCCGACGGCACGTATGAAAAGCCGGTATTGATACGCGTGTCTTGCGTCGGGAAAGCCGAGACCTGCTCGATCGGATTGTCGATCTTTTTATAGAAGCCCGCAGCCGTAAGCCGTTGGTCACGCGCAAAGTACCATTCGTAGCGCGCTTCAAAGTTAAGCAGCTTTGAATCAACGAGCGCGGGGTTCCCGAAAAACAACCGGTCGCTGTCGAAATCCTGATAGAATTGCGGCGCGAGTTCGCGGAATTGCGGACGCGCGATCGTCTTTGACCCATGAAGACGGAACTGCATGTCAGGCGCGAAGCTCCACGTCACCGTCGCGGCCGGCAGAAAATAGTCATTGTCGAGGCTGCTGCCGCTGCCGACATCATTCGTGCTCACCCGCTGCTTGGCGGTTTCATAGCGGACGCCAAGGGTGCCGCGAAGCCCTTCGATCGGCTCGGCTTCGACCTGCACATAGCCGGCATGAATGAGGAGCGACGCATCGTAGGTGGCCGCCCCTTGCCCGCCCGACACATTGTCGAGAACGATACACAAGCCGTTCGGGCATCCGCCCAGCGCGCCATCGATTTTCGCCAGAACAGTCGGCGAAAGCAGCAAATCGGGTCTTAGAACCCGATATTGAAGCGGGAGCGCACCGAGCGAGCCGGTACCCGTGTCGTAGCGATACCGGAACGTGAAGCGCGACGAATTGCGTTCGGTTTCATTGTAAAAATAGCCGGCGGAAAACTGCAAGAAAAAATCGGTCGGCATTTTGTATGACAGATCGGCCTGACCACCATACTGGTTTTCTTCGAGGTCGCTGAACGCCACCGACGCCTGATCCGTGCCTGCCGCGCCGGTCAGGTCGTTTACGAAGACGCCACCGCCAAGAGTTGTATCGAAGCGCGACCTGAACGTGCGCTCATAAGGTGAGTCACGACGCGTGTTGGCATAGCTTGCGCGACCGTCGATTTCGAAATCACCGAAGTCGAGCTCGGCCACGAACTGCGTATTTATCAGCTGGCGCTCGAACCATGCCGTATCCTGATCGAAGCGCAGGCTGCCCGACGAATTGGCGTAAACCGTGGCGCTCGAGCCGCGCGCCTGCTTGTTGGTGTCGTGGATATAGAGATTGGTCCACCGAAACTTGTGATCGGCAATGTCGAGGCCAAAGCCAAGCAGCGCATTAGCCACCGCGCGATTGTCGGTGATCACCGAACGGAAGTCATTGCGCAGGTTGCCGTTATCTTCATTGCTGTCCTGCTGGACCACATCGCGGGTTTTCCATGTACTCCCGAAACTCGCGGCCCCGATCACACCGAGCCGCCCGTCGCTGAAAACATCGGTGGTATAACCAAAGCTCAGATCGCCCGAAAAATTGACGGGAATGAACTTGGTTTTCTGAAGGACGACTGTCTCGAGGTTATTGAGTTGCGCGGTTTCGGCGGCCCCGATCGACGTACCACCGACGCCGGCTGCGGTAACGAAGCCCGGCACTTTGCGCGTGCCGTCGTCATAACCGGTCCAGTCGCGCCCGCCGCCGCGATACGTGTAACCGAAATTGTCGGTTGTCTCGCTGTCATAGGACACGCCGCCCCCCAGGGTGAAGAAGCTCTCGCGCGGGACTGCTTTGGTCGTCAGGTTGATGACACCGCCACCGAATTCAGCCGGGTAATTCACGGAATAGGTTTTTTGCACGACCGCCGAACTGACCACCGATGTCGGGAAAATGTCGAGCGGAATCGTCCGTCGCAGTGGTTCGGGCGACGGCAGTGGCGACCCGTTGAGCAGCGCCGACGAATAACGATCGCCAAGCCCGCGCACGAAGACAAACCCGTTTCCGACAACCGACAGGCCGGTGACCCGCTGCAACGCGCCCGCAATATCGCCTTCTCCGGTGCGCGCGATATCCTCGGCACTGAGCACCGTGATGATCTGCGGCGTCAACCGCACCGAGTTCGGCGTGAAGCGCCGGCCGGTCACGATGATTTCATCACCGGCCTCTGCACTCGCCCCTGGCGCCGAAATTTCGACTTCTTCTTCGGTCTCTGGCGGTGCTTCTTCAGGAGTCGCTGTGGTCGCTGCTGGTGGCGGCGACGTCGGCGCTGAAGGTGCCGACGTCGTCTGGGCGAGCACGCCGGGCGCGATCAGCATCGACGACATCAGGAGGAGAGAATTGAAGCGCAGTGGACTTCTCATGGCGCGATCCAGTTTGGTTGGTTCATTACGAGCCAGCGCCGATCAGAGCCGAAACCCATTGACCGGCGCTGCCTGATCGCCTGCTGCTTGTCAGCGGTTGCTGCAGGCAAAGTAGATTGAGCTGAAAATCGGCGGACCGACATCCTGAAGCGCCGGATTTGCAGCACGGATCGTGGAACGGTCGGTTGCCGAATTCTGCGCGATCACGTTCAGACAAGGCACAGAGCTTTGCAAGATGCCATTCGCGAGCCGCGTGTCTGCACCGCCGCGGATACGCAACGCACCGACCGCCGCTGCGGTCTGGATGAACGTGAAATTCGCGATCTGCGCATAGGTCCGCGGCAGCAGATCTTCGTTTCCGTTCGAGTCGACTTCCAGCGTGAACGAATCGCTCGTCGCGCCGCCGGGCTTCTGTGCGACCACGAGAAACTGCACGAACCCACGATAACCATTGTCATAATCGAAGCCGTCGTCGTCGGCGCCCGTAATCGCGATATAGCGCAGGTTGTTGGTGCCGCCGAAGATTTCGATGCCGTCATCCGCCGAGTTGTGCGACTGGATATGGCTGAGCAATGTGCCCGTGCCGACACCGCCGAGCGTCAGGCCCTGCAATTCGTTGCCGCCGCCTGCCGAAATGTCGATCCCGGTGAAGCGGATCTGGACATATTGCATCCGGCCGCTGTTGCTCGCCGCCGTCGGGCCGCCGTAAAAGCGCGGTGTCACCAGTCCTTCGACCGAGTTTTCGCACGTTGTGCTCGAACCGGCTGCATCGTTCGGCCCCGTCCCCGTGCGGCAAACGCCAGTCGCGGCCTGCCCGAGCAGGATGATCCCGCCCCACTGGCCCTGCGTCGAATCCGACGTGCCGGTACCCGAAAGATTCTGGCGCGACGTAAATATGATCGGCGCCGTTGGCGTGCCGACGGCATCGATGCGCGAGCCGCGATTGACGAGCAGCACATCGTTGGCCGGATCAGTAGGATCGGCAACCACCGTAACCCCCGCCTCGATCGTCAGCGTTACGCCAGAGAACGCGCCCGTCGTGCCGACATCGGTGCCGACTTCGACGTTGCCGCTTAGGAGATACGCAACGCCCGTCACGCGCGGCAGCGTGAGGCTTGTCGTGATTGCGTTGGGTATACGGCACAGGCGAACGTTCGTGTTGGTGCCACCGTCGGTTGTGCCCGTGGGGCATGCGCTCGCTGCTGGCGTCGCACCCGATGCGACAACGATTGGAGGCGCGTTGCACGACGCACTGGCACTGCCGAAGTTCGCTGACGGTGAATTGCAGGTCCACCCCTGGAACGCCGTATCACCCGGCCCGCTGAACGCACCGAGAAACGAACCCGCCTGAAAAAAGCTGTCGAGCGTCGTCGGGTTGATCGCGACCGGAACCGGCGTCAGCGCTGAGAACGACGGCGATGCCACAACAGGGCTAGCCGCTGAGGCAAAAACGCGGGTGCCACTTGCGTTGTTATCGCTGCTCGGCGCCGTGGTCAGTAAGGCGAGCTGCTCGTCAGCCGTAATCGAAACCGTCGCGGTGCCGCCGGACGGCGATGCAAATGCCGCTGCCGTAATCGCTGCAGGCGGGACCGGCGGCGGCGGCGGCGCAACGACGGCGGGGGGATTGATGACGACATTGCCTGTGCCCGGTGATGCTATTTCGGACGCGCCGTCGCAAGCGGCAAGCGCCGCACAGGCAGCAGTCGTGAGAAGGATCGTCGAAAAACGCTTGAACGAGGCCATAATATCTCCGCTCCGGGGGCACCGGCTTGATGAATATGTCAGGCGGACGGGCCGACTGAATTGCCGGTCGTGTCCGCTCTGATGCCGTTGTTAGGATTGAAATGTGACAGTGAGATTGCAGCATTTGCATAAATATTGCGGTTACATTAACAAAATACGGCAGTTCTATTGCACAAGCGTGACGGCCGCCAAAAGTGCCAAGGCGAATGAGATCAGGGTCGCAACGATCACCGGCACCGACGCGCGCCAGCCCTGTTCGAGCAGCTGCTGCATCGGCGAACGGATACCGGTCGCGGTTACCGCCAAAAGCAGCAAAGCCAGCGAAAGGTTCCGCGCCATGTCGAGAATTTGCGGAGGAATTGCCACAAGCGAATGCAGTCCGGCCAGCACAAGAAAAGCAAGGACGAACAGCGGCACGCCGACGCGGCTTCGCGTCTGACCCGGATCGGCCGGGTACGCCAGCGCAACGAAAGCCAATGCCGGCGCAAGTAGCGCAACCCGCGTCAGCTTGACGATCGTCGCCGTCGTCCCCGCTTCGGGCGAATAGGAATAGCCCGCACCCAGTGCCTGCGCGACATCGTGGATCGACGCACCCATCAGGAAACCGGCCTGCGTGTCGCTCAGCGCCAGACCATGCGCAATGATCGGGTAGAGCGACATGGCAAATGCACTCGCGGCCGAGACCCCGACGAGAACGAGCGTCAGCT
>JBGSMP010000202.1:0-15118 GCA_041740105.1 Sphingomonadaceae bacterium
CTGCCCCGCGCGATCGGCCACGGGCGCAGCGCATCGCCGATCGGGTGCAGGCGCTCGACAAGGCGGCGCTCCGCGTCGAACTAGAAGGCGTCATGATAGGACTATCCGAGCGGCATCGCGACGTCGAAACCGTGCTTTTGCGCCGCTATCGGGAGGTGAACGGGCTGCTCATCGACCCATGCGCAAATGACGGCGACCAGTCGCTTTTGATCGGAGCCTATTTCAGCGAGGAATATGCCTTCGAGGGCGCGGCACTGCTCAATCCCAGCATTGTGCCGCACCCTGACCAGTCGGGCGTGGCGGAGGGCGATGTGCGCTTCGTGCTCTCGTTGCGAGGCGTCGGCGAAGGGCATGTGTCTTCAGTTACCTTTCGCACCGGGACATGTCGCGCTGATGGCCAGATCGTTGTCGATACGCCGGGCGTACATGCCGTAGCACCACGCATCGACCTGATCCCGGGCGGTGCGCCCGATGATCCCGGCGTGCGACTGTCGTGCGACTGCGCAGAAGACTTGTCGCAGACGGTTATCTTTCCGGTCACCGAGCGCCAGCGCCACGGGCTTGAGGACATGCGGCTCGTGCGCTTCACCGACGACGATGGAGATGTCATTTATTACGGCACCTATACTGCGTTCAGTGGCGCGGCGATCCGGCAGGAGCTTTTGCGCACGACCGATTTCAAGACCTTCGAACTGAACGCGCTGCACGGCGATGCGGCCGCTGGCAAAGGCATGGCGCTGTTTCCAAGGCGGATCGGCGGGCGCTTTGCAATGCTGGGGCGTCAGGACCATGAAAACATCTGGCTGCTCACTTCGCCCGATTTGTACGACTGGCAGGGCGGTGCCGCTGTCGTCGCGCCGCGCTGGCCATGGGAATATGTCCAGATCGGCAACTGCGGATCGCCGATCGAAATTGACGAAGGCTGGCTTGTTATCACGCATGGTGTGGGCCCGGTGCGAACCTATTGCATTGGCGCGTGCCTGCTTGATCGCGACGATCCGTCGAAGCTGCTCGCACGGACGACTCAGCCGCTGATCCGGCCAAGTCCCGAGCAACGCTACGGCTATGTGCCCAACATTGCTTATACCTGTGGCGCGATGGTTAACGGGCGCACGCTGGTGCTGCCATATGCGCTTGCCGATAGCTTCACGACGTTTGCAACCGTGCCGCTCAATCAGTTGCTGGCGACAATGGCTTAGGCACTAGCTGACGATACGGGCGGGCCGACGCGGGGAGAAAGGCAACTCGCTCCCATAGCCGAACCGCATCACGATGTCGGGGCGGCGACCGGGCATCCCGACCAGCGCGGCAAGTTGCGGTCGCAGTTGGGGCACTTCGACCGGCTGGTTTATAAAGGCGTGCTTCAAGCCAAGCGCGGTCGCTTGCAACGCAAAGCGCTGACAGGCGCGGCCCACTTGCACCCAGTGCGCGCGGTCCGCTTTTGCGCCGACGAAAACCACGACTCCCGATGAGGATTGCAATTGCCGCGCATATTTGGCGTTTTCGGACTTGGCGGTGACAAACCAGTCGAAGCCCTGCGGTCCGAGCCAATCAGGCATTGCGGGGCTTCCGCTCGCCACGCTGTAAAGTCCATCGCCGCTTTCAGCCGCCCGACGCGGATTGAACCGCAGCCATGATTTCAGCTCACGCAAGAAAGCGGGGTCGGCCATCTGGGTGCCGTTGCCAGCAACGACCAGATCGCGCACGCGGTTCATCTGTGGTCGGTCGGTGATCAGAACGAGATCGACACCGGGCACGATAGCTGCCCTCGCCAGCGTGTTCATATCGGCCGCGCTGACTGGCCGGCCATCATAGTCGGCGCGGGTCGACTGACGCTTCGGGATCGCGTCGAACAGCACGCTTTCGACGGGTGATCCATCGGTAAAGTCGAAAGCGATTGGGCCGTTGAGATCGGGATCGAAGGTAAGGCCGCCCGGACGGCCGCGTGCTGCCGAGGCCAGAGCCAAGTTTTCCGCAGCGCATCCAAGGCTGACGAACAGATGATGGTCGTCGGGATCGACGACAGGCGTACGGCGCGAGAAATCGGGCAGGATTTCGATCCGGTTCGCGCCAGTCCGAAAGAGCCATGGCTGCGCATTATGCCCATTCGGCGCGAGTGTCGCATAACGGATCAGGTCACGCATCTGAGGATTTTGGGGGAGCGTCGCGCGCGTTGCAGCGATCACACGGTCATATTGCGCTGTCGAACCCATTTCCTCGTCGACGAGATACGTTGCCCCTACCGCAGCCACAGCAATCGCACCGCTCCCCATCAGGACGTTACGCCGGTTCATTGCGCAGCTGCACTTGCCTGCTCGATAGCCAAAAGCCTTGCGCAAACTTTGGTCGCGGCGTCCGTCACTTTGTACAATTCGGACCGAACGTCGTGCTCTTTCATGTTTTTGACAATGCTCGGCAAATGCAGACGTTCGGTCGATGCCATTGAAAAGGCATTGGCAATATAACTGTCAAAGACCGTGCGTAGCGCGACCCATGCGCCTTGCTCGTTCAGCCACTGGATGCTGTTGCCGGACGTTGAAATGCTCAAAAGGTGCTTGCCCTCGACGATTGAATGTCCGCTGCGCTCGCGCATGAGGCGGTGGCCGAAGCCCGCACCAAGAACACGCTCGACATAGCCCTTCAACATTGCCGGCGGTGTGCCGAACCAGATCGGATAGACGAACACAACGACGTCGGCATCGTGCAACAAAGCGAGTTCGGCTGCGACATCGTCGCTGGCGACATAGGCCTCAGCAGATGGTTCTTCCCACGCTTTTAGCACGGGGTCAAAACCCATTTGGTAGAGATCACGTATGATCGCCGCGTGGCCAAAGTGGCCGACGGCGTCGCAATAGGTCTGCGCAACGGCGGCGTTAAAACTGTTCGGATCGGGATGGCATAAGATCACAACGTGTTTGGGCCTATGGATCGCCGAGTCGGCAGTCGGTGAAGGCGCAATCGATGCTTCTTGGGCTAATGTCATGCCCTTCAATAATCTCCGTGATATAAATCCGGCATCCGCATTACCCCTTAGTTGCAGGGCAATTGGCGGCGCTTAAACGACAGCCATCATCCGGGAGGTCGCCATGAAATCACTTCTGCTGCACGTAAACGACGACGAAGGCCAAGAAAGTCGCCTTGTCGCTGGGCTGGCGATCGCAAAAGCGCATGATGCGCATCTGACATGCATTCAGGTCACGCCTGTATCGGACTTTGTGCTGACTGATCCGTTTGGCGGCATGTATGAGTTAAAAACACTGTTCGAGCATCTCGCGAAGGAAGCAGTCGAAGCGCGGACGCGGATCGAAACGCGTCTCGCCAGCGAAAGCATTGCATGGGACTGGTCGGTCCATGATGGCAACGTCGCATCCACGATCGTCAGTCGATCAGGCTTGACTGACCTCATCGTGCTCAGTCAGTCGGTAAATCAAAGTTCAGCGCGCAAACGCGGCGGGCAGCCACTGTCCCTCGTCGCCGACGTCGCAGTCCACGCGCGCACGCCCGTATTGGCTGTTCCCTTGGGCGGTTCTGGTTTGGACCCAACCGGTGTTGCCATGATTGCCTGGAACGGTTCGCCCGAAGCTGCGCACGCGACGCGTGCCGCACTGCCGATGCTCAAGCGTGCGCGCGCCGTGCGTATTGTTACCATCGACGAAGATGAAGATTTTCCGATGGATGATGTCAGGCGCTATCTTGCAGGTCACGGCGTTGTTGCCGAATGTTCGGAGCATAGGCTCGACGGAAAAACCGTTGGCGAAGCACTTTGTAACGCAGCAGCGCTGCATCAGGCTGCTTACATCGTGATGGGTGCTTACGGCCATTCGCGGCTGCGCGAGGCCGTGATTGGCGGTGCGTCGCACCACATGCTGGCGCATAGCCCGGTGCCTTTGTTGCTGGCGCACTGACGACGGAACAAGCGTCTCGTGAATGCTGTTAGGGATCAAGGGCAAGTCTGCCTTTCCTAATGGAGCTTGTCCCTTGATCGAACGGAATGCGCGCGCGACAAGTGAGGCCTTGCTGCATTCGATCCTGGCAACAGTACCGGACGCGATGATCGTGATCGACGAAGCCGGCGTCATCGTGTCGTTCAGCGCAGCAGCCGAGCATTTGTTCGGCTTCGACGAAAACGAAGCAGTCGGGCAGAATGTCACGATCCTGATGCCCCAGCCCGACCGGCGGCAGCACGGCGATTACATGCACCGCTATCTGACGACAGGGCAGAAACGGATTATCGGCATTGGACGCATTACCATCGGTCAGCGCCGCGACGGGTCGACATTTCCGATGGAGTTGTCGGTTGGCGAGGCGCGTACTGCCCATAGCCGCGTGTTCACGGGCTTCATTCGCGATCTGACAAGGCGGCAGGCCACGGAAGTGCGGCTCGAGGAAATGCAGGCCGAACTCGCTCATGCGTCACGCGTCAGTGCGATGGGGACAATGGCGTCGGCACTGGCGCACGAACTCAACCAGCCGCTGACGGCAGTAGCGAACTATGTCGAGGCAGCGCGCGACTTGCTGGCCGATCCCCATGCAGAAAACGTCGCGATCGTCCGCGAAGCACTTGGCGATGCGGCGACGCAAGCGGTGCGCGCCGGGCAGATCGTCCGCCGCCTGCGCGATTTCATTTCGCGCGGTGACACTGACAAACGTGTCGAAAATCTTCGCGGCCTGATCAACGAGGCCAATGCGCTGGCACTGATCGGCGTGGCCGAACTCGGCATCGATGTCCGCATCGATATCGACGACCGGATCGGTGGCGTGCTGGTCGACAAAGTCCAGATCCAGCAAGTGATGGTCAATCTCATCCGCAATGCCGTCGAAGCGCTCAACGATGCGCCCGAGCGGCGATTGACGATCGCTGCAATCCCGACGGCCGGTCGGATAGTTCAGGTCAGTGTTCTCGATACCGGTCCCGGTCTTGACGCCGATATCCAGAGCAAATTGTTCCAGCCCTTCGTCAGCACCAAAGATGCCGGGATGGGTTTGGGACTGTCGATCTGCCAGACCATTGTCGAAGCGCATGACGGCACGATCTGGCTCGATCAGCCTGTCGGCGGCGGAACAGCCTTTCGCTTTACGCTGGGGGCCGCCGATGCGGGAGACGAAGGATGACAGCCGAGCGCCAAGTGTATTTGGTCGATGACGACGAAGCGATCCGTCGTTCGGCCAGCTTCATGCTCAAGACATCGGGTTTTCGCGTCGAGGCATTTGCTTGCGGCCGTGGTTTCCTGAAAGCGGCACGCGGGCTCGACCCGGGCTGCGTCCTCCTCGACGTGCGGATGCCCGAAATCGACGGTCTGGCCGTTCAAGCCGAGCTGAAAGCATCCGGCATTGCGCTGCCTGTCGTTGTAATGACGGGACATGGCGACGTCACCGTTGCGGTTGCGGCGATGAAAGCGGGTGCGATCGATTTCCTCGAAAAGCCGTTTGAGAAGGCCGAACTATTGGCAGCAATGGAAGACGGCTTTGCACGTATCGACCGTACCGGACATGGCGCCGAACGCGCGTCGCAAGCAGGTATCCGGCTGCAGGCGTTGACCCCGCGCGAACGCGATGTCCTGCGCGGCCTCGTGCGCGGCTTGCCGAACAAGACGATCGGTTATGATCTGGGCATCAGCCCCCGGACTGTCGAAATTCACCGCGCGCATCTGATGACCAAATTGAACGTGCGAAGCCTGTCCGAAGTGCTTCGCATCGCCTTTGCGGCCGGGTGGAGCGACCTGCCGGGCGATAACGTCGGGACATCTACGTAACGCGCTGCCTTTCTGTTCCTGTCACAGCGGTCGGCGAGCACGGGGCTTTAGGGCAGGAAAATGAATGTGGTTCTGGTCGACGACGACGCGGCGGTTCGCGAGTCGCTGAAGCTCCTCCTGACGGGACGTGGGCACATTGTCGATGCTTATGCCGGTGGCCAAGCTGTACTCGATGCCGACCTGATCGATGATCAAACATGCCTGATCGCGGACTATCTGATGCCCGATATCGATGGGCTGAGCTTGCTTAACCGGTTGCGCCAGCGAGGATGGTCCGGGGCTGCCCTGCTGATTACGGGCCATTTCGATGCGACGCTGGAGCAACGCGCAAAGGCTATTGGCTATTCGGCGATTTTCGAGAAACCACTCGGTAATGAACGACTGTTTAATGCCGTTGCGCGTTTGGGAGCGGCACTTTGACAGCCCGGTCAATGTTGGCGGCAGCAACGCTTATGCTCGTCCTCATGAGTTCGGCGGCGATGGCGCAGGCGCAGCGTTGGTCGCCGGCCGATGTCAGCGAATTGGTGCAGGCTATCACTGCGGCAGCGGCCGACGGGCTTGATCCCACCGATTACGATCTGGCATCGCTTAAAGCCGCAATGTTGTCGGGCGATGCGCGACAAATCGACCAAAGCGCATCCACCCATTTTCGCCATCTTGCGAGCGATCGGTGGGAGGGACATGTTCGTGGCAAGCGGCGGATCGATTGGCACGTTGTCGGCCCCGTCGCCGATACTGCCGCGCTGATCGAACTCGAGGCAGCGGCGCTTGCCGGGCACAGGGTTGGCGCAACACTCGATGCGCTGCTGCCGACAAGCCCTGAATATGTCCGCCTGAAAGCGGCGCTCGCGAAGACACCCGCGTCGGACCGCGCTACGCGGATTATACTGCGCGCCAACATGGAGCGCTGGCGTTGGGTGCCCCGAGACCCCGGCGCGCGCTATATTCTCGTCAACGTCGCGGGCTACACGGCGGAACTCGTCGACAATGGCCGCATCATTTCGATGCATCGCATTGTCATTGGCAAGCCGGCCAGATCGACGCCGCAATTTTCGACGGCGGTAAGCGGCTTAATCATCAATCCGTGGTGGGAGGTCCCGAAGAGCATCGTTGCCGAAGGGATCGGATCGTTGCTGATCAAAAGCCCAGCGCGAGCCAAGGCGCGAGGGTATGTCCGCGTGAAAGCCGAAGGCGGAGGGACACGTGTGCGCCAGGCACCCGGCCCGCTGAATGCATTGGGGCAGATCAAGCTGGTGATGCCCAATCTTTACACGGTGTATCTCCACGACACGCCGTCAAAAGCGCTGTTCGACGAAACCGCACGTGCATTCAGCCATGGTTGCATGCGCGTCGACAAGCCTTTCGACCTTGCCACCGCGCTGCTTGCCGGAACGCCGGGCTGGGACCGCGCGCGGATCGATGCCGCCTTGGCCAGCGGGAAGACGATCAAAGCGGATCTCGCGACGCCGGTGCCGATCTATGTCGTGTATTTTACAGCAAGGGCTGCGGTCGACGGAAGCATTGTCCGCTACGCCGACGTTTATGGCCGCGACAGCGTTGTTGAAGCGGCGCTGACCGACCACGAACCAGCCGCATCTCGCCCTTAGTCAAGTGTCGTTAAACGAAGCGCTAAGGGTGTTTACGGATAGCAGCTTGTCCCGATTGTGCGCCATTGACGGGGCATCGATGCCAAAGGAATTACGTGATGACTGTTCAAGAAATCGAACGGATCGAGACGACGCTCACAACCCGATCTGGTTTCGACTTTCAGGTGCGACGGGCCGAGCCGACCGATAGTGCCGCACTTGCCGATTTCTTCGCGCATGTCGAAAAAGAAGATCTCCGATTTCGCTTCCTCAGCGCACTTAATACGGTTGGACCTCAGTTGCTGGCGACGATGACCAACGTCGATCACGACCGTACCGAGAACATCCTTGCATTCGATGCCGACGGCAAGACGATTATCGCATCGGCCATGCTTGCCGCAGACACCGACGGCCAACGCGCCGAAGTCGCGATGGCGATCCGTGCCGATCACAAGCGCAAGGGGATTAGCTGGACGCTACTCGAGCATGTTGCGCGTCTGGCCAAAGCCAAGGGATATAAGGCGTTGGAGTCGATTGAAACCCGCGACCACCACGAAGCGATCGAGATGGAACGCGAAATGGGCTTTACGGCTTCGATGTGTCCGGGGGATGCGACGCTTGTGATGTTGCGGGCGCAGCTCAACTGAAGACCGCGCGATGTTGATCCAATTGGCCCTCGCCACGGTCATGGTCGTCGTGACGATCCTGATCCACGGTGCCGGGATCACGGCCCTTGCGCGTGGATTGCGGATCGAGGCGGGTGGCGATGATCGTCGGATTTAGCGTTAGTGTAACGACGGACTTCATGCGTAACACCTGTGTTTTACAGATTAGCCGGGACAAGATGCGGGATGGGCGAACGCTAAGTCAGCAATAAGGCACAAGCGGTGATCGGAGCTTTTCCTCGCAGGACGACCTGCATCAAGCAGCCGATTGGCTGACGGCTCAGACAGCTCCACTCCACCGCCATCGAACCCATGTCGTCGCAAATGATGCTTTACTTAGACAAAGGCCAGCTAGGGCAATCGGGAAAGCGAGGCGTCGCATGACAGTATCAGCAACTTCATTGATGTCCGATCAGTTGGTCGATTGCATGGCGAACGGTCGCGACCCAACGGCGCGAGAACTCTTCGATGTTGCTGAACGCATCTGGACCGACGGGGCAGCGGAAAGATCGACATTCAGTTGGGAGGATTTACATCCGAAATCGAGCGATAGGCTGATTGCTTTTCGCAGTGCCCAGCTCGCGCTCAGCGGGCGTCGCTGATCGCCTCTACGCAAGGATATTTGCGGATCGTGAAGCGACCTGAGGTCACCCATGCCTGCGTTCACGTAAAACACGGCGGGCATGACACACTGCTTAGCCGATCGATTTGGACATCTTTTTGAACCCTAGAACGAAAGTCTCGTTGGTATTTGCCGCCCTGATCGGGATGTCAGCGACTGGATTGTGGTTTGCCGGATTGCCTTTGCGTACAGTTCCAGCGCTGAGTTCCGGCTTGGTTGGCGCGATCGACGACGCCGCTGTCGACCCAGCACGAAGAGAGTTTTTTAAGAAAGCTGGAGCGCGCGTCGTTCCCTTTCAAATCCTTTATCCCGCCTCGGCACCGGGACGCGCGGTTGCCTATATGCCCGATGCCCGACCGGTCACTTCAGCGATCGCGCGAACCCACGGGCAATTGGTGGGCCTGGCACTTAAACGGCTCGGCAAAATCACGGCGCCGTGGACCGTCGGCGCCCGTCCCCGCACGGGCGGACCATTCCCGGTCGTTCTCTATCTGCCGGGCGTGACCGGCTACATGCAGATGAGCAGCTTTCAGACGGTGCCACTGGCAGCGGAAGGATTCGTTGTCGTCACACTGAATCAGCCCGGATCAGTGGCGGCAGCTATCCTGCCCGATGGCCGCGTTGTAGAGGGCATGTCGCGCGACGAGGCATCGCAATTGATTGCGCCCTCCTATCGCAATGCGCCGCTTTCCGTGACAATGGCGGCCCGGCTCGCGCGGGAGCGGAGCATTGTCCCCTATCTCGCCGCCGACGTGTCCGCGATTCTTGATCGTTTGCGCGCGATCAACGCGGACCCGCGGCACCCGCTACACGGTCTGTTCGACTTTGAGAACGTCGGTGTGATGGGTATTTCGCTCGGGGCGATCGTTGCGGCGCAGGCGTGTCAGCGGGACGACCGTATCAAGGCCTGCCTGATGATGGACGCGCCCGTGCCTATTGAAATCGCCAATCGCGGGCTGGGGCAGCGCGCTTTGTGGCTGACCCGCCCCGCTGCCGACCAGCGCGCCGAACGCGCTGCCTCCGGCGGATGGCCCGAGCACGAAATAGCGGCGCAGGCTACGAGCATTTCACGAGCCATCTCGAACAGTCCGAACGCCCATGTCGTCACGCTGCGCGGGCTCTTTCATGCAGACTTCACCGATGTGCCTCAAATCCAACCTGTCGTCGGATGGCTCGGCATGGCAGGCCCGGTCGGGACAGCCGCAGCGCATCGTGCGATCGTGTTGCAGACATTGGAATTCTTTCGCGAAATGAAGTCCTCGACGAATCGTCGGGCGGCCTCATGACGGGTGCCATCTTAGTTACGGGTGCCACCGGCAACGTCGGTCGTGAAGTTGTCGAGGCACTGCGCAAGCGTGGTGCCATGACGCGGATTGCCGTTCGCACCTCCAACACGGATACCGGCGCCGGGTGCGAGCAGGCAAATTTCGATTTCCTCGATCCCGCGACTTACGCCCCAGCCGTTGCCGGATGCCGCGCGGTGTTTCTGCTGCGACCGCCAGCGATTTCCAATACCAAAGCGACATTGAATCGCCTCATCGATGTCGCGCGCGCGGCTGGTGTCGAGCAGATTGTGTTCGTCTCGGTTGCGGGGGCCGCGACCAATCCGCTCGTGCCGCACCACGCCGTCGAGCAGCATCTGCGCGCGGGCGCGGCCGACTGGACGATCCTGCGACCCGGATTCTTCATGCAGAACCTCGAAAGTGCGTATCGGGAAGACATTCGCCGAGACGATCGGATTTACGTTCCTGCTGAACGGGGGCGGGTCGCCTTCATCGACACGCGCGATCTTGCCGATGTGGCTGTCGAGGCGCTGCTCGATCCAAAAGCGCACGCGGGCAAGGGCTATAATTTGACTGGCCCCGCCGCGCTGTCATTTGCCGAAGTCGCGGCGTTGTTGAGCGTCGAGCTTCAACGCGCCATCCGGTACGAACCAGCCAGCGTATCTGGCTACATTCGACACCTGGTGCGTGCCCGGCTGCCACTCACGCAAGCATTGGTCCAGACGATTCTGCACGTCGGTCTACGCTTCGGTCAGGCTGCGATGGTCGATGGTACACTCGAGCGGTTACTCGGACGTCCTCCTCGGACGATGAAAGACTATATCTACGACCGCCGCGAGCGATGGCTGCCGTAACGACCGTCGGGCCGCCAAAAGGCAACGATCGACAAGACGGCCAGCGACAGGATCACGAACGTGACCAAGGGATCATAATAGGACCCTGAAATCGGGAACAGCGCCCACGACAGGTTGATCATGGCGTGAAAGACCACCGCGACCAAAACGGTCCCGCCCGTGTTTTCGAAAAGCCAGACGATGATGATCCGCAAGGCGACCGCGCTCAGGCTATGCCACAGAATCCATTCGGGGGTGCGGCCCAGTTGAGCGAACGGGATAACATGCCAAAGCGCCCAGACTGTTCCGAGGACAACGGCCGACAGCAACACGCCGAAGCGAACGCGAAGCGCGGGATAGCCATAAGCCTGCCATCCAAGTTCCTCGCCAATGGCGGCGAAGAAAAGAGCGCTAAAGAGGAACAGGGCGGTGCCTGGCTCGATCACGGGCTGAGGCACCGCGGTTCCGGCCATGCGGAGCACGCCGAATTCCAGAACGCCGACCATCGGCATGAACAGCATCGCGATTAGAAACCAACCCCGACGACGAAGCCTGCGCAGGTCTACGGTTCCCTTAAGCAGTGCCGCAACACTCGCAAACCCACGTTGCCGGTAAACGAGGATCATTGCAGCGGCCATCGGCACGAACGTCATCAACGCGCTCGCCGGCAACATCGGCAGGCCAAGCAGCCGGGCACCCGTACCACCCAGCGCATAGAAGGGGAGCGACAACGCGAGCACCAGAACGAAAAAGAGCGAAGGCGAACCTGTCATTGCGACCGATGTTTCATGCGTGGATCCGCTCGGCGTCCCAGAACGAGCAGACGCGCGATCGCGGCCATCACCGCCTCGTCATGCCCGACCCATGTGTGCCCGCCCTGCGCGAACCCGATGAACCGCGCACCGGCGATATGGCGCGCAGTGTATTCAGCACTAGCGTAGGTGCCATAACGGTCGTCGCGCGCGCTGATGATCAGCGTCGGGGCGCGGACCGATCCCAAGGCAGCCGGTTTCAGGTTTTTGCTCGCAGCGGTGTCGCTCCGCAGACCTTCGGCACGAGCGGAGACCGGCAGGATCTTGTCGAGCATTGCGTTGATTCGTGCCTGCTCGACCGGGCTTGCGTTGGCGACGATTTCGGGCGGCGTCGCCAGGACCGTGCCGAGCACCGGATCGCGCGCCACGTGCAATGCCGACCAGAAGAGGAAGTCCGATCCGATCACCGACATCATCGCGGCTTCGACCCACGACGGCATCGCCGGCGCGGAAGCCGCCTGCATCGGTGGCTTATAAGTGAGCGGGACCAACATGATGAGCGCGCTCGTCCGATCGGGGTGACGGATTGCCATCTCGAGCGCCGACGGTGCTCCCGCCGACCCGCCCAGGACAGCGGCTTTTGCAATGCCCAGAGCATCTAGGAGGCAAATATGAGCGTCGGCCTGTAATGCCGCCGACGCGTTTGCGGGCATCGGCGTGCGTAAATAGCCGAAGCGGGACATCGCAATGACGCGGATGCCTTGGCGCGCGAGCGGCCGGGCAAAAGCCATCCCCTGATCATAGCCGCCGCCGCTGCCATGAACCGAGAGCAACGGCACCCCGCTGCCAGCCTCCTGATACTCGATCGGGCCGCAAGGCGTTTGAACGACGACGCTGTGACGCGCGACGCGCGCACGTGCCTCCGCAATATCCCTTGTGAAGCGCCACCAGATGATAGCCGCGATCACGCTGACCACGATCAAAGTCCAGGCCAGTAAGCAATGTCGTCGCATCCACTTCATGGCCGCCTTCCGACTGCGTGGACGACAAGGCGATCATTGCGCGTGAGATAGCGGCCATTGATCCGGATCTGTATCGGCGCACCCGAGAATGGCGCTTCGAGTGTTCCCGGCCTCTGCGCGTTGATATGCAAATGCGGTTCGCTGGTGTTGCCCGAGTTGCCGACCTGCGCGATCGGCTCGCCGATTTGCAACCGCTGCCCAGCGCGCACGAGTACTGACCCTTTGTGAAAATGGCCCAGCAGTATGTCGGCTTGAGCGCAGCGGAGGATGACGTGGTTGCCTGCAAGGTGGGCGCGATCTACTTCAGGAACCGGCATGTCGGGCAGACCGTCGACTGCGACGATGACATCACCCGCGCAAGGCGCAACAACCGGCCTGCCGAAGATGACATAGCGGCGCGGGTCGGCAGGCATCACGCCATCGGCGCGCAAGCCGCAGTGGTCGATCGCGACGAGATCGACTCCGTGCGCGGTGCCCCAGTAAGGCCTGTGCGCGACGACCGATTGGTCGAGCAACGTCGCATGGGCGTTCACCGAAGGTGCCGACCCGCCATTGGCCACCAGATAGGTGCCGGGACCGAGCGGTGAGGCCAGATCGACCGTGGGTCCCGGTAGCTGCTTTGTCGCGCCGGTGGCGACGCGAATCTCGTTGGCTGAGTAAGTTCCCAACGCGGCAAAGCCAACAAGCGCACTCCAAGAGACCGCACCTCGGGGCCACCGTGTTGTAACCTGCTGCCGCGCAAGGCCGCTGACGACCGCTACCACCAACAGCGCGCCGAATGCGTAGACCGTCCACCAGGGCGGAAATGTCCAGATGCCGACATAGCTCAATGCGACCAGCGTCAAGCCAATCACAATCGCATGAACCCAAAAACCGGCACTGCTTCGCGCCGGGACGAAGGCCAGCCAGACAAGCAGAACAAGTGGCAAGATCGTCTGGAGGACGTAGAGGATCAGCACGATCGATGCTTCCGCGATTCTGGGATCAGCAACGCTGCCAGCCCGATCACGATCACGAGCGCCATGGCGATCGAATAGATCTGCGTGTCGCCGCCCTTCGGCATCACCGGCAGCACCATCGACCACCAGTTGATCGCACTGTGCAGCAGAATTGCCGGGACAACGCTGAAGCCGGTATTCACTGAAAGCCGCGCGAAGGTGACCGATAGCGCGACCGTGCTGACAAGGAACAGCGCCATCGGCAGATCGGCCTGCGCGGTATTCGCCATGTAGAAGAGCGGGACGTGCCACAGTCCCCAGATTGCACCGATGATGAGGCTTGCCGTGCGCCAGCCGATCCGTGTTGCCAGCGCCGGAAGCGCATAGCCGCGCCAACCGAATTCTTCGCCGAAGGGGCCGCCGAAGAGCGTGATGAGCGGGAACTGCGCGACGGCGATCAGGACATGGCCAGCGACTGGAGACGGCGGGATGACGCCACCGAAGGCAGCGTGAAGCCCCAAGGCGGCGAGCATGACAACCGGCGGTGCCATCAGGACAACCGCATACCAGCGCCAGCCGATCCGCCATCTTAGGCACTGTCCGAGCCAATGGCGCAAATAGCGGCCGCCTCCGAAGGCCAGCGTCACGGCGATGGCGGCAAAGCTCGGGCCGAACGCCGAAGCAAGGAACAACGCCGTGCTTACACCCGGCGGCAGATTGGCGACGAACGACGTCATTGCCCAAAGGCTCCACGTCCAGGCAAAGGTCAAAACGAAAAAGGCGATAACGGCAATCATCGACCGCGCGCGCGATTGTGCCGCATCAAAATTTAGGTCTGTCCTTTCGGGCGTGAGTTGGGCTGCCTTTCCAATCATGACACCGACACTCCCAGAGAGGCCGTAACCGGCGCATCCGAATGAACATCCCACACGCCTCGAGTTGCAGCCCATGGATCGGTTACGATCTCAGAATGTGTATCGAACCGCATGGCGGCCCTGTTGTCGGCGCTGTATTCCGGCCACTCGCACTGTCCGTTCGTTGCGAAGTCGACCCAGGCCGCATGCATCATGTCGGCGAGCTGCTGTGGCGGGCTCGCGCCCAGGAATTGCGCGATTTCACCGTTGAAGCTGTCGAATACGAACGGGATTTCGAGCCCGTGACAAGCGCCGAGCCTTCCGTCGTATTGTGGCGAATGCCAGGCAAACTCATAGACATAGGTCGACGACGCCATCGCCGCATTGGCATGGGCATGGGCATCGGCGAGCCGCATGACGGGGATCCGGAAGTAACAATCGCCCATGATCGCGGCGAGCAGATCGCCAGCCGTGGCATCGGGATTGGCGGCGCGATAGCTGGCCAGCGTTGCTTCGTGCGGAAGCCCGTAAGCCGTGACGACGCCTGCCACTACCGGGTCTGTGATGAAATTAATTGCACCGCTCGGCACGAGAAATAGCCGCCATTCGTCGGTGTTTGTGCCCACCATCACGTCCATGTTCGCAGCGGCGCCCGCCGCAATCAGGTCGAGTGGGGGCGCGGGGACCACATCGCCGTCGATCACCGGCTGCCATGGCATCATGCTGAGCACGACCTCGTCGCCCCAGCTCTGAGGGTCGCGACTTGCCGCCAGGTCGGCGCTCATCGCTGCCTGAACCTCCAGCGAGCGC
>JBGSMP010000297.1:0-3789 GCA_041740105.1 Sphingomonadaceae bacterium
CTCGGTCACGCCGCCCGTCATGGCGACCACGGCATCGCGGATCAGGCCGGAGCCGCGCGCCATGCTGTCGTCGGTCAAATTGGCCGACTGCAAAGCCAGAAACGCCAGCCGTTTATCCGAAAAGCCGATCGCCTTCAGCCGCCGCAGCCCCTCTGCGTCTCGCGGCAAGCCATGGGTCGAAACTTCGGCTTCTGCGGCAATAATTTCGGCAATCCGCTCCAGAAACCACGGATCATATTTTGCAACCGCATGGACTTCGGCAACGCTCATCCCCTCACGCAAGGCCTGCGCCGCCACCAGCAACCGGTCGGGCGTCGCACGCGACAACGCCGCGATCAGATCATCCTTCGACGCGCCTTTCAGTTCATCGACAAAATTGAACCCCGACAGCCCGGTCTCAAGGCCCCGCAACGCCTTCTGCAACGACTCATGGATATTCCGCCCGATCGCCATCACTTCGCCGACCGACTTCATTGCGGTGGACAGCAGCGGTTCGGCCCCCTTGAACTTCTCGAAGGCAAAGCGCGGGATTTTCGTGACCACATAATCGATCGTCGGCTCGAACGACGCCGGCGTCGCGCCCGTAATGTCGTTCTGCACCTCGTCGAGCGTATAGCCCACCGCCAGCAACGCCGCGACCTTGGCAATCGGAAACCCAGTCGCTTTCGATGCCAGCGCCGAAGACCGCGACACGCGCGGGTTCATCTCGATCACGATCAGGCGCCCATCGGAAGGATTGACGGCGAATTGCACGTTCGACCCGCCGGTCTCCACCCCGATCTCCCGCAGACACGCGATCGATGCGTTGCGCATGATCTGATATTCCTTGTCGGTCAGCGTCAGCGCGGGCGCGACCGTAATGCTGTCGCCGGTATGCACGCCCATCGGGTCGATATTCTCGATCGAGCAAATGATGATGCAATTGTCGTTGCGGTCGCGCACGACTTCCATCTCATATTCTTTCCAGCCGAGCAGCGATTCCTCGATCAGCACTTCAGTCGTCGGCGACGCGTCGAGCCCGCCGCGCACGATCTCGATGAATTCCTCGCGGTTATACGCGATTCCGCCGCCGGTGCCTCCCATCGTGAACGACGGCCGGATGATCGACGGCAATCCTGTCCGTTCAAGCACTTGCAATGCGTCTTCGAGCGTATGCGCGATCCCCGAGCGCGCTGATTCGAGCCCGATCTTCGTCATCGCATCGCGGAACTTGATCCGGTCCTCGGCCTTGTCGATCGCCTCGGCATCCGCACCGATCATCTCGACGCCATATTTGCTCAGCGTCCCGTCGTTGAACAGCGCCAGCGCGGTATTCAGCGCCGTTTGCCCGCCCATCGTCGGCAGCACTGCGTCGGGCCGTTCCTTCTCGATGATCTTTGCGACGATCTCGGGGGTGATCGGCTCGATATAGGTCGCATCGGCGAGCTCGGGATCGGTCATGATCGTCGCCGGATTCGAATTGACGAGGATAATCCGATACCCCTCGGCCTTCAGCGCCTTGACCGCCTGCGTCCCCGAATAGTCGAACTCGCATGCCTGCCCGATGACAATGGGGCCGGCACCGATGATGAGGATGGAGGAAATGTCAGTGCGTTTGGGCATTGATTACGATGCTTTCATTGCATACATTGATTGCATTGCAATCATCGGAGAACGTCCGTGGCTAGTTTGACTTTTCGCAACATTCCCGAAGACGTGAAGCGTCGGTTTCACCAGCGCGCCGCTGCCAATGGTCGTTCGATGGAAGAAGAGGGACGCCGGTTGATTACCGAGTCTGTTGCCGAACCAAAGCCTGCGCGAAAATCCATTGGCCAGATGCTCTACAAAGGCAGTCGTCCCGGCATTGATCTTCCTGAACTGCCGCACAGTCCGGCGAGCTTCGCCAGTTTCGACGACGAATGATCGTTGTCGATACGAATGTCTGGAGCGAACTGATCCGCCCGAACCCAGACCGGGAGGTCGTGCAGTGGGAAGCAGCGAATTCTCACCTGTTGTGGTTCTCGGCGATTGTTCTGGCCGAATTTCGTGCGCGAGCCGCATTGATGGCGGACGGACGACGCCAGGATAGCATTTCCCAACTGATTGAGGACGTGATCGCAACCTATCAGGATCGAGTGTTGCCCTTCGACGATTGTTGTTCAGCGCAATACGGCCTTGTGCTGCGATCGGCTCGCGACGCGGGCGCGCCGATACAGGCACCCGATGCAATGATTGCGGCAACGGCGCGCGCGCACGCGATGCGTGTCGCAACACGAGACCGGAATGATTTTGTCGGAGCCGGCGTTGAAATAATCGACCCTTGGATGGCCTGACCGCCTGCGTCCCCGAATAATCAAACTGGCATGCCTGCCCGATGACGATGGGGCCAGCACCGATGATGAGGATGGAGGATATGTCAGTGCGTTTGGGCATCAAATTTTATCCAAATCGATGCCAAGGTGATTTTTCACAAACGCCTTGATAACATCAACAAGTAGTGCGGCAGCGACTGCCTGGGCTGTCGACGCAAGTGCCTTACTGGCATCGTCAACAGCCATAAGTACGCCAACCTTTATTTGGATAATTTTGAGTTGCGTTGTCTCCCAAAGTTTACTCGCTGAATCGAGTGAATTAATAATTCGCTCTCGCTCAAGCGGATCGATAGTTGGTAAATTTGCTCCCCGAACGCACTCACGAATGGACTTTAGGCCATAAGCAATCTGCAAATACTCTTTTTGATTGTGATCAAGACTTACAATCCGATCAGATGCTGAAACCACTATCGCCGAGTTAACACTCTGAATTCCTTTTTGGGTCAGGCGACCGAAGATAGAATACGCATTCCCGGCACCACCAGACCTCGCCTCGATCAGTCCTTCTGCGGTCAGCTCCTCCATCGCTTGCGGGGACCACAGCCCGGTTACCGGCATATCATACTTGTCTTGCAGCTCTTGAAAATTTGTCCATCCGGCGACGTTCGCATCTCGATGCATTGCATTGAGAAGCGCGACCTTGAACTCTTCGTATGTCAGCCTCACCCCATCATCCCCACAAACCGCTCGAACAGATAGTGGCTATCCTGCGGCCCCGGGCTCGCTTCGGGGTGATATTGCACACTGAACGCAGGCGCGTCGGTCAGTTCGAATCCGCAGTTCGATCCGTCGAACAAACTCACATGCGTTGCGCGCGCATTCGCTGGCAAAGTCTCTGCGTCCACCGCGAACCCGTGGTTCATGCTGGTGATCTCGACCCGCCCATCGGACAGCCGCTTGACGGGATGGTTCGCGCCGCGGTGCCCCTGGTGCATCTTCACGGTCTTCGCGCCGACCGCGAGGCCGAGCAGCTGATGCCCCAGACAAATCCCGAACAACGGCTTGCCCGTGTCGAGCCAGTCACGGATCACCGGCACTGCATATTCGCCCGTCGCCGCCGGATCGCCCGGGCCGTTCGACAGGAACAAGCCATCGGGTTGGTGCGCCATGATGTCGTCAAAACTCGCCGTCGCGGGCACGACCGTCACTTGACATCCAGCGTCAATCATGTTACGTAAGATATTGTGTTTTATACCATAATCTATCGCGACAACTTTTCTTGCGGTAGGGCTGTTAGTGTCACCTTTGTAACCTTCGCCGAGCGACCAAAGCCCCCCATCCCACCCATAACTCTGCAATGTCGTCACTGGCTTGGCCAGATCGGTCCCCTCCAGCCCCGGCCATTCGCGCGCCAAAGCCAGCAGTTCGGCGACATCGAACACCCCGTCCTTGCGGTGCGCGATCACGGCATTGGGCGCACCCAGCTCGCGCACCCGCC
>JBGSMP010000011.1:0-4023 GCA_041740105.1 Sphingomonadaceae bacterium
GGATCGACGGCGGCGGGAACGGCATCTTCTCCGGCGGGGTCGAGCGCGATGCCCATCGCATCACCGCCGACATCGCCGACCGCGACAAGCCGCGGCATCAGCAGACCCGGCTCGGCACGGCGGACGAACGCGTCCGTGATCGCGCGCACGGCGCGGTTGTTAGGCAACAATACCATGCCACGCGCGAGAGCGATCGGGTCGCGTCCATGCATGGCGATCAGACCGTTGGCGAGCACATCGGCAAAATTGCGATGAACCGGAATGGTGAAAACGCGTGCCCCCCCGCGCACTGACCGCGTGGCTGGCTTAGCCATCGGCGAGGATGGTTTCAGCCTCGGCAACCGCGCCGGGATGACCGACATCGAACCACATGCCCTGATGCACCACGCCGTAAGCGCGTCCTTGCGCAATCGCCCGGTCCCAGAAAATATTTGTCGAGAATATCTCGGCTGGCGGATCGATGATCAGCCGTTTGGAAAGCATCTGAATCCCGGTATACACGAACGGCGCGATCCGCCCCGGCTTGCGGCGTGAAAGACGCCCGTTTGCGTCCAGATGGAAGTCGCCGCGCCCCTTATGGCAATTTGCGCGCGCCAGCGGGACCATCAGCAAGAGCGCATCCATGGTTGCATCGTCCCAGCGATCGGCCAGCAGCGTGAAGGCATCGACCGGCCCGTTGACCCACAGATTATCACTGTTCACTTGCAAGAACGGATCGGCATCGATCAGCGGGAGCGCACGGACCAGCCCCCCACCGGTTTCGAGCAACTTCGTGCGCTCATCCGAAATGACGATGTCGAGACCATGATGATTACGCCGCAAATGCGCTTCCATCGCATCGGCGAGATAATGGACGTTGACGACGGCGCGCTCGACACCGGCTGCCGCAAGCCGTGCCAGTGCGTGGTCGATCAGCGGCTGCCCGGCAACGCTGATCAGCGGCTTGGGCTTGGTCGCGGTCAGCGGCCGCATTCGTTTGCCCAGCCCGGCGGCCATCACCATGGCAGTTTTCGGTATCTTGGTGCTGCTCGGCAGCGTCAGAAAGATCGGGCGCTTGGCTTTCACGCGTATCGTGTCCAGGCATCACCGCGCGCTTCGGCAGGAATATTCACATCGAACCAATTGCGCACCGGCAAGAGCCCCGGATGCGCCAGATCGCGCTCGAGCAAACCCCACATGCGCGACTGAAAGGCGCGGTAAGCGGGCTTGCCGTCACGTTTCCACAGCCGGACAAAGAGGCCGAGAATGCGTGTATTGCGCTGCGCGCCCAGCGCCCAATAGGCATCCGCAAACATTGGCTGCCGCGCCGTTGCTTCCATATAGTGACGAAGCATGTTTGCCTCGATCGCTGGCGAAACGTCGCGGCGCGCGTCCTGAAGCATCGACACGAGATCATAAGCGGGGTGACCCACGCGGGCATCCTGAAAGTCGAGTAGCCCGTAGCGCGCCATTCCTTTGCCATCGGTCAGCATCACGTTCTCGGCATGATAATCGCGCAGTTCGGTTACCCAGCTCTCAGGGCCGGTATCAACCGGCGCCAGCACCTCCTGCCAGGCTTGTTGAAAGCTATCGTTATCCACGCGCAGCCCCATGTGCGGGCAATACCATTCAGTGAACAGCCCGACTTCGCTGATCCAGTCGTCAAGGCCATGGCGGGACAATGTTGCGGGCGCATGGCGATGCAATTCGACCAGGACATCGACCACGCCGCGATAAACCTCGCTTTCACGGGACAGATCGGCATCGACCGCTTCGCGCATGCGATGATCGCCGAAATCCTCGATCAACAGCAAGCCGGCGTCGAGATCGGATGCCAAAATAGCAGGCGCGCGAAGGCCGATAGCCGTAAGATGTTCGGCGACATGCATGAAAGGGCGCGGATCTTCATGTGGCGGCGGCGCGTCCATCAGCACGGCTTTTCGCCCCAACGCGATGACGCGGAAATAGCGCCGGAACGACGCATCACCGGCAAGCGGCAGAATTTGGGCCTCTCCCCAGCCGGACCTTGCAAGAAAATCGGGTGCGGCAAGGGGCGGAGTCATTTGAACGGCCATCGTGTTTCCCATGACGGGGGGACCGTTGCTGTCAAGCGCCGACCATTGCCTTCGACACTCAAATCGATCTTCAGGGCGTCTGGCCATAACGCGAGCCCCATTCGTTCGGGCCACTCGATAACCAAAACGGTATCGGCGCGGGCATCGTCCAGGCCCAGCTCGTACATGTCATCTTCGGTTTCGAGCCGATAAAGATCCACATGCCATAGCAGCATTCGGACATCGGGTGGCGCATAAGGGATGATAATCCCGAATGTCGGCGAAGGCACATCACCATCGTAGCCCATGGCGCGGATCAGCCCCCGAGCAAAACAGGTCTTTCCCGCGCCAAGCGGACCGGAAATCGCGATGACATCGCCGCATTGGACTTGGCCGCCTACCAGCGCACCCACAGCTTCGGTGGCATCGGCATCGGCGAGCCGCATCAGCGCGGCAAATCGATCTTGACGATAGTGCCCTGTCCTTTTTCGGACAGTTGCGTCAGCTGTCCGCCATGGGCTTCGACCACGAGCCTGACGTGGCTCAAATCGGCGGGTTCGGCGCCTGGTCCATTGTCAGAAACGACGATTATCGCGCTTTCGGGGGTGCCGCTGGCGTGGAGCAGGATCCGCCCTTTCAATTGGGTAATCGAAATTGCCGATTCGAGTAGTGCGGCGACAGCAGCGCGAAGCCGTTTGGCATCGCCCTCGACACGCCCGACGTCGGCCCGAAAATCGGTGACAAGTTGCTGTTTCTTGCCCGCCGCCAACGCTTCGGATTCTGCAGCGACGGCATCGAGAATATTGAGCAGGTCGACCGTTTCGCGGTCGACGCCGACCAGCCCCGCATCATCTTGGGTGGTCAGCAACACTTCGTCGATCAACGTTCCCAACGTACCCACGGAATCGAGGATCGCCTTGACATAGTCGTGCGATGCCTTTGATAATTTGCCGGCATATCCCTTGTCGAGCATCTCGGCAAAACCGCTGATCGACGTAAGCGGGGTGCGCAATTCATAGCTTATATTGGCCACGAACGCGGTTTTTACCTTGTCGGCTGCGATCAGCGCTTCGGTCCTTTCGCGAAGAACGCGCTCGACGCGGCGGCTGTCTGTGATGTCGAGCATCGTGAAAAGGGCATTGCCATCGGGCAGCGGGACGGCGGCAAATTCGAAATGGCGGCCGTCCTTGAACGCGACCCGTCCGCCACGTGACTTGCGCTCGACGGTCGCGCCACGAACGAGATCACGGATCAGCGCAGCACGCGCCGGATTTGTCAGCCGTGACGCCGCATTTTCAGCAAGCCTGTCGACGCGCGGATGTTGCGCCAGCAAGCTATCCTCGAAGCCCCAGACATCGCGAAACTTGTTGTTCCACAAATGCAAACGGCCATCCGACGCAAACACGCCGACGGCCTCGAACAAATTGTCGAATGTCGCCTCGCGGACGCGCAGGAGGGTATCGCGCGCGCTGGCAAGCTGGATTTGTTCGGTTCGATCTTCGAAAACGAGTAACAGCCCGCCATCGGGCAACGGTTGTGCGAGCACGCGCAGGTGCGCTCCGCCCGGGAGCAGCCAGGCTTCTTCCTCCGCACCGCCAACCGCGGTAAACCAGCTGCGCCGTTCGGCTTTCCACGCGGGAAAGTCACGCGCTTCAGGGATGCGCCCTGCCTCGCGCATCCGCTCCAGCACACGATCGAATTCGGGCCGATCCGCGATCCATTCGGTTTTAATGCCGAAAATCCGTTGAAACGGCAGATTGCAGAAACTGAGCGTCCGGTCCGCATCGAACTGCGCGACGCCGGCCGACAGGCGATCGAGCGTGTCGCGCTGGGTATCGGCAAAGCGGCGGAAGGCTGACTTGGCGCGGTCGAGTTCATCGTTATCGAGAGCGTAGCCAGCAACCCCCGATTCACCCAGCGGCACGTCGACAACGCGCATCGACCGGCGCTGACCGTTGATCGTCGCGGGCACATCGCGCGCGCGGAGTTC